>JBHENE010000022.1:0-7816 GCA_046262215.1 Chthoniobacterales bacterium | reverse complement strand
TGAGCTTTCCGTGCTCCTCATGTGGTTTCCATGTCGTGGTCATGTCGTAGGTGTATCGCACGCTGGCGCTCCATTGTTTGGGTATCTCGTCGCCGGTGGCTGCGCGTCTCAATAAGCGCGTCGATCGCGCAAGCTGCAATGCTGCGCGCATTGCGCACCGTGGACTACGAGGACTTCGCACTGCTCGCGTCGACAACCGCGTACCGGCGAACGCTTCCTTCGTACCTTCCCGTGCGAAATTCTCTCAGCCGCGGGGCGGAAAGATGCCCGATAGCGAATCGCCTCCGCAGCGATCATGCTTCCGATGTGGAGAGGACATTCCTGCTCACGTTGTGAAAGCGAGCACGGACAAACAGGCTGCGCTGTGGAAGTCACCGCCATCGCAGACAGCATCAACAAATTCTTAACCAGGTGGCAACGGCACGCAGCAACGCAACCTCTCCGGCGAAAGCTGGAGCGGTTGTCCGCGTGCGAAGAACCGTGCATCGACATCATGCAATGGACACGGACGAATGCCCGCCCGGCCTGACCTTCAATCCGTCTGCATTCCGAGAACGTTTGCCGATCTTCGGTCTCGCGGTGATCGGGTTCGCGATCGCCTGCTATCTCGCGCTCTATCAGGTGGGAATCGTTGCGAACGTATGGGATCCGCTGTTCGGCGATGGGAGTCGCAAAGTCCTGCACTCCGCGATCTCGCGGATGTTACCCGTGCGGGATGCGGCGTTAGGGGCGCTCGGATACCTCGCCGATATCATCACCTGCGCGATCGGCGGCGGAGCACGGTGGCGAACCATGCCTTGGATGGTGTTGCTCTATGGCGCAATCGTGACGGCGGTCGGTGCGACCGCGCTGGTATTAGCGATCCTCCAGCCGGTGCTCGTGCACGACGGTTGCACGCTCTGCCTTACGTCGGCAGCGATCTCGCTGGTCATCGTCTGGCTCGCACGTCATGAAGTTTTCGCCAGCCTCGCGCAGGTGCGGAGCCGATAAATCAACGGACTCTTTATGAAAAACAAAAACAAACCGCAGGTCGTCGTGATCACTGGAGCATCCGCCGGCGTTGGCCGCGCAACGGTGCAGGCGTTCGCGAAGAAGGGCGCCCGGATCGGTCTGCTCGCGCGCGGCCAGGCTGGTCTCGACGGAGCTGCGCGCGACGTCAGAGATCTCGGCGGTGAAGCGCTCGCGATTCAGACGGATGTCGCTGATGCAGCTGCCGTGGAAGCCGCGGCCGAGGCGATCGAGGCGAAGTTTGGTCCGATCGACATCTGGATTAACGACGCGATGTGCTCGGTCTTCTCACCTGTGAAGGAGATGACGGCTGACGAGTTCAAACGCGTGACCGAAGTGACATATCTCGGCTATGTCTACGGCACGCTCGCCGCGCTCAAACGGATGCTGCCGCGCGACCGTGGCGTCATCGTGCAGGTCGGCTCCGCCCTCGCGTATCGCGGCATTCCTTTGCAGGCGGCGTATTGCGCCGCGAAGCACGCGATCCAGGGCTTTTGTGATTCGCTCCGGTGCGAATTGCTGCACGACAAGAGCAACGTGCGCGTCACAATGGTGCAAATGCCCGCGCTGAATACGCCGCAGTTCGGCTGGGTGAAAAGCAGGCTGCCGCGCAAAGCGCAACCGGTGCCGCCGATCTTCCAGCCTGAGGTCGCGGCCGAAGCGATTGTTTACGCGGCGGAGAATAACCGGCGCGAGGTTTACGTCGGCATGCCGACGGTTGAAGCAATTGTCGGCGATAAGATTGCACCGGGCTTACTGGATCGTTATCTCGCCGCGACCTGCGTCGATGCGCAGCAAACTTCCGAGCCGGCTGATCCGAACCAGCCTAACAACTTGTGGGAACCGGTCGATGCCGAACAGGATCACGGCGCGCATGGCACTTTCGATAAGCGGTCGAGCCGATTCAGCCCGCAGCTTTGGGCGAACAAACATCGCGGCTGGCTCGCGGTCGGCGCGCTGGCACTCGCGGCGGTTGCTTGCGGAGGGGTAGCAAAAGAACGAATGATCGACTAACGAACGGCGGCACTCGCCACGATGCGAAGGAGCACATGCGCGACATCATCGTAATCGGCGCACCGGTGGGCAGCGGAGCGGCCATCGCGCACCTCATTGGGAAGCTGCCGGCAGATCTCGACGTCTCGGTTTTCGTCGTTCTTCATACCACGCCGGAGAACCCGATTCTCCTTGCCGACGTGCTGAACGCTCCCGGCCGCATGCGTGCTGCGGAAGCTTTGCACGGCGAGGCGATCAACCGCCGCCGCATCTACGTCGCAGCCGATGGCCACCACTTACTGATTCGGAACGGCGAGGTGAATCTCAGCGCAAACGGCCAGAAAACGAAGCACCGTCCTTCGATCGACGTGCTCTTCTCGAGCGCGGCAGAAGCTTACAACGCGCGTGTCATCGGCGTGTTGCTGTTGCACTGTGAAGGGGACGGCAGCGCCGGACTTCATGCGATTCGCCGTGCTGGTGGCCGCACGATCACGCATCGGAATGAGCGAATGACCGAGCAGCCGAAGCACGGAGAGACTGGCGACCTGTTGAGCGACGAGCATCTGGATCTGGAGCAAATCCCCCCGCGCGTTCTCGAATACGTGCACGAGGCAAACGGCGCGAACGGTGCGTAACGAGTGCAGACGGGCGAAGCTGTAGCGTCCGCTGTCCTCAGCGGACTTGAGGCGTGTGGCCGGGTTTCCGCGCGATGCGCTGAGGACAACGCACACTACAGCCTGACGCGCTGTGGCCGCTTCAGTTCGTTCCTCCACGCTTCGGCTGTAACGCCCGAGAACTTTCCGGACAACGCCTGCTGACGTAGCGACGTATATTATTGAGAATGATCCGCGCCGACGTCACGCGAGCCACCGAAGAAGCGCTGCACGAGCGCGAGATCACGTTCGCCGCGCTCGCGAAGGTCGCGCCAGTCGGCATCATGCGCTTCGACGCGAACGGCCGCTGCAATTACGCGAACGATCGCTGGAGTGAGATGGCGGGCATCAGCATCGACCACGCCATTGGCGAGGGCTGGACGAAAGCGATCCACCCTGAGGATCGCGCCTCTGTCATGTATCGATGGGCGCAAATGCGGGCAGGCGACGCGGTGTTCCGCGAGGAGTATCGCCTCTGCCGGCCCGACGGCACGGTGACCTGGGTTTTCGCAGAAGGCGCGCGGCTGCGCAGTTACTCGGGTGAGGAACTTGGTTTCATCCGCGCTGTGACTGACATCACACGGCACCGGCAGCTCGAGGCTGAACTAACAAGTGCGCGCGAAGAGTTGGAGGAACGCGTCCGCGAACGCACGGCCGCTTTGCAGACGGAGATGACCGAACGCCAGAAGCTCGAGAAGCAAGTGCTCGAACTGAAAGACAGCGAGCAAACTCGTTTCAGCCAGGACCTCCATGATGGCCTGGGGCAATACCTGACGGGCATTCTCTTTCGCAGCGTCGCCCTCCATCGATCGCTGAACAGCGAACGGTCGCCACATACGGAGAGCGCCTCGAAAATATCGGAGCTGGTCGAGGAGGCGATCAACCAAGCACATCGGCTCGCTCGCGGGATCGCGCCGGTTTCGCTGCGGCGCGATGGCTTGATGTCGGCATTAGAGGAGCTGGTGAAAACGATGTGCCAGCCGGAGGTGGTGAACTGCACTTTCGAATGCGAAGAGCCCGTCTACTTGGACGATAACACGACCGCGACGCACGTTTACCGGATCGCGCAGGAAGCGATCACGAACGCGATGAAACACAGCAAGGGCTCCAGTGTAGTTCTAAGAATCCAAAGGCTACCGGATGGCTGCGAACTTTCGGTGCGCGATGATGGCGAAGGCTTCGCCGCGGGCGCTTCGACCCGGCAAGGTCGTGGATTGAACATCATGAAACACCGGGCGCGGTTGATTAACGGCGAGGTTCAGGTTCAACCGGCGCACCCGCGCGGGACGGTGGTGATCTGTCGGTTTCCATTGCCTGCGATATGAAGAAAAATTCCGTCAGCGCGAAAGCGCGCGTCATGCTGGTCGACGATCACGCGGTCGTGCGCGATGGGCTCGCGCAGTTATTAGGAGGTGAAGACGATCTCACGGTGTGCGGTGAAGCCGGAAGCGCGGAGGAGGCGGTGCAGGTTGCCGACAAGTGCAAACCCGAGCTCGCGATCGTCGATATCACGATGGGCGGAGTGAACGGCATCGAGTTGATCAAGAACCTCAAAGCGATGCAGCCGAAGCTCGCGGTGCTTGTGCTGTCGATGCACGACGAGGAGCACTACGCCGAACGTGCGCTCCGCGCCGGCGCGAATGGATACGTCATGAAGCGCGAAGCGCGCGAGCGGATCATGAAGGCGATCCGCACTGTCCTTGCGGGTGAGCTCTACGTCAGCGAGCGAATTCAAAAGACCTTAATGCACCAATACTTTCACGGGTCCGGTGGGAAGGCCGAGTCGCCCATCAGCCGACTCAGTGATCGTGAACTGGAAGTCCTGACACTGCTAGGGAAGGGACTCAGCTCGAAAGACATCGGCGATCGTCTGCACCTCAGTCCGAAGACGGTCGACAGCCACCGCACTCACATGAAGGAGAAGCTGGCGCTCGCGGGTGCGCCGGAGCTGATCCGCTTCGCCTACGACTGGGTCACCTCGCAAGAGCTCGCTTGATCATCCGATACGAACATTTCGCAGCAACCGCTCAGGCCAGTGACGATGAACAAGCGCCCGCGATCCGTGTCGAACTCGGCATGAATATGAAACCATCATTTTTCGCCTGCTGCGCCACTGCCGTTGCGGTTGCCAGTGCCACATCTGCCTTCGCGGAGAGCGACGCGCAGCTCATGAAAGAAGCGAAGGTAACGAAGACGCAAGCAGAGCAGACCGCACTCGCAAAGGTGCCGAGAGGGAAGATCACGAGCGAAGAAATCGAGCGCGAGAGCGGAAAGCTGATCTGGTCGTTCGACATTGCGAAGACCGGCACAAAGAATATTACGGAAGTCCAGGTCGATGCCATTACTGGGGCAGTCGCCTCTGCGAAAACGGAAACGCCGAAAGATCAGGCATCTGAGGCCGCGGCCGATCGCGCTGCGAAAAAGTAGGTAATACGACTGCCACGTACGCCCGACACGATCATCAATCGTGAGGCAACCTTTCGTCGTGGCAGGCTGGTGGGCGGCGTTGCTCGCCGTGTATCTGCTTCTCGCGTCAAACGTGACCCTCGGCGAGGTCGCAGTCGGCGGCGTCGCCGGGTTAGTAGCGACGCTTGCGATCACGGCTGTGCGTGCGCAAAGCGGCGCCCGCTTCGCGATGAAAGCTGCGTGGTGGAGGCCGCTCGCGACGCTGCCGCTGCGCGCGCTTTCGGATTCTTTGCTAGTGCTGCGCGCGATTTGCCGGCGACCTTTTCGCCAGCGCGGCAGCGGGAGATTCGCTGAGCGGGAGTTCAATCCGGGCAACGACCACGCTCTTTCGAAAACGCGTTGTGCGCTCGTCACCGCCGCGATTTCATTCGCGCCGAACAGCTTCGTCCTCGGTGTCGATTGCGACCGCCGCCGTCTGCTGATCCACGAACTCGTCCCGCAACGCGAAGCAGCGCGCGATCAGGATTGGCCGCTATGAACATGTGGCTTGTCGCGGCGCTCGTGCTCGTGCTCGCGGTCGTTCCGTGCGGCGTGGTTCTCTGGCGCGCGCCGCTGGCCGATTGCCTCGTCGCGCTGCAATTCGCCACTGGCCTTTCGGTGCTCGTGCTGACGCTCGTGGCGATCGGGCTGCATCGTCCATCCTTCCTCGATATCGCGCTCACCCTGGCGCTGCTCTCGTATCCCGCGAGTCTGCTCTTCGCGCACTTCATCGAGCGCTGGCTCTGACCGATGCGCGACATCATCATCATTGCTTTGCTCGCGCTCGCCGTGGCGGTGGAATGGATTTGCTGCCTCGGATTAGTCGCGATGCGGAACCCGTACGACCGCCTGCACGCCTCCGCGCCAGCGAACATTTTGCCGCCCATTTTCATCGCCACCGCGGTGCTCGTGCATAGCGGCGTTTCGCAGGCAGCGCTCAAAACGATCCTGATCGCGCTCGCGCTCCTGTTCACCGCGCCCGTCGTCACGCACGTGATTGCTCGCGCCGTCCGCATTCGCGAGAAGGGGGAACTTCGCGCTGAAAAATGAACGCGCTCCAGCTCGCGATGTTTCTCCTCGTCGGCGCCGGTGGCACGCTCACCGTCTTCACGCGCGATCCGCTGCGTCAGGCGCTCGTGTTCGCTCTTTATGGAACGCTGATGACGATTCTGTTTGTCGTCATCGAAGCCGGCGATGTCGCGCTCTCCGAGCTCGCTGTCGGCACAGCCGCAACTCCGTTGATGTTGCTCGTCGCGCTCGCCAGCGTTCGCAATTCCAAAAAATGAACGCACTCGCGCGGCTCATCCTCCTGTTCACCGGTGCGCTCGGTCTCGCGCTGCTGATGGCTTGCGCGTTTCTCGAGCTGCCCGGATTTGGAAAATACCCGGGACCATACGGCGATATGATGAACTCCCTCGCGCCGTACGAACGCCAGGTCACAAATGTCGTCACCGCGATCAACTTCGACTACCGCGGGCTCGATACGCTGGGCGAAGAATTCATTCTTTTTGCAGCGGTGTCCGGTCTCGTTCTTTTGCTACGCGGCCGGCAGGGCGAGTCGCCGAACGCACCCGCGGCGCCCTCGCTGGATCGCAAGGCCGAGCCGTCCAGCGATGCAGTGCGCTGGCTCAGCTTCGGTCTCATCGCGCTCATCAATCTATTCGGCACATACATGGTCGTGCACGGTCACCTCTCGCCCGGCGGGGGATTTCAGGGCGGCGCAATTCTGGGCACTGCGTCGATGCTCGTTTACGTCGCCTTCGGCTATCGCGTCTATCGCAAAACCACGCCGAAAGAGTGGGTGGAAATCGTGGAGGCGATCGGCGCCGGCAGCTATGCGGTGATCGGCATCGGTGCGCTGCTCGCCGGCGGCGCTTTTTTGCAAAACGTCCTCCCGCTCGGCACCCGCGAAAACCTGTTTTCCGGCGGCACCATTCCGCTGATCAACTTCGCCGTCGGTCTCGAGGTCGCCGCCGGATTCGCGCTTTTGTTCATCGAATTCCTGGAGGAAACGCGCGCACCCGAGCCGGACGAAAACGAATGAGCTATCTGCCGTTCGCCGTCGCGGCCTGGCTCTTCCTCGTCGCGCTCTATGCCATCGCCACGAGCCGCAATTTGATCCAGATGATCGTCTGCCTCGCGGTCATGCAATCGTCCACTTATCTGCTCATCCTCTCGGTCGGCTATCGCACCGGCGGAGTGGCGCCGATCTTTTTGAAAAGCGAAGCGCCGCCCGGCACGCCGGCGGTTGATTCTATCGGGCACGCGCTCGTCCTCACCGACATCGTTGTCGGCGCGACGGTAATGGCGTTGCTCCTCGCGCTCGCCGTGCAGGTGCATAAACGCCGCGGCACGCTCGATCCGCACGCGCTCCGGCCGATGCACGATTGAATGGACCAGCTCGTTCCGCTCGCCGTTGCACTGCCGCTGCTCATCGCGGCGCTGCTCGTCGGAATGTCGAAACTGCTCCCGCGGATCGCGCTCGATTTGCTCGCAATCTGCACAGCGCTGGGCGTAACGGTCGCGAACTGGCTTCTCCTGCGCGCGGCTACGGCCAACACGCTGGTTTATTGGTTTGGCGGATGGAAGCCGCGCGACGGCATCGCCATCGGCATCGCCTTTACCATCGATCCAATCAGCGCCGGGCTCGCCGCGTTCGCGTCGCTGCTGGTCACCGCGTCCCTCGTCTTTGCGTGGCGTTACTTCGAGGCGATCGG
>JBHENE010000021.1:0-3404 GCA_046262215.1 Chthoniobacterales bacterium | reverse complement strand
GAGCACGTTTTACAGCCATGACGCTTCAGGATTTGAGGCACCGCCGGGTCTGGATCCCCTCCATGGCGATCCGCGATTTCAGCAGCTGATCGAGCGCCCTGAGTAGGTGCGCTCAGCTCGCGTGCAGCTCTTTCGTGGCTGTGCCGAGATGGTCGAGAACATCCGACGGCAGCAGCGATTGTTCACTCGCGTTGCCGTTGAAGATTGCGATCTCGGCTGCGCGTCCGCAGAGCCACGCGCCGCAACGTGCGGCGTCGTAGAGAGAGAGCTTTTGTGCGATCAGCGCTGCGCAAACGCCAGTCAGCACGTCGCCCATTCCGCCCGTCGCCATGCCTGGATTTCCAGTGGGGTTGTAGCTGAGCGGCTGGCCCGGCTCGGCGACGATTGTGCGGCTGCCTTTGAAGAGCAGCGTCGCAGGATATTTCTCGCAGAAGGCGGTCGCAATTTCGGCGCGCGACCTAGGTTCGTGCGGGAAGATACGCTTCATCTCGCCCGGATGCGGCGTGAGTAAACGCGGCGCTGCGGTTCGCAGCAGCGCGCTCATATCTCCTGCGATCATGTTCAGCGCGCTGGCGTCGAGAACCATCGGCGCCTGGGTGTTCTCAATCAGTTGACGGATCTCGTCTGCTCGCAATTGGCCAAGGCCCGGACCAACAGCCCAAACCTCGATCGGTTCCTCGGCTAACGAGTCATACGATGTAATTGGTTTTACCATCACTTCCGGCGCGGCGCTGGCCGCGATCACCGCGTAGATATCATCCGGGACAAACAGCTCGACCAATCCTGCACCCGCGCGCAAAGCGCCTAGCGAACACAGAAGCGCTGCGCCAGTGAGCCCTTTCGATCCGGCTACAATGCCTACGCGTCCGAATTGATTCTTGTAGGCGCCAAACTGCCGGCGCGGCAGTAGATGTCGCAACGTCTCGCGGTCTGTGACGATGCCGTTGTGCGTGTTGCTTTCGGCACTCAGCGCGGCGAGCGGGATGACACGAATTCGCCCGACATGGTTCAGCGCGCTATCTGCGAGGAGTCCGCGTTTGGCGAAGCCGATCGTGAGCGTGAAATCTGCGATGACGCAATCGGAGTCGGCCTCGCCTGAATCGCTCGCGAGGCCGGTCGGCAGATCGAGTGCGAACACGTATGCGCCAGCGTCAGACCGGAGGCGATTAATCTCACGGCAAGCCGCTCGGATGGGATCGCGCAGAGGCGGAGCGGCACCGACACCGAGCAGGCCGTCGAGCGCGATCGTGGTTTCGCCAGCGCTGTTCCGTGGGCGCGGAGCGTTGCGCAAACTCGCAAGTTTTTTGCGCGGCAGTTCGCCGAGCGCCGCTTCAGGATACACGAGCCGTAGGTCGATGCTCCACCCGCCGCGCTGCAGCAACTCTGCTGCGGCGAACGCGTCACCACCATTGTTACCCTTGCCGGCGAACACGATGCAATGGCCGGGCGCCGGGAAAAACATCGAGACGGCCGCTGCGATGCCCGCAGCGGCTTCGTCCATCAGTGCCTCAGGCGTCGCGCCTTTTGCGAATGCGGCTGCTTCTGCATCACGCATCTCCGCCGCAGTGACAATGCGCGAACGCACGCGACTTAATCCTCTGAGGATTTCTTCTTCTTTTTTTTGTGCGACGAGCCGCTCTTTTTCTTCGACTTGCTGCTGCTCGTTTTTTTCTTTTTCGATGAAGAGGAGTGCCGGCTGCTGCGAGAACCGCGGTGATGCTTAGTCGCGTGGCGCGATGCGCCAGGCGTGGCGCGAACGAAGTCAGGGCCGGACATCGGTTGCGACAAAACTTCCGATGATGCGGACGAGGCGCGAGAGAGCGGACGATTGATCGGCGCGGGCTGGCGATCGATGCCGCGCGCGATTTCTTCTGCGAGCTTTTGCCGGTAGTTGCCGTTCAAGGCGTAGCTCGCTTCGGTTGGATTCGTGAGAAATCCACATTCCACGAGCACCCCGGGGATCGCTGCTTTGCGCAGCACGAAATAGCCACGTCGCCGGATACCCCGATTTTCGGAGGGCGCGCCGGCGACGACGTTGCGATGAATGCTCGCAGCGAGGGAAGCGCTGTCACCGCGATAGTAGTAGGTCTCGATGCCGTTCGCGCCGCCGCGGCTGGAGGAATTGAAATGAACCGAAACGAACGTCGCGTTGCGATACGAATTCGCGATCGCGACACGCGTGGGCAGCGGAACGAAGACGTCGCTGTCGCGCGTCATGATTACGCGGTAGCCGCGCGCTGTAAGCACCGTCCGCAGCCTCCGGGCAACATCGAGGGTTAGATCTTTTTCGCCGACGCGCTGGCCCGGCACGCCGCCGCGATCGAAACCGCCGTGACCCGCATCGAGCACGAAGGTGCGTGATTGCGCATGAAGCTGGGGCGCGATGAGAAGCGCGCTCACAAACGAAGCGAGGAGAGCTGGGAGTCGAAAAAATCTAGTCATCCGTGGGAGAGGTTGTGGGACGGTCGGAGAGCTTCGCGCCGCCCGGCCGCGCTGATCGTGAAGCAGGTGCGTCTTGCATGCCACCTTTAACCGCGACCGCGCCGTTCGATGACCGCGCCAGGTGCGGTCGCGATTTAGTTTCCATGAAAGTCGCCCGGCTCAGAAGTTCCCCGTTTAAACCGATGTGCGAGTAAGCCCATGTCCGGGGCGCTGCGCAATGAAGAACATGCAGTTGATTTTGCGCATCGAGCTCCGCCTGCGGCTCATCGAAGGCAATCACGCGCCCGAGAGGAAACGTGCGGTAAACAGCGCCGGTGTTCTTGTTCTCGACGCGCACGTAAAGCTTGGTGTGATCCGGGAAGCGGTTCGACAGCAGTGAGTAGGTGCGAACTTCGCCGGCGCCGCGTGCGCCGTCCGGGATTCCAACGGTCCGCTGCCAGATCGGGCGCGCGTCGGTCACCTGAAACACCTTCGTCTGCGAGTAGAAGAAGCGATTCAAGTCGGGGAAGAAGACGTTTGCACGAACGTGATACGCGCCGAGGTCCTGCACGGGAAAGGCAGGCGTCAGGTTCACTTTTCGCGTGACGGTTTTGCCTGACTCGATCCGTAATGGCGGGTCGGAAGTTTGCATCTCCGGCGCGAGGAGGCGGCCTTCACCGGCGGTGACTTCGAAACCGAACCAGTGTTGTCCGTTCTCGTCATGCAATTCGATGTCGCGGCCAGCGAGATTCGTGATCTGGACGGTCGCCAGCACCGGCTCATACGCGACGTATTGGAGGCGGGCGAACCTCAGCTCAACCTGAACCTGCGCGCATGCGCTGCTCGCTGCGAGGAGAGCAGCGAAGAAAGCCAAGGCGAATTTCATCGGGGCGCAATGATAACGCAATGCGTTGGAGATAAAAGGCGGCGCCTCGTCAGGCGATCACGTTTTGCGCGCGCCGCCGAAAAGACTGCGCTTCGGC
>JBHENE010000020.1:0-14596 GCA_046262215.1 Chthoniobacterales bacterium | reverse complement strand
ATCTACTTCCGTCCGAAGAAGCGACGGAAAGTTTGGAAAATACGGCTCGGCGCCGCCTCAGCCTTCTGCCCGAAATCGTCGAGCCGCTGCGCGAGCTGCGTCTGGAACCCGCCATGGATCGTGCACGCACTTCCCGGGACCTTATCCACGGGTAAGGTGATCTCGTATCCCGCTCCGGCGGCTAAGCACCCGTCTGTCGCGAGCTGGTTAGAGGTCGCGCAAACGGTGGCGCGAGCGAGCTGCATCGTCGGCTGAAATGCTTGGGCTGGATAACGCTGCGCCGCCTTGCCCATGACCTGCGTCCAGACCGGCAGTGCCAGTGCTGCGCCATAGCCCTTCGCCATGATGGTCTGCGGCTGGTCGAATCCAACCCAGACGCCGCAGGTCAGCGCCGACGTGTAGCCTAGAAACCACGCATCTTTGTAGTCGTTGGTCGTTCCGGTTTTGCCGGCAGCGGGAAGTTTGAAGCCCAGCGACTTGGCACTCGCCGCTGTTCCGCGAGTGAGCACTTGTTCCATCACTTGCGTCGTCATCCAGGCTGCGCCGGGATCGATTCCCGGGGTGGAGACATGCGCCGCGCGATAGATCGGATTGTGATCCGCGTCGTCGATTCGCTCGATGATATACGACTGTTTTCGAACGCCTGCGTTAGGAAACACGGTGTATGCAGTCGTGAGATCCTTTAGATCCGTCTCGAAGGAGCCGATGTAGATCGCGGGACCATTCGGGATTTTCTCGCCTAAGCCGAGACTTGTCGCGGTTTGCTGAACGGCGTCGGGCCCAACGATGTCGCCGATTCGCACCGACATGGTGTTGCGCGATTGGATGAGACCGTACGACGCGGGTTGAATGCCGCCGTAAGTCCCATCGGAGTTGCCGGGCGTCCAATTACCAGCGCCTCGGATCTCGCCCGGTTGGATTGGTCCGTCGCTAATAGCAGCGCCGGGGAGCAGCCCGTGCGAAAACGCGAGCGCATATACGAAAGGTTTAAAGGAGGAACCGACCTGTCGATTTGCCGGCGGCAGGGCGCGATTGAATTTGCTGTCGCCGTAATCTCGGCCACCGACCAGTGCACGCACGCCTCCGCTCCCATTATCGACGACTACGACAGCCCCTTGCAGGTAAGGCATGGCGGAGTCTTCGCCGTTTTCTGGCGGCTGATATTGCGCCTTCGTTGGATGATGGAAACCGGGCTGATGCTCCACTTTGCTCAGCTGTGTTTCGAGCGCTTGCTGCGCGGAGTTTTGGACGGCCGGATCAAGCGTCGTGTAAATCGAGAGGCCGCCGAAATCGATCTGCTCCGGTGAAAGCAGGAGGTTCAAATCGCGCTGCACCGCGTCCATCGCGTAATTCTCCTGGATCTGCGGCAGCCGGCGAGGATTGGAGTTCACCTTCGCCGCCTTCGCCTGGTTCGCCTCGTTCGCGGTGACCTTCTTAAGCTCCACTAAACGATCGAGCACCGCGTCGCGTTGATCGGCCGCTGCTTCGGGATTTTTCAGTGGCGAAAACCGATTCGGGCTGCGGATCAACCCGGCCAGGAGCGCTGCTTCCGAAAGGTTCAACTTCGACGCGTTCTTGCCGAAATACGCCTGCGACGCCGACTCGACTCCATAGCATCCGGAGCCGAAGTAAATGCGGTTCACATACGCCTCGAGGATCTGTTCTTTCGTAAACTGCCGCTCTATCCGCAGCGCCACCATCGCTTCAAGCATCTTTCGGCGCAGATTCCGCCCGCCGAGTGGCAGGCTATTACGTGCCAGTTGCTGCGTAATGGTGCTCGCGCCTTCCTTCGCGGAACCCGTTGTGATGTCGCGAAAGACCGCGCGTAGCACGCCGCGTGGATCGACGCCGCCATGATCATAAAAGCGCGAATCTTCGCGAGCGAGGAGCGCGTCGATGAAGAGGGGAGAGACTTCGTTGAATGGCACGACGATGCGATTCGCACCGGCGAGCCGACTGTAAATTTTGCCGTCGACGTCGAAGACGGTGTTCCGCTCCGGCATCTCACTGATTGTCTTGAGATCGAGCGTCTGAGCCCAAATCCCATAGAAGCTGATCAGCCCAAAAACGAGGGCGACGGCGAGAACTGCAAGAGCCGCGAAAAGGCCAAGCCGGCGGCCTTTCCGTTTCTTACCGGAACCGCCGCTGTTCTTCGGCGAGACGCGGCGCGCAAAAAGTTTCATCGACATCTTGTAATCGGCGGCACGCTGGATCCGACCGCCGAGCGGGCGAATTTACTCAAAAATAGCGCGGCAAGCGAGCCGCCACGGCGTTGCCGCACATCCAACGGACGCGCGAGTTCGCCTACAGGCGAAGACGAACCGGGCTCTCGTGCTGCTCGGTCGCGCACGGCGCGTTGATCGGCACCGCCGGTTGTTCGTCGCTGGGCTGCACCAGCTTGTGATCGATGAGGTATTCCTCAAGCTCCTCGCCGCTGATGTCCGCGACCATTTCGCCATTGATCTCGACGCAAGGCGACAAGGGCTGCCCGCTTTTGGTTTCCATCTCCCAGCGGAAGGCTGGGTTCTGAATGATGTCCTTCTCGGTGTAAGTGAGATTGTATTTCGCGAGCACGGCGCGGACTCCGCCGCTCCAACCGCAATGCGTCTTCAAGTAGGCAGTGATCTGAGGCGTTTCCATCGGCTGAGAAGCTAGCACACGTTCCGCGCTGCGCACAGCGCTACCGAATCTCTGCGGCGCCGAAGTATGGCCGCAGCGCGAGCGGTAGCTGCACCGAACCGTCCGGTTGCTGCCCTGCTTCGATGAGTGCGGCGAACAACCGCGGCAGCGCTAACCCAGACCCGTTCAAGGTATGGCAGAAGCGATTTTTGCCTTCTGTGTCCTTGAATCTCGCGTTCATCCGACGCGCCTGGAAATCTTCGAAATTTGAGCAGCTCGAGACTTCGAGGTAGCTGTTCTGGCCGGGCGACCAAACTTCGATGTCGTACGTTTTGGCCGAGCCAAAACCGAGGTCGCCCGTGCAGAGCTCGATCACGCGGTAGTGCAAACCGAGCAACTGCAACACGCGTTCGGCGTCGGCAGTCAGAGCGTCGTGTTCGCCGTACGAAGTCTCCGGCGTCGTGAGCTTCACCAGCTCGACTTTGTCGAACTGATGGACGCGGATAATCCCGCGATTTTCCCGTCCCGCGGAGCCAGCTTCGCGGCGAAAGCACGGCGTGTAGGCAACAAACTTCTTCGGCAAATCAGCCGCAGCTAAAATTTCCTCACGCAGAAAATTCGTCACCGGTACTTCAGCCGTCGGCGCGAGGAACATCTGGTTGCCCTCGAGCCCATACATGTCCTCCTCGAATTTCGGCAGCTGCGTCGTGCCGACCATGCATTCGCGGCGAACAAGGAACGGCGGGCTCATCTCGAGATAGCCATGCTCCCGCGTGTGCAGATCGAGCATGAACTGGATCAACGCGCGCTCGAGTCGCGCACCTTGTCCGGTGAAGCAGATGAACCCGCTGCCGCTCAACTTCGCCGCACGTTCGAGGTCGAACAGTTGCAAACGCTCGCCGATCGCGACGTGATCCCGCACTTCGCCTTTCAGCTGCGGTTTCTCGCCCCAGCTGCGGATCACGGGATTATCGGCCGCATCTTTGCCGATCGGCGCCGCCGCGTGCGGCAAATTCGGAATGTTCAGCAACAGGCTCTTTTGCCGCTCTTCTGCACCGGAAGTCTCAGCATCCAGCGCGGTGGTTTCGTTGCCGATTTCACGCACACGAGCCTCGAGTTCGTCCGAAGATTCACCACGCGCGCGTTTACCGCCGATTTCCTTACTGAGGCGTTTACGGTCCGCGTTCAGCAGCTGCAGCGAGGTCTCGGCTTTGCGGCGTTCGGCATCAACCCGCAACACTTCGTCGATTTTCGCTGCATCGTCGCCGTTCCGCGTCGCGAGTCGCATCTTCACGTGTTCCGGCTGTTCGCGGACAAGGCGGATGTCGAGCATGGCCGCTGATATCAGCAGCGCGGCTTCCCTGCAACTTCGCCGCTCGCGGTGCTTCGGTGATTGAGTCGGTACGCCGGCCTGATACGCTACCGCGCAATGCCCGACGCAACCCCGCGCCTCACCGTCACCAACTATATCGACGTCGTCTCCTCCTGGTGCCACTGGGCGGCCCCGGCGTGGCAGGAGCTACAACGGTGTTACGCCGGATGCGCGAAGTTCCAGTGGAAGATCGCGTTGATGGATGCGACAGGCTTCCCGACATCGCATGCACAGCTGGATTGGTTCTACCGTCGCAGCGCGATGATGATGCGGTCGCCGGTGGTGCTGAACTCGGCGTGGCATCAGGTCGGCTGGACGGAATATCTCGCCCCAAACGCTGTGGCCGAAGCGGCGCGCGAGTTCGGCGCGCAGGATGAACGCGTCTGGCTTGCCTTGGCGCGAGCCGGTCTGCTCGAAGGCCGGAATACCGGTGACTGGGATATCGCCGCGGAAGTTGGCGCGCAGGCATCCGGCGTGGAGACCGCGAAGCTGCTCGAGCGTGCGCGTTCGCCGGAAATCGAGACGCGCATTCGCGCCAGCACCGCGGACTTTCACGCCATGCAGGTGAACCAGCGGCCGACTTTTGTCGTGGACAGCACCATCGGTGATCGCGCCGTCTTTTCGGGCTTCGCAAAAGCGGAACCGATCAGTGCGGCGATCGATGCGATGCTCGAAGACCTCGTGGCCTACGATGCGCACGCTGCGCGTTTCGGTGCGCCACCTCCCTGACACCCCCAGATTCGTCTTGCGGCGGAAGCGATGTTGCTCTCAACTTCGATCGGCTGGCGCATGTCGTTAGCCGGTCGGCGCAGCCATTCGCAGCTGCGTTGGGGCGGAGTGTTCCGGATTGGCGCGAGCCAGCCGGAATCGGTGCGACAAACGATGATAACGGCGACGCGGTTCACTCCCTTCGTTTGCCGGCTTGGAGCTTGATTTAACCTGCAACCACAAATTCGTGTAAACGGCCGGATTCGCGCACGCGAAGTCCGGGTCATCGTCGGCGCCACCAGCGAACAGCTCGGCGTCATGAAATTGTCCGATGCGCTCAAGCGCGCGCAGAGCATCGGGATGGATTTGGTGGAGGTCGCGCCAACGGCCAATCCGCCGGTCTGCAAGATCGTTGATTTCGGAAAGTTCCGTTACGACATCGCGAAGCAGGAAAAGGAGAAGAAGTCCTCGGGCACGAAGCTCAAGGAGATCAAATTCCGCGTGAACATCGATGCACACGATTACACGACGAAATTGCGCCATGGCGAAGCGTTTCTCGATAAGGGAAACAAGGTGCGCGTGCAGTTGCAATTTCGTGGCCGAGAGATGGCGCACCAGGAGTTCGGCATGCAATTGATGTATCGCGTGCGGGACGATCTCAGCGGGATGTCCCAGGTGGAAATGGAACCGAAAGCGGCTGGCCGTAACATCACGATGACGTTGTCCCCATTGCCGGCGGCGCGGCGGAAGCGTCGCTTCTCCAGCGAAGCAGACGACGCCGAAGCCGAGGCGCAGAACGACGCGGACAACGCGGCCGACGAGACCTAGCGACCGCATCGCAAAAAGCCGTCATCCCGAGCGAAGTCGAGGGACCCCGCGGCCATACGAACGACGTCGTACTAGCGCAACGGGGTCTCTCCACTTCGCTTCGCTTCGGTCGAGATGACCGCGCGCGCTTAACTGCAAACAGGCTGTGTCTCACTAGCGATGCGTGCTGCGTCACGCACGAGTTCATTCACGCGCGTGATGCTGAGCGCGCGCCCTGTCGCTTCATCAATGCCGACGACCGCGCCGCAGATCCGCACGTCGCCGCGCGCGACCGGGAATTGCGCCGGCAGATTCGACATGAATCGATGGATGATCGGCTCCATCGCACGGCCAAGAATCGATTCCGACGGGCCGCACATCCCGGCATCGCAAAGGAAAGCAGTGCCCCCGGGGAAGATCTGCTCGTCAGCTGTCTGGACATGCGTGTGCGTGCCGATGACCGCAGACACACGCCCGTCGAGAAAGCGCCCGAGCGCGATTTTTTCGCTCGTCGTTTCGGCGTGTGCATCGACAAAAATGACGCGCGTTTCCTCCCGCATTTCGGCCACCGCGCGATCGATCGATTCGAACGGATTCTCGAGAATCGGCTGCATGAACGTCCGTCCCTGCACGTTAATGACTCCGACCTTTCCCTTCGCCGTCTCGAGCACGATCAAACCCGCGCCGGGAGCGCCGTCGGGGTAATTAATCGGCCGCAGCAGACGCGGCTCAGTCGGCAAATAGCCGGCAATCTCTTTCTGATCCCAAATATGATCACCGGTAGTCACGACTGAGGCACCCGCGCGCAGCAGATCGATGCATATTTTCGGCGTAATGCCGCGCCCGCCTGCTGCGTTCTCGCCGTTCACGATCACGAAATCGACGGCGTGCTCCCGCTTCAGTTCGGGCAGTCGACTGATCACCGCGCTCCGCCCCGGCTCGCCGACGATGTCCCCGAGAAACAGAATCGTCAGCATCGCGCGAACATCGTGGTAAATAGTTCGAAGTCCAAACTGTGATGCTTCCCCCGCCGCTTCAGCAATTCCTTCGTACAACATTCCTCCTTTGTGTTCTCACCGGGCATGCGCTGGCTGCGCCGAATATCAGCCCGCTCGGCAACAAGCCGAAGTGGAAGGCGTTCGAGCGCTACCAAAAGACGATCACGCACGATGAATTCGCGCGGCTGCTGCGCGACATCTATTGCCCACGCGGTGTGGGCCCGGAGTTGATCGATGCCCAACCTGGCGAAGCGCGATTCTTGATCGATCGCGACGAGAAGACCTTCTTCACGTTGCGTTTCGCCGCGGACGAAAAATCGCAAAAGCGAGTTCCGCGCCCGTGGCGGCCGGCAACTTCGCTCCCGAAAGCGAAGAATGGTAAGCCGCTTTCTGGCGTTAAGATTGCGCTCGATCCCGGACACATCGGCGGGGAGTGGGCGCGGATGGAGGAGCGCTGGTTTCAGGTCGGCGACAGCAAGCCCGTGCAGGAAGGCGACATGACGTTAGCGGTCGCGAAACTCGTGGCGGAGAAGCTACGCGCGATGGGCGCGCTCGTTTCCTTCGTTCGGGACAAGACCGAACCCGTTACTCCGAAACGCCCGGACGACTTGAAGGAAGTCGCGGCCCAAGTGCTTCAGCGCGCCGGTAACGCATCACCGCCCGAAAAATATTCCGGCCCCGCCGATCCTGAGAAGGAACACACGCTGCAGTGGGAGGAAGAGTTATTGTTCTATCGCATCAGCGAGATTCACCATCGGGCCGAGATCGTGAACACGAAGCTGCGACCTGATGTGACGCTCTGCCTGCACTTCAACGCGGAGGCATGGGACGATCCGAGAAATCCGACACTCATCGACCATAATCATCTTCATTTACTCGTGAACGGTTCGTATTCCTCGACCGAGCTCGACTATGACGATGTCCGGTTCGAGATGCTCGATCGGCTGCTCAGTCGCACGCACGCCGAGGAGTTGCCTCTCGCGGAAAAATCGGCCGAGGCAATGGCGCGCCACACTCACTTGCCGCAATACGAATACACCACCGACAACGTCACAAAGGTCGGCACGACCGGCTACGTCTACGCGCGCAATCTGCTTGCGACTCGGTTGTTTCGATGCCCCGTCGTTTATTTCGAGCCATATGTGATGAACAGCGACGACGTCTTCCGGCGCGTTCAGGAAGGCGATTACGAGGGGAATCGCAACGTGAATGGAATCGATCGGCCGAGTATCTTCCGCGAGTACGCTGACGGCGTCGTGGATGGTTTGATCAATTACTACAAAGAGGCGCGTGCTACAAAACGCTGATCGCGGCCTCGATGTCCGCGATCGTGACATCGCTCGTTAGGTAGGCAGAACCGAACCGCGGCGTTACGACAAAGCGCCCCTCGCCGCGCGCGAATTTCTTGTCTGTCAGCACCGCCGGCAAGATCGCCGCGCGCGGGAAATCTAGCGGAAGCTGTGTGGGTAAGTGGAACTTGCGCAGTGCCGACAACACCTGTTGCCGCTCGTCTTCGGACAATCCGGCGCGCCGCACCGAAACTTCGCAGGCAGCCATGATCCCTAGGCTGATCGCCTCGCCGTGCAGGAGCACGCCGTATCCAGCAGCCCGCTCGATCGCGTGACCGACCGTGTGACCGAAGTTCAGCACCGCGCGCACACCCGCATCGTCATGTTCATCCTGCGCTACGACTGCTGCTTTGATTTCGATGTTGCGACGCACGAGCTCCGTCAGATCGACCTCAACGAGCAGATTGAACAACGATGTGTCCGCAATGATCGCGTGCTTGATGATCTCCGCGAAACCCTGGTTGAACTCGCGCGGCGGCAGCGTCTTCAGCGTGTCGGTATCTGCTACCACCAGGACCGGCTGGTGAACTGCGCCTAACAAGTTTTTCCCGGCGACGGTGTTGACCGCCGTCTTGCCGCCGATCGAGCTGTCGACCTGCGCGAGCAGCGTCGTCGGCCCCTGCACGTACGGAATGCCGCGGTGATAAATCGCTGCCGCGAAACCGGCGAGATCGCCAACAACTCCGCCGCCCAGCGCGACCACAAAGGAGCTTCGATCGAGACCAGCCGCGGCCATCGCGTCACAAACGCTGCCCGCTTGCTCGAGAGACTTCGAGCTTTCGCCGGCGGGCACTGTGACGACGATCGGCACGAAACCGGCGGCTTCGAGACTGCGTTCCACCTCCTGCGAGAACAGCGCGCCGGTGTTCGTATCCGCCACAATGGCGCAGCGTGGTCCTTGAACGAGACCGCGCAGGTGTTTTCCGAGGCGCGACAAAAGCTTGCCGCCGATCAGCGCGTCGTAGCTCGCCTTCCCGGTCGCAATCCTGACGGTTTTCACCGCGTCTTCAGCCATGGACGGAGCCTAAAAGAGTCGTTCCGATCGCAAAGAGAAAACGACCGACACGCGGCAAATCTTGACAACGCCTGTTCCCCTTTCACTAAATGAAGCATGAGCATGCCCGATCCGATTGACCCAATTCCGCCGACGCGAAGCACCCCGGTGAGCGGCACGCAGGCGGGCTCAACTGGTTTGCCTTCGAATGTCGCCGCAGCGCTCGCGTGCATCCCCTTGATTGGCGGCATCATCTTCTACGTGCTCGAAAAGCATGATCAATTCGTCCGCTTCTACGCGATGCAATCGATCATCTTCGGCGGCGCGTGGATCATCTTCACCATTATCTGGAACATCCTTTACGGCGTACTCGCGCATATTCCGGCGATCGGCTGGATGTTCGCCCTGATCCTGTGGGTCCTCTGGGCGGTCTGGAACATCGGCGCAGTGATCGTTTGGGTGATCGCGATGATCAAAGCATTCAGCGGCGTGCGTTGGGACATCCCATATATCGGGCCAATCGCGCGTAATCAGGCCGACGGCACGACCGTTTTGTAGCGGCGTTAATTGCAGGCCAGCAGCTTCACAACGATCTCGGTGAGGATCAGTTCGTGATCGAGTTGGCTACTGACAAGTTGCAGGTTCGCTTCCAGACACGCTTCTAATCCTGCGATCAACTGCGGCGTCTGGAAACGGTGCGCCGACATTGCGGCGATGCCGAGCGCGTAAGTGTTCAGTGAACCATCTTTCTTGCGCGGCAGATGTTCGGTCGCGGCGGCTGGCAGGCGATTGATCGCCGCGATAAACGAGAAGGGTGCCGATGGCCGCGAGAGGCGGTGGCGTTCCATCAGATCCTTTGCGAGGAGCAGATTCCGAATCGTCGGGAGGATCGCAACGAGCAGGATGCCGACTGCTGTTTCGCGTTGATCAAGCAGGCTGCGCACGAGCGACAACGCTCGCTCGAGATCGCATGCGGCGAGCGCGTTTCCGAGCTCAAAGATCACGCCGGCGCGTGAGAGCGGCACAAGGGTACGCACTTCGTCGGCTGTGACCTTGCGTTGCTCGCCGACAAACAGATCGATCTTCTCAAGCTCATTCTCGATCTGCCGCGTATCGCCGCCAGTCAGCAGGACGAAGAGGTCTAGCGCCTCTTCCTCGAATTGCAGCGCACGTGCTTTCGCGCGGCGCCGGACGATCTCCGTCGCTTCTTCTTCCCAGCCGCTGCGGCTCGCATCAAGCTTGTCGATCACCTGCAACTCCGCGCGTTTCGACAGCGCCTTGTAGAATGAGCGGCGTTTATCCACTTCCGTCGCGCTGACGAGAAACGTCACATCCTGCGGGAGATCGGCTGAGAGCACGTCGCCGAGTTCCTCGAGCGCCGCGAGCACAGAGGCCGAGCGGCCAATCACCGTGTCACCGAGAGAGTTCGTGCTCTTGAGCCAGACGAGTTTACCTCCGAAAAAGGGCAGTGTTTGCAACGCCTCGATTGCAGCTCGCACGCGCGACGCCGTTTGCTCTGCGTTGTCGCCTGATCCATCGATGATCTCGATGCCGAAGTCACCGGCGTCAGGCGGCGCGAGCTTCGCAGCTAGCTCCGCGGCGACGCGTTTCACTTCACTCTCATCCGAGCCAACGACCGCGTGGACGTTGGAAGATTTAGCGGCGGCTTTCGGCATCCGACGTGATTGCTCGCATTGGCAAAGCAGCTTTACAAGACTCAGCGATCGCAGCGCACGAAAGGCGGGAACCTCCACTTATGGCGGAGTTCATCTCCCGCGGCTCGGCGGAAGGAGTCGCGTCGGCTGCGTTGATCAGATGCGTCGGCCGCCGTTCGTGACAGCTCCGAAACAGGAAAGCGTTAAGCAAGACGATTAGGCGCAGCTAAGCCTCGGGCAGTAAAATGCCGGCGCCTCTTGCGAAGCGCCGGCACTCTTTTCGATTCACATCGCGCGGTATCACCGCGCGTGGACGAATTTACTTACAGGGCTGATGCAGCTGGATATTTCCGCCGGTCAGCGTGCCAGCGGCGGTGTATCCATTTGGCGAGAGCTGAATCATGAACATATCCGCGCGTCCCGGTTCGCCGTTGTCCGTCACGTTCACGATGTAGGTGGATCCAGGCACGCCGTTGACTTCCGCGGTGCCGGTGATCTGTCGCGACGTTCCTGTCCCGCTGTAGCCGGTGACGCCAGTTCCCTTCACCTTCATGCCAGTGCCATGGTCGATGTAGGTAAGATGGCCCCAGAAGCTGCCATTCTTGATACCGCCTGCGACGCCGAAGGTGCCGCGATCAGGCGTCGTGATCCAACCGCCGCCAGTGATGAAGTCACCTCCAGAGCAGAGGGTGTTGCCGCACGTGACGTCTGCGTGCGACGACGCGACGATGATGTCCGCCAGCGTCGAACCATCTAGTGGATTGAGTAAAATTACGTGAAGTGCGTTTACCGTTATTCCAGCGGCGTTGCGTTTGCGGGCTGTGGTCTGCTCGTTGATGATCACTGTCCCGGCTCCCAGCGGCAGGGTCACCTCTTGATTTGGCTGGCCGGTCACGGTGATTGCCTGGCCGTCAATGACCAGGTTTGCCAGCTCTGAATTCCCGCTTGCCGTAGCGCCTGTCGCTCCGCAAGTCGCAATTGCCCTGGAACTCAGGAAACTCGCCGTTACCGTATGTCCGGCCGCCGCGATCGTTGTGTCCGCGACGGAAGCTTCCGAGCGGCTGCGATCGCCCATCCCGATTGTCGCCGCATGAGCCACTCGCCCCGAGATACCCGCCTGATCGAACTCGAGGAGAGAGTTTTCCAGCGCGCCGCCGGAAGCGGGAAGCTGACCAGTATCCGAGACGAGGATATTCATCCCGGCAACGGTCGCGTCGACGACGACCGCGCGTCCGCTGAACGTTGTTGCTGGGGCAGTGCCGCCGCCGCCGCGTGGTTTTGCTCCGGCTTGTGTGATCCCTACGCCGATGACCCCCAGCAGAACCGCCAACCCGAACCCTAGCGTAACCAACCTTTTCGATTGTTTCATTTCCGCTCCCTTTGTTAATTGTTGTTGACTTTATCGTCAGGAACGGTTCGCGGCCAATGTGCGGAAAGCCGGCTTATTTTTGGCGCGGGCAAAAAATAATTAGTTTCCCGATGGCGGACGTACCTGTTTCACCGATGGAACGGGACCCAGGCCGAGCAATTAAACTCGCGAGCCGCGGCGCCGCGGCGCAGCTTTTGAATAGCTAACCGGCCGCCGCTTGGGCTCGATCTTCGAAATCCCGGTGCCGTTCTTCACTTCCATGATCTGGTCGCGCAAGAGGGCGGCGCGTTCGAATTCCAGATTTTTCGATGCCGTTTGCATCTCATCTTCGAGCTCGCGCAAGAGCTCCGTCAGGTTGTAGTCGCCGCCTGCTTCCTGCACCACGGCGGCGGCGATTTCGCGGCCCTTTAAGATCGTATGGAGGCTCTCCTGGATGGCGCGCACGACGGTCTTCGGAGTGATGCCGTGCTTCTCGTTATACTCCAGCTGCTTGGTGCGCCGGTAATCCGAAATCGAGATCAGCGCCTCCATGCTCTGCGTGACGGTGTCGGCAAAAAGCACGACCTCGCCATTGATATGACGAGCGGCGCGACCCGCCGTTTGAATCAAGGAGGTCTGGCTGCGAAGGAAGCCTTCTTTATCCGCATCGAGGATGCAGACTAACGACACCTCTGGCAGATCGAGGCCTTCGCGCAGCAGATTGATGCCGACGAGGATGTCGAAGTCGCCCGCGCGAAGTGATCGAAGAATCTCGACCCGTTCGATTGTGTCGATGTCGCTGTGCAAGTAGCGCACCTTTAGGCCAACATCGCGCAGGTAATCCGAGAGGTCTTCGGCCGTGCGTTTGGTGAGCGTGGTCACGAGCACACGCTCCTGCTTCTCAACCCGCTCGCGGCAGAGCTCGATCGTGTCGTCGATCTGATTCTTGAGTCCTTTCAGCGTGATCTTCGGATCCAGTAATCCGGTGGGGCGAATGATTTGCTCGACCACCAGCGGCGCACCCGGTGAGTGGACATCGAACTCTTCTACAGGCTGATCAGTGCGGCTGACGATGACGCCTTTGCTGTTTCGGCCTTCGCCGGGCAGGACAAACGGCACCAGCTCGTCCATGCCGACCCGATCGCGCTTATGCGGCACGTAGCCCGTATTCCCGACGACGCTGTTGCGAATCTCAAACTCTGCCGGCGTCGCACTGACGTAAGCGAGTTGGTTCGTTGAGCCCATGAACTCCTTGAAATTGAGCGGGCGATTATCGAGCGCGCTGGGCAGACGGAATCCATATTCCACGAGCACGGTCTTGCGTGATTTATCGCCTTCATACATGCCGCCGATCTGCGGGATCGTGGCGTGCGATTCGTCGATCACGAGCAGGTAATCCTTCGGGAAAAAATCGAGCAACGTGAACGGCTTCGAGCCCGGCATACGTCCGCTGAGATGGCGCGAGTAGTTCTCGATGCCGTTGCAGAAGCCCATCTCCTGCAACATCTCGAGATCGTATTCCGTGCGCATTTTCAGCCGTTGCGCCTCGAGTAAACGGCTCTGCGATTCGAGCTCCACGATGCGGTGATCGAGTTCGTTGCGGATGGAACTCAGCGCGCGGTTGAGCTTATCGGCCGGCGTGACGAACTGTTTCGCCGGAAAAAACGTGATGACGCTAAGGCCTTCGCGGGCATGTCCGGTCAGCGGATCGAAGCGCGTAATCGCATCGATCTCGTCACCGAAGAATTCCAGCCGGATCGCTTCTTCGTCGGCGGTCGCAGGATAGATTTCGACGACATCGCCGCGGACGCGAAATTTACCGCGCGCAAAATTCATGTCGTTGCGCTCGTAGAGCATGTCGATGAGCCGCCCGAGCACAGCTTCACGCGTGATTTGCTGCCCGCGCTTCACCGTTAGCAACATGCGCAGGTAATCTTCCGGCGACGTCACGCCGTAGATGCACGAGACACTCGCGACGACGATGGTGTCGCGGCGGGTCAGTAACGCGCTGGTCGCGGCGAGGCGAAGGCGTTCGATCTCTTCATTGATCGACGAATCCTTCTCGATGTAAGTGTCGCTGCGCGGGATGTACGCCTCCGGCTGGTAGTAATCGAAGTAGCTGACGAAATACTCGACCGCGTTGCGCGGGAAGAACTGCTTGAACTCGGAGTAGAGCTGCGCCGCGAGCGTCTTGTTGTGCGAGATGATCAGGGCGGGGCGGTCGAGTTCCTTGATAACATTCGCCATCGTGAACGTCTTCCCCGAGCCGGTGACGCCGAGCAGCGTCTGGTGACGATTACCGGCTTCGATTGACTTTAGCAGTTTCGCGATCGCCTGCCCCTGGTCGCCGCGGGGCTTGTAGTTGGATTCCAGCTCGAACGGCACCCGCTAAGCTAGCACCGCTGCGGTTCAGCCCAAAGCGGCGCCGAGATCGATCGGCGCTGGTCGACTTCTGCGTTAAGACGGCCGCTTTCGGTTAACTTGGTGCTGTCGAATTGATGCCGGAAGCCAAGGACGCGCTGGACGGCGCGGTCATGAACTGCTTGCGCGCGCTCACCGACGCGCGAGTCGGCGAGAACGATCTCGCGCTTCCTTTAATCGAACGGTTGCTCCAAACCGCTCGTGCGACGGAGAGCACGTTTTACAGCCATGACGCTTCAGGATTTGAGGCACCGCCGGGTCTGGATCCCCTCCATGGCGATCCGCGATTTCAGCAGCTGATCGAGCGCCCTGAGTAGGTGCGCTC
>JBHENE010000019.1:0-4026 GCA_046262215.1 Chthoniobacterales bacterium | reverse complement strand
GTCGGCAATTTCGAAATCGCGGTCAGCCCGATCACGAGAATCGTGAGCGCCAATACAATGACAGCGTACGGATTTTTGAGCGCGGCTTTAACCACGTGGGGTTGTTTCCGGTTCGGTCGCGACAGAGTTCAACAAGCTTTCTAGTGCCGGCCGTGAAGTCTGTGCCACAGCGCAGACCACGTGATCGCCGACAATGCGCGCGGCGAATTGGTAATCACCGGAGCGACTGCAAACAACGCGCTCGCCGGCATCGAGCCGCTGTTTCGTCCGCGGGAAATGCGCCAACTGCGCCTTCTCGAAAACCAACAACGAGACCGGCACTTTCCCGTAGTCGCCCATCGTGACGGCGACCGGAACATCCGCGACGTGACAGAACCGAGCGCCGGCTGGTTTAAAATCCATCGCCGAGGGCCGATACGCGAACGCGCTCAACTGCATTTCGGTCCGGATCTTTTCCGCGAACTCGTTAGGCACGCTTTCGCCGAACTCCGGCGCCGTGATCCGATAGATGTACGCGTTGTGGCATTCCTCGGCGGCAGCGGCGAGCTCCAACGGGCGCGTGTTTGCCAAAAGCAGCGTTACAGCAATCGCGACGATGCCAGCGGCCGCCGCTCCGACCGGCCAAAGCGCGAACCAGGTTCGCGAGGCCATAGGCGCGATCTTCGCTTCGACGTCCGTCCAAAGCGCGCCGGTGCGTTCGCCCGCGCCGACGGCTTTGCGAATGCGCTCGTCGAATTTCGCCTCGGCTGCGCAGAGTCCCGCGCATTCGTCGCAGACCTCAAGGTGCTGCTGCAGGTCCGAGCTGTCCTTCGTCTCCAGTTCGGAGTCGAGGTAAAGCTGCAGGAAGCGTCTTGCTTCGCCGCACTTCATGAGCTCCTCCCGCCTTCGTGTTGAGTTGTCGCGCGGCGCAGTCGCCGTGCGCGCAAAATCGCATCGCGCATTTTCTGCCGCGCACGCGAAAGATTCCCCATCACGCTGCCGAGCGGAATGCCCATGCACTCACTGATCTCGCGATAGCGAAGCTGCCCAATTGCGCGCAGCAGCAGGACCGCGCGTTCGCCGTCGTTCAGGATTTCCAACGCGCCGACGATCTCCTCGTCGAGCGACTCCGACAGCTCGGCCCACGAGTCTGCCGGCTCGTCCGCGGCCGATGCGCTCGCGGGAAAGCTGTCGATCTCATCCGCTGCGATGCGCACCTCCACATGCGCGATACGCCTGCGCTTACGGTTGAGCGCGGAGATTTCGTTCGTCAGGATCTTAAACATCCACGCGCGAAAGCTCGCGTCCTCGCGGTAACGGTCGAACGCGCGATACCCGCGAAGCACCGCGTTCTGGAGCGCATCGGCGAAATGGCTCTGCTCGAACACCATTCGCCGGCAATACCTCTCGAGATCGCCCTCAATCGGTCGCAGCAGTGCCAGGAAACGTGATTGCTTATCGTCGCGGCTCAAAGACTCATCCTCTCGGAAGGCTTAAAGTCGAACCCGCCCCGGTTTATTACAAAAATCTGTGCCGGACCAGATCTCGGGCCCGAACGCAGCAAGGCGCGACTCACAACAAGCGCGGTGTGTTGATCCTCGAAAATGCAGCACCTGCCAAAACAACTTCACGTAGCCGGAGCGCTCACCTCGACTAGAACCACGCGGCTGGCTGCACTGCCGAGGTCAGCGCGGCCGGCTACAAGCTATCACTTCGCCGCCGTCGTGGCGCCCGATTCGCCCGCCAGTTGCAGCGCACCTTTCACGGAGTTCGCCAGATCTTTTGCCGCGCCTCTTCCCCAGTAGTGCAGAAACATGATGCGCGGGGTTTCATGGGTCATGTGGTTGTGAATCGCGACGATGTTGATGCCGGCTTTGCGCAGCGTTTTCAGCACCGGCTGCAGTTCATCCTCGGTCACCGCGAAATCGCCATCGACGAGCGCGTTGTCATCGGTCCCCGCAAACGCTGCCCACGTGTTAACGCCGATGGCCTTACCGATCTCCATTCCACCCATGCTCGCTTTTTTGCCGACGGTGAACTTCGCCATTCCGTCTTTGGCTTCACCTTGCATCCCGAAGAACTCGTTGAGCGGCGCGAGCGAGATCGAGTTCTTTTCGGGCAAGCTGTCTTTCTCGTTAGCGCGTTAGCTGAAGGTCTCTCCGGGTTTGCTGCTCGACCCACGAACGGCTTTCACCGCGTCGTAGACTTTCTTCGCGGCACTGGCCAGCTTCTCGACGCTGCCTTCACCGCCGATGTGCATGAAGTAGACCTTCGGCTGATCGAAGAAAAAGTGGTTATGCAGCGCGGTGACGCTGAGTCCGTTGTCGAGCGCGGCTGACATGGCTGAGTTGACTTCATCTTCGAAGAGCACGGTGTCGCCCATCATCATCGCCTTCTCATTACTCCCTTGGAACGCGGCCCAGGTGCCGAGTCCCATGAAGGGCGGCATCTGCCAGCCGGCGACTTTGATCTTCACGTCGTCGCGCGGGAAGGTGACTTTGTAGACCCCTTCCTCTTTGTTCATGCTGCCTTTCAGACCGGTTAATTTGTCGATCTGTGCCGTGTCGAGGTCTGCTGCTGCAGCTGTGCCCGCAAAGGCGAGGCTGATGGCAGCAATTAGCCGCCAATTGGTTGTTGTTGTGTTCATGTCGGTTGGTTTTTTAATGTTTATAAATCGGTAACAAATTCAGTTAAGTAGCCACTCACTGACCTGGAGCCTCGCGACTCCAGATCAGTTTCGGCCAGTCGGCTTAGTGCTTTTCGCCTTTCTCGTCTTTCTCGTCGTGGCGGCTCACTACTTTGCCGTCCGCGCTGACTTCGACACCGATCTGCTTGCCGCCTTTCTCAATGACGACTTCGTAGTTTTTTTCTTCCTTTTCTACACGGACGATCTTGCCGCCTGCAGCCTCCGTCTGAAACGTCTTCTGCACCGCCGCCGGTACATCAGACATTTTGACGGTCTCTTCTTTTTCTTCCTCAGCCGAGACCGTTGTCCAAGCGCCGAGCGTCAGGACTACGGCTAGCGTGATTACTGGAGTGATGTGTTTCATATGTGTAGTTTTATCTTTGTTGTGAGACGCAGTTCGCGTTTCGGTTTTGCTTCTTCGCACAATGAGCGACGGCGTTATTCTCTCCTGCGTTCATGTGCGAAAAATTGATTAAGGCGATTGGTTGTGCGGTTGATCATTCGTTCTCGTGACACCTAACGAAGGCTTAGCAGCGTCCCGTGTAAGAGTCCGACGACGCCGCTGCCGACGACAACGGCGATGACGCCCCAGTTCCACTTCATCATGCCGATGAAGGCGATTGCTCCGATTGCGAGGGCGAACCAGTCGAAGGTGCCGTTCGCTGGCCAGAGAACATGAAGGCCGAACCAGACGGCGAGATTCATTACCACACCGACGACGGCGGCAGTCACAGCCGAAAGAGCAGTCGTTAGGCTTTCGTTCCCGCGGAGTCGCTCGATGTACGGCCCGCCGACCAGAATCCAGATGAAGCAAGGCGTGAACGTGGCCCAAGTGGTGAGCAGCGCGCCGAGCGTTGCCGCCAGGAGCGGGTTCATGTTTCCGTGCTGCGTCCAGCCGCCCATGAAACCGACGAATTGCGTCACCATGATCAATGGGCCGGGAGTCGTTTCCGCAAGACCGAGTCCATCCATCATCTGTCCCGGCTGCAACCAGCCGAAATGATCGACCGCTTGCTGCGCGACATACGGCAGCACCGCGTACGCGCCGCCGAACGTGACGACCGCCGCTTTGCTGAAAAAGACGCCTTCTTTAAACAGCACGCTCTCCCAGCCGAGCCAAGCACCGACCATTATTGTGGGCAGGAACCAAAGCGTCAGGCCGATGACGACGATCTGGATGGCCCGAGCGAACGAAGGCCGCGTGTGCTCCGGCGATTCCGTTTCATCGCCTAAAACGGAAGGGTCAGCGGAATCGGCCGGAGCGTGGCCGCGAATGACGAGGAACTTATCCCGCCAAAGTTTTCCGCCGATGAACCCAATAAGTCCGGCGGAGAGGATGATGATAGGAAAGGGAACCTTGA
>JBHENE010000018.1:0-8063 GCA_046262215.1 Chthoniobacterales bacterium | reverse complement strand
GATTACAACGCCACGACGCCGCTCTGCGATGCGGCCCGGGCGGCGATGTTGCCGTATCTCGAGCGACATTTCGGGAACGCCTCGAGCATCCATTCGGCCGGCCGCGAGGCGCGTGCTGCGATCGATGACGCACGCGATCAGCTCGCGGGATTGCTCCACGCGAAACCGCACGAACTGGTCTTCACCGGCAGCGGCACGGAGTCGAACAACCTGGCGGTGCTCGGTCTGGCGCGCATTCGTCGCGACCGCGGACGTCACCTGATTTGCAGCAGCGTCGAGCATCACGCTGTGCTGCACGCGTTCGAGCATTTGCAGGAACGGGAAGGCTTCGATGTGACCGTTCTGTCAGTCGACTCGCAGGGCGTGGTCGATCCGGAGGAAGTTGCGGGTTCGATCCGCGCGGACACCTCACTGGTCTCCGTCATGTCGGCTAATAACGAGACCGGCGTGCTGCAGCCGATGCACGAGATTGCGGAGGTCTGTCGCGCGAAAGGCGTGCTGTTGCACAGCGATATGGTGCAGGCGTTTGGGAAAGCGCCGACCGATCTGCGCGACCTGCCCCTCGATGCGGCGAGCTTCTCCGCGCACAAGTTCTATGGACCGAAGGGTGCCGGGCTCCTCTATCTGCGCGCGGGCATTGCGATCGAGTCGATCCAGTTCGGTGGTGCGCATGAAAACCAGCGCCGCCCCGGAACCGAAAACGTCGCCGCGATCGCAGGCATGGCAGTCGCGGCCGAGTGGACGCTTGCCAATGTGGCGGCGGCGGAGCAGGAACGAGAGGCTGCTCTGCGCGATCAGCTTTGGGAAATGATTGAAGCCGGCGCTCCGATTGCGCAACAAAATGGCGCCGGCGCACCTCGCCTCGCCAACACGTTGAATGTGAGCTTTCCCGGCCTCGATTCCGAGACGCTGCTGATGGCCCTCGACCTGGAAGGTGTCTGCGTCTCGAGTGGTTCGGCTTGCATGGTCGGTTCAGTCGTTCCGTCGCACGTCCTGCTCGCAATGGGCGTTTCTCCAGACGCTGCGCGATCGGCGGTGCGCTTCTCCCTCGGAAAACAGACGACCGCACAAGAAATCGAGTCGGCAGGAAAAGCGATCACGCGCGTTCTTCAGCGGCTCACTTCCTCGAGGGCAGCGCATCCGACGTATGCTGCCGCCTGAGCAGCTCGCGCTCGATTTCACCGCTGTCGCTCCTACACGGGCACCCGAGCTGTCGATCGAGGAGCAAGGCCGCACCATTCTGCGAGAAGCAGGCGCGCTCGTCTTAGCTGAGACGGTATCTGTCCGCTGGGAACCGCGGCTCCAAACCACCGCCGGCCGCGCAGACTGGCGCCAGCGATGCGTAACTCTGAATCCCCGGCTGCGCGAATACGGCGCCGCCGAGATCGACCGGACGTTGCGACACGAACTCGCGCACCTGTTGGCGCACGCACAGGCCGGTCGGCGCCGAATCCAACCGCACGGCCCCGAGTGGCGCGCTGCCTGTCATGCTCTCGGAATCGGCGGCGAGCCGCGCTGCCACACGCTCCCCTTCCCGATCCGACAGCGAGCGCGACGTCTCTTATACCGTTGCCGGAGCTGTGCGCGAGAATACCCGCGCGTCCGGCGGTTCAAGCGCAGAACCGCCTGCCTCGCCTGCTGCCGGGCTTACAACGGCGGACGGTACGACTCTCGCTTCATTCTCCAGCTTGTTGAGTAAAAGCATTCGTGGAATGTTTTTACGCCAATCTCGTCATACCTCGCGTGAACTCACGATTTCTTCTCCCTCTTCTCGTCTGCTGCAGTCTTGTCCACTCGGCTCTCGCCTACGTCTACGAGGGCCAAACCTGGCCACAAGGCAGCACGGTAACGATGCAACTCTCGCTCGGCGGGAACCAAACGTTGATCGACGGGTTTACGTCTTTCAACCAATCGGCCGAAGATGCGCTCGCCCTCTGGAATCAGAAGCTGGCTCGGCTGCAATTCGGCGTGGTGCGGAACTCAACAGTCGTGCCGACGGACGGTGATCGGCGCAATTCGGTCTTCTTCTCAGATCGGGTGTTCAAAATGACGTTCGGTCCAAGCACCCTCGCGACGACCCTTCGGACTTATGACACGTCGACAATGATTACGTCCGAGGCCGATGTTGTCTTCAATACTGCGAAGTCTTTCAACTCCTACCGTGGACCGCTGCAGAATGCGAGTAGTGGCGGGACGCTGCACGACCTGCACCGGGTGGCGATTCACGAATTCGGCCACGTGCTTGGTCTCGATCACCCGGACGAACACAGCCAGAGCGTCGATGCGATCATGAACTCGTTTGAAAGTGACGTCGATGCCCTGCGGCCGGATGACATCAATGGCGGCCAATCGCTCTACGGGGCGGCCGCGAGCAGCACGCCGGCGCCAACTCCTGCGAACCCCAACAATCTCGTAAACCTTTCCACGCGCGGATATATCGGCGCCGGCGCGAGTGCCTTAATTGGAGGCTTTATTGTCCAAGGGACGCAGCCCACTTCCGTCGTTGTTCGTGCGATCGGACCATCGCTCGCCGCCAGCGGGATCGTCGGCGCGGACAAGGATCCAGTCCTGGAGCTCCGCGACGCTTCCGGGACTGTCCTGCAGAAGAACGACGATTGGCAGGACGGCGCGTCAGCCGCGGCGTTGCGGTCGAATGGGCTCGCTCCGAAGAATGACTACGAATCGGCGTTCATCGCGAACCTCGGCGCCGGCAACTACACGGCGGTTGTGACGGATTACAACGGCGATATCGGCGTCGGCCTGGTCGAGCTTTACGATCTGCACACAAGTAGCGCGCGCGTCGCAAACATCTCGACGCGCGACAATGTGCTCACCGGCGACGGCGTTATGATCTCGGGGTTCATCATCGGCGGAACTCAGCCGAAGCAGGTAGTGCTTCGCGCGCTCGGCCCTTCGTTGAGCAACTCCGGCATCGGTGGCGCGCTCGCTGATCCCGTTCTCGAACTGCGTAACAGTAGCGGCGCCCGTGTGGCCGTGAACGACAACTGGCGGGACGGGCCGAATGCATCGCAGATCCAAAACGCGGGTTTCGCGCCGCCGAACGACCGTGAATCGGCGCTCCTCGCGACTTTGAATCCGGGCAACTACACCGCCATCATTACCGGCTCCAACGGAACGACTGGGATCGCACTGTCGGAAGTGTATGATTTATCGCCCGCTCCCTGACGCGACGCTTGTGAAACCGCGGCGGCCGCTTTAAATACTCCCGTGCGAGACATTAAAACTTCAGTAAGTCGGTCGGCTTTCGTCTTTTCCGTCGCTCTGTCGCTACTGCTTCTGGCTTCGGCGGAGAGGTCCTCCGGTTATGCCTTGGAAGGCGTTAAGTGGACCGCGAACAGGACTGTCACGATGCACCTGTCTCTCGTGCGGGCGAATCAGCCAGGCCCACTGTCTGACGGTTCCGCCTCATTCAACGCATCAGCGGCAGATGCGCTGAATACCTGGAATCAGTACCTGGCTCACATGCAGTTCCGTCCCGTCATAGGCTCGCTTTTGCCAGCGGCCGATGGGGATGCCGACACCTCGGTTTTATTCGCGAATACGGTTTATGGAAAGCCATTCGGAGATCGTGTTCTCGCGGTGACTTACACGAATTCCCGAAACAAGGTCCTCACGGAGGCTGACGTAACTTTTAACAATGCCCTTGATTGGGATTCGTACTCGGGGCCGAGGCGTACGGAATACGACTTCCATCGCGTCGCGCTGCATGAGTTCGGGCACGTGTTTGGCCTCGATCATCCTGACCAGAACCACCCGGACGTCGGCTATGTCGCACCAAAACCGCCGCCGATTGCAATCATGAACTCGACCATCACGAGCACCGATACGCTGCAGCCCGATGACATCAGCGGCGCCCACGCCCTCTATGACAACGGTCCCGCCTATCTGGCGGCGAACCCGGCGCCGACACTCGTCAACCTCTCGACCCGTGCGTTCGTTGGCACCGGGGCGAATGTGCTGATCGGCGGGTTCATCGTGCAAGGTTCGCAGCCGGCTACGGTGATTCTCCGCGGCATCGGCCATTCACTCGCGACGCAGGGCATCGCGCGCCCTTTGACCGATCCGATGATTGAACTGCGCAATGCTTCGAACGTGCTGCTCGCGTCGAGCGATGACTGGATTGATGGCGCGAACTCGGAGACGATCGCCAGCTACGGCCTCGACCCGTCGAACAGCCGGGAGTCAGCTATCTTTCAAACCCTCTCGCCGGGCAGCTATACCGTCGTGCTACGCGCTTTCGATAACGGCGACGGCGACCTGACCGGCACCGGTGTTGTGGAGCTCTACGATCTTCACACGACCGGCGGCCGAGCTGGCAACATTTCCAGCCGGGGGCAGATCCTCACGGGCGACGACATCATGGTCGCCGGGTTTATCTCGGGCGGAGGCGTATCGAAGGAGCTGGTGGTGCGCGGAATCGGCCCATCGTTGCAAGCGACAGGAGTGGCGAACCCCCTCCCAAATCCGACCTTGGAACTGCGCGACGCGTCAGGAAATCTCGTGCGGCAGAACGACGACTGGCGGACCGATCCGGAAGCGGCAGCGGTGCAGCGCTCCGGTCTCGCGCCCAAGGATGACCTCGAAGCAGCGATCCATGTCACAATCGGTGGCGGTCTCTACACGGCTATCTTGCGCGGCGCGAATGACACAACCGGCGTAGGTCTGGTAGAGGTCTACGACCTGAGCCCAGCGCCGTAAGGCATAGCGAGCGCTACGCAGCTTTTTTCTGCTGCCGGGGCGAACGCTTGGCCGCGGTGCTTTTCGCCGGAGGCTTCTTTTTCGCGCTGTTCGCTTTCGCAAGGCTTTCCTGCAGCACGGCCACGAGATCGATGACTTTGGTTGAGGCTTTCGCCTGCTTCGGCTTGTCTTCGATTTCCTTGCCGCCAGCTTCGACCTTCTCCTCGATCACCTCAAGCAGCGCCTCGCGATAGTCATCGTGGTATTTTTCGGGATCCCACTTGGCCGTCATGCTATCGACCAGCGCCTTTGCCATGTCGGCCTCGCGTTTACCTACCTCGACCTGTTTCGGCACATTTAGTTTGTCCGCGTCGGACAACTCCTCGCCGAAATGCATCAGTTCGAGCACGAGTGCGTGCTTCTGCGCTTTCACCCCGGCGAGATATTGGCGCGTCTTGATCACCACCTTGGCAATGCCGACCTTCTTGCCGTCCTTGAGCGCTTCGCGCAGCAGCGTGTAAGCCTTGTCGCCGCCCTTCTGCGGCTCGAGGTAATACGGCTTGTAGAAGTACATCGGGTCAATCTCATCGATGTCGACGAAGTCCTGAATGTCGACCGTTTGCGTCGCCTCTAAATCAACGCGCTGGAAATCTTTTTCGCCGAGCACAACGAACTTACCTTTTTCGTATTCGTATCCTTTTACGATCTGGTCCCAAGGCACTTCCTTGCCATCAGCCTCGGCGACCCGCTTGTAATTGACGGGGCTGTGATCCGCGGCGCGAAGCAGCCGGAACTTCAGCTCTTCTTTCCGAGTCGCCGGGTAGAGAGCGATAGGAATGTTCACTAGACCGAAACTGATACTGCCCTTCCAGATTGCGCGCATAGTTACACGTTGTATCGAACGAGGCGGCGCAATTGCGTGGCCACGGATTTGCGCGCGTGTCTCAGCGTGCGCACAATCGACTGAGAGCAGACACCAGGCGGAGAAGACATCACCTATGCGAGAGAGACGCAGCCTCCGCGGTAAAATCGCCGGCGTTCTTTACCGCGCTTTCACTAAACGCCGGCCTCCCCCGACTAGCGAGGAGCTTGCACGGCAGGCTCGACGGATCATGGGATTGCCGTGGCTGTTGAGCGCAGCGTGGGTTGCGCGACATGGCATCAAATTCAAGAGGGTCCACTCTGGCGGCGTGATCTGCGAATACCTACACGCGCGCGGCGTCGCAGATGTCAGGTTGCTCTACCTTCATGGTGGCGGATATCTCAGCTGCTCGCCGCAGTCGCACCGGCCGAACACTGTCACCCTGACGCGTCTGCTGAAGGCGGAGACGTATGTGCCGGATTATCGCCTTGCGCCGGAACATCCGTTTCCGGCGGCGGTCGACGATACGATGCGCGTTTACCGCGCAATCTGCGCAGCACCCGACGCGAAGCCCATCATACTTGCGGGCGATTCCGCGGGTGGCGGGCTCGCGATCGCCGCGGCTATTTGCGCGCGTGACGAGGGCCTGCCTCCGCCATCTTCCGTCCTGACCTTTTCGCCATGGGTCGATCTCACGCCGGGCCGCGAGCCCGCCATGCGGGATCGCGAACATCTCGACGACATGTTCTACGCCGAGAGTTTTGCCGCGTACGCAGATGCGTACTTACAGGGACAGGACCCGCACCTGCCACTCGCTTCGCCGCTTTTTGCAGAGCTAACGGATCTTCCGCCGTTGTTGATCGAGGTGAGCGATACGGAGCTTCTTTATCGTGAAGCTCTGCAACTGCGCGACCGCTGGGCCGACGCTGGGAACATCGTCACACTGAATGCCTCCGCCGGACTGCCGCACGGGTGGCAGGAAGTCACGCCGATCGTGCCGGAAGCGCGCGAATCACTGCAGCGTGCCGCAGAGTTCGGTGTGATGCACTGCGGCTGACGGTTCAGGCGGGTTACCATTCGCGACGAACGAGCCTGCGGCCCGCCAGAGAACGAGAACGACACCTACGCCGCCGCATCAAGCTGCTCGCGGGTGATGCCACGCAGTTCGAACAGCCTGATCAGAGTCTCTTCGATCAGATTGTTCGGACAAGATGCGCCCGCTGTGATGCCGACCACCAGGCGGCCGCTCGGCAACCAGTCGCGCGCGATCAGCTCCTGCCGTTCGTGCAGGTTGTAATGCAAAATCTCCGTCGCAGAGAGCAGGCGCGAAGCGTTCCGAACGAAATAGGTCGGCAGCTTCTCTTCACCCATTTCCGCTAGATGCGAGGTGTTCGAGCTATTGTAGCCGCCTACGACTAGCAGCAGGTTCATTTTCTCATCGAGCAGCTCGCGCAGTGCGTCCTGCCGTTCCTGGGTCGCGCCGCAAATCGTGTCGAAAAAACGGAAGTTATTCGCGCCAGCTTGCGGCCCATCTCGATCGATCACGGCCTGGCGAATGCGACGCTGCACCTCTTCCGTCTCGCCGCGCAACATCGTGGTCTGATTCGCGACACCGACACTGCGAAGATGAAGGTCCGGATCGAATCCCGGCGAATGTGCATTCTGAAATTTCGCGAGGAACTGTTCCTTGCTCCCGCCGTGCCGGATGTATTCGCAGACGTAGTCGGTCTCAGCCAACGTCAGCACGACAAGGTAATGCCCCTGCCCGGCTCCAAGCGCGCGCGAACTCGTCGCCTTTGTCTCCTCGTGCTCCGCCTTGCCGTGGATGATCGATGTGGCCGACTCGCTGGCGTATTTTCGCACGCGTTTCCACACGCTCATCACATCGCCGCAGGTGGTATCGACGATCTGGCAGCCGCGGTCCTTGATCTGCTGCAACGTCGAAACTTCAGTCCCGAAGGCGGGGACGATGACGACGTCTTCACCCCGCAGATCGGCGATGTCCGCTTCTTTGTTCGCGCCCATCAGGTTCTTGATGCCTAACGAGCGGATCTGCTCGTTCACCTCCGGGTTGTGAATGATCTCGCCGAGAATGAAAAGCCGACGGCCCTTGAACACCTTGCCGGCGGCATAGGCCAGATCGATCGCGCGCTCCACGCCGTAGCAAAAGCCAAACTGCTTTGCCAGTCGGACCGTCACATCACCGACAGTGAGGATCCCTCCATTACGCCGAATTTTATCGACGATGTCGCTGCGGTAGTGCGCTTCGACCTGCTCCTGGACAGCGGTCATCACCTCAGGCGTGCGAAGATTTACCTTCTCACGCGCGGTCGTCCCGCTGGAGATCAAGTTCGTAGTCACAGCTGGAACTTACGGGCAAAGCCCGCCTTCCGCTAGTCGTCGAACACCGGGCCGCTCGGGCTCGTGAATGCTGCGTCGGAAATCGCAACGCTGTTTGGCGGGTCAGGCGTTTTCGAATCGTCGATACGTTTGACCTTCGGTC
>JBHENE010000017.1:0-5722 GCA_046262215.1 Chthoniobacterales bacterium | reverse complement strand
GCAACGCTCTACCCGCTCTTCACTCACAAAGAGACGAATCGTGCGGTTGACAATTGGCGTTCCTGTCGCTTCCGCCAGCCGATCAACTTGCGCGGCGAACGCGTGCGCGAGCGCGATACCGATGAGGGCGTGACGTTCGAGTTCTTCGACGCCGGACATGTGCTCGGATCGGCGGGAGTGCTGTTGCGCGCCGAGGGCCGGAAGTTTTTTTACACCGGCGATGTGAATTTCGATGACCAGACGATCGCGCAGGGTGCGGTGTTCCCGGAAACCGACATCGACGTTCTGATTATCGAGACGACGCGCGGCGACAGCCCGCTGCCGGATGGATTCACGCGCGCGGCCGAAGAGCGTCGTCTGGCGGAGGCGATTGCGCGTGTTTTCGACGGCGGCGGTTGCGTGCTGATGCCCGTGTTCGCGCTAGGCAAAACACAGGAGGTGCTCGCGATGATCCACCGCTTCCGCCGCGAACAACTGCTGGGCGAGTTCCCGATCTATATCGGCGGGCTGAGCATGAAGATGACGGAGACCTACGATCGTTTCGCGCTGACGAGCCGACGTAATTTCCCGCGACTGCAACTGCTCGAGGCGCTCGAGCCATTCATCCTCAATGGGCAGACTATCCGAGAGGCACCGGCGAAACCGGGCCGGATTTATGCGCTCTCGAGCGGCATGATGACGCCGAAAACTCTCTCGAACATCTTCGCACGTCAGGTTCTCAGCGATCCTCGCCACGCGATCTTCTTCGTCGGCTACGCTGATCCGATGTCGCCCGCCGGGATTCTCCGCGCCGCGAAACTTGGCGATCTCGTTTCGGTAGACCCCGACGAGCCGCCGCAGGAATTGCGCTGCCAGATCGAGACATTTCAATTCAGCGCGCACGCGTCACGCGAATCGATCGCAGCGTACGTGAAGAAGCTGGCGCCTAAAAAGGTGGTGCTGGTGCATGGCGATCCCGCAGCGGTCGAGTGGACGCTCGCGCAAATTGCCGCCGATTTGCCGAACACCGAAGTGATCGTTCCGACACCTGGCGTGGAGCTCGAGTTGTAAGCACGTGCGGATCGTCACTTGGAACATCAACTCGCTGCGCAAACGCCAGGAGCGCCTGCTCGCGTGGCTGGCGCAGACGCAACCCGACATCGTTTGCCTCCAGGAGACGAAATGTACGGATGAGCAGTTTCCCGCCGACGCTCTGCGCGGCGCCGGTTATTACGCTGCCTTCTACGGGCAGAAATCCTACAACGGCGTCGCGATTCTCTCAAAGCTCGAGCCGCGCGACGTCCGCTCCGCCTTGTGCGACGAAGAGGAAGATGCGCAAGCGCGGGTGATCGCGGCGACGATCGGAGAGGTGCGCGTGTATTCGGTCTATGCGCCAAACGGCCAGTCCGTCGGCTCGCCTGCTTACGAGTACAAGCTGAAGTGGTATGCGCGATTGCGGCGATGCCTCAGCGGATACGAACCCGCCGCGGCGAAGCTCGCGGTGTGCGGCGATTTCAACGTCGCGCCGGAAGACCTCGATGTGCACGACCCAGCGCTGTGGGACGGCGCCATCATGTGCTCGGACGACGAACGTGCGGCGTTCCGCAGCCTGCTCGATGCAGGCCTGGACGATACGCTGCGCCTGCATGCGCACGAGCCGGGCCTCTTCAGCTGGTGGGATTATCGGATGCTCTCGTTCCCGAAAAATCGCGGACTGCGCATCGACGGAGTGCTGGCGAGCGGGGCACTTGCGAAGACCTGCGTTGCTTCGGGAACCGATCGCGAAATGCGGAAAGGGAAAGAACCTTCGGACCACGCGCCAGTCTGGGCCGACTTCAAGTAGAGCGCTTGGCAGGAGTGCCTCCGCAGCGGACGCTAAACAGATGAGCAGCGCTCTGCAGTGGCGTGTGGCGAACCCGCCGCGGAAGCCGCTTTTGATCTTCGACGGGGATTGCCATTTCTGCCGTCATTGGGTGGAGCGCTGGCGCGAAACCACTGCGGGCCTCGTCGACTATGCGAGCTCACAAGAAGTCAGCGCGAACTTCCCTGAGATCCCGCCAAAGGCGTTCGCGAATTCGGTGCAACTGGTGCAGCCCACCGGGGATGTTTTTTGCGGCGCGAACGCAGTCTTCCGCTCGCTCGAAAGCACGTCCAGCGGCAAAGCGGCGCGCTGGTTTTACGAACATGTCCGAGGCTTCGCAGCTGTCACCGAGGCGGCCTACTCAACCATCGCGCAGAACCGCTCCATCGCGTCGGCAGCGACGCGTTGGCTTTGGGGCAATGACGTCCGTCGGCCCACCTACTACAATGCGCGCCGCTGGTTTTTGCGCGGGCTCGGCCTCGTCTATCTCATCGCGTTCATCTCGGCGTGGGTGCAGGTCGACGGATTGATGGGCGAGCACGGCCTCACGCCGGCAGGTGAGGTGATGTCGTCGCTGCGCGGCGGCGGATGGCAACAGCCGACACTCTGCTGGTTCGGGTCAGGAAGTGCGATGCTCCATGGACTATGCGCAGCGGGAGCCGCCGCGGCAGCGCTGTTGACGTTCGGGTTAGCACCGGTAGCAGCGCTGCTGATCTGTTTCGCCTGCTACCTCTCGCTGATCATTCCCGGCGAAATTTTCTTCAGCTATCAATGGGACATCCTGCTGCTCGAGACGGGCTTCATCGCTCTTTTCGTCGCGCCATGGCAGTGGCGCATGCGCCGCGGGCATGACGCGCCGCTATCTCGCATTGGGCTGTTTCTCGCCAAATTTCTGCTCTTCAAGCTGATGTTCATGTCCGGCGTCGTGAAGCTCACGAGTGGCGACGATGCGTGGTGGAAATTGAGGGCGCTTGATTACCACTACTGGACACAGCCGTTGCCAACGATCTTCGCGTGGTTTGCCGACAAGAGCCCGGATATGCTGAAGAGACTTTCAGTTGCGGCGACGCTCATCGTCGAAATTGTGGTGCCGTTTTTCATCTGGGCGCCGCGCCGGGTGCGGCACGTCGCCGCAGCGCTGTTGATCGCGCTGCAGGTGGGTATCGCGATCACCGGGAACTATTGTTTTTTCAATCTGCTCACGGCAGTTCTTTGCCTGCCGCTACTCGATGACACGGTCTGGAAGCCGAGAGCGGAACGGGAGATGTCGGCATCGAAATCGCGCTGGCGTTTCGTGGCGCCGATGCTGGCGTTGGTCATCACGCTGCCGATAAATCTTTGGCTGACTGTCAGTGCACTCGAAGAGCGGCCACCGATGCCACGCGTGCTGGTCGCGCTCTATTCGGGACTCGAGAGTTTTCGGATCGTAAACAACTACGGCCTGTTTCGCGTGATGACGAAGGAGCGGCCGGAAATCGTCTTCGAAGGCTCCGCGGATGGAGTGAATTGGAAGCCGTATGAGTTCCGCTGGAAGCCAGGGGAGCTAAATCGTGCGCCGCGATGGAATGCGCCACATCAGCCGCGACTCGACTGGTCGATGTGGTTCGCGGCGCTTGGATCCCGGCGTGATCTCGCGGTTGTTGAACGCCTTGCTGCCGCATTTTTGCGGAACGACTCTGCGATTCTTCGCTTAATGGGCAGCAATCCTTTTGCCAGTGCGCCGCCGCAGTCGGTCCGCGCAACGCTCTACAACTACCGCTTCACAAGCGCGGAGGAGCACCGCCGGACCGGAGCCTGGTGGTCGCGGGATGAAGGGAGCGATTTGTTGCCGGCCGTGACGTTAAGAGATTTCCGCTAGGCGCCGGCCGAGCAGCAGAGTTGAGGAAGCGGGCGCCTTAGGTATGCTCGCGGCATGGCGAAAGAGGAGCAAATCGTCACGGAAGGGATCGTCACGCAGGTCCTGCCCGGCACGATGTTTCGCGTCGACCTCCCGGGCAATCGCAATGTGCTCGCCCACATTTCGGGCAAGATGCGGAAGCACTTCATCCGAATCGTTCCCGGCGACAAAGTCGAGATCGAGCTGTCGCCTTACGATCTGACAAAGGCGCGGATTATCTTCCGAGAGAAGTAGCTCCGGCGCGCGGCGATAAATCAGCGCGCGTAAGCGCACTCAGGCTCCGAGTTTCGTTTCTGCTCAAGAAGGAATCGTCCGCTGATCGCTACTCATTGGAGCATGCGAGCTGAGATTCCTCACCAATAATTCAAGGAACAAAATCATGGCTGAAGAAAATCAATCTAGACAAGGCGCTGGCACAGGCAGTGCGGATCCACAAAACGCTGTCGAGAGCAGCAAAACGCACGCGCGCAAGGCGGCAGAAGATCTCCGGACTGCGGCGACCCAAATGGCGGGTGAGTACCGCGGCAAAGCGGAGCAAGCATGGGAAGACGCGTCCGGTCGCGTGCGTACGTTCCAGGAAGATGGCGAACAATACGTTCGCGATAACCCGACCAAGGCCGTGTTCACGGCACTTGGAATTGGGTTCGTGCTCGGAATCGTTTTCCGCCGCTAGTTTTCGCGGATGGCTGGTGATTCGATGCGGTTCCGCAATCCTGCGGGACACGCGGGGCTGTTGAACAATCTGCTGGCGCTGACGAACGCGCTGGCCGGATTTTTTGAGAGCCGCATCGGCCTGTTCGCGCATGAGTCGAAGACGGCTGTCGTCCACATCCTGCTGCTGGTTGGCGGACTCGTCGGCGCGCTCGTGATGGTGGCTTTTGGCTACGTGTTTTTGATCGTCGCCATCATCTTCGCAGTCGCGCACGCGGCGGGAGTTTCGTGGGTTTGGATTGCACTTGGCGCGGGCATTTTGCACCTCCTGCTCGCGGTTGGTTGCGGCCTCTTCGCAAAGGCGCAGATATCCAAGCCGATGTTCAAGGCGACGGTCGGTGAACTGAAGAAAGATCGGGAATGGCTAAAAAACCTGGACACGAAAAATCAACGGCTGAGCTAAGCCAACAGATCGCGCACTCGCGCGACCGGCTGGCGCGTGACCTCGGGGGGCTGCGTTACGAGCTCGATTTTCCGCTGAAGTTTCGGAAATCGTTTCAGCGCCACGCCGGTATCTGGATTTCGGCGGCCGTTGTGGGTGGCGTCGTTGCCACTGCGCGCGGTGCAACGAAGACCAAAACAAAGATCGTTTATCGGATGCCGTGGGGTAAAACCGACGAGCAGAAGAAAGGCGAAGAACAGAAGAAAGGTTTGCTGGAAGCGGGACTCGTGATGGGTGCGCTGAAGTTCGGCGCGACACTTCTCCGCCCGGTGATCATGAGTGTCATCACGAAAAAGATCGGCAGCTACGCCGCCGGTACCGCGTCCGCGCGGAAGTGGTAGTGTAGCGCCGTTTCCAGTTTACGGCCTCGCCGCGGACGATTAATCATCGTCTCGCGTCATGGCTGCAACCCTCACGCCTGCAGTCGACTCGCACATCGGCGGCCGGTTATCGCACGTCGATGATTACCTCGTCCTCGGCCAGCGCGCGGGCGCTTCTGACGTTCACCTCGGGGTAAATGCGCCGCCGATCTGGCGACTGCAAGGTGTGCTCCAGCCGATCTCGCCAGAAGCGCCGAAGCTCACAGCGCAAGATACGGCCGCATTGACGGAATCATTCCTGCCGGAAGCGCAGCAAGCACAGCTCGCAGAGCGCGGCGATGCGGAGTTCGCCTACGCGAACGCATTCGGCCGATTTCGCACCAGCGTGGTCCGCCAGCGGCTTGGCACTGACCTCGTCTTCCGCATCATCAACACGAAGGTGCGCACGATGGATGAGCTCGGGTTACCCGAGCACCTGAAGCTGCTTACGCGGTACCAGAACGGCTTGATCC
>JBHENE010000016.1:0-15867 GCA_046262215.1 Chthoniobacterales bacterium | reverse complement strand
AAGGAGAGTATTCGCGAAGGCGCGTTCTCGTTCTAAGTCGCCGATTCGCGCGAAGAGCACGCGTCGATCACTCGTCGGCTGCCGAAGTTGAGAAGTGGAGGCGAGGGGAGTCGAACCCCTGTCCTCGAAGCTGTCTACGCAGGCTTCTACATGTTTACCCGGTGATTTATTTTTAAGGAGTTGAAGGCTGCGCCGGCACACTTCAACTCCCGAGCCACCACGAAGTTCCTTCACCGTCCGGCGCGGTCACTCCGCCGTCCGATTAGCCTGCTGCCTATGTTCCCGGCCGTAGCAGGCGTTCAACCGGAAACATCACGGTCAGTTAAGCCGCGAGAGCGAGATCTTGGTGATCTGCATTTATTTTTTTTGGTCCGGATTTTAACGAGGCCAACGAACCATCCTCGACATGCCGCCTGCGCTTCAAACTACGAGTCGAAACCAGTGCGCCCCCTAGCGCGAGAATCATACGATAAACGCCCGCCGGTTCAAGCTCTACGCCGCTGACGGTTCCCGGCAATGAAGCAGAAACGTCTTGCCCATCCATACGACGCGCGGCACGGATGGCCGATGCCGTTGCGCCTGAACGTGAGTAGCCGCGCTCCGCGACTCAGCGGCGGCGACGCGATTGTGATCTCGGTGCCGAACAGCGGCCGGACGTGGCTTCGCACGTTTCTGGCGGCCTACTTCTGCGGGCGATTCGAATACGCGTTCTCGCTCGATCCCGACGGACACGGCGACACGCGGATTCCGCGCGTTACGTACACGCACGATCTCTACGAGCATTACACGAAAACCCGCTGGTGGGATCGCGTTCGCAGTAAATACCTTGTCCCGCGCAGCGAGATCAAACGCACGCGCGTTTTCCTGCTGACGCGTGATCCACGTGACGCCTTCGTCTCGCATTACCACGAACTAACGCGCCGCACGGCCGAGACGGCCGGCGAGCTGAAGGACCGGAAGCTGAGCGACATTCTGCGCGACCCGATCCACGGGATCGGCGTGATGGTGCGCGCGATGAACGCATGGATGGCCGAGTTCGGACACCGGAAGGATTGCACCCTCGTCCGCTACGAGGATCTGCACCTCGATCCCGCGGCGCAATTCCGGCGTGTGCTCGCGGGATTAGGCGAACCGGAGCCGGCGCAACCGCACTTCGACGATGCGCTGCAGTTCTCGCAATTCGGGAACATGAAAAAGATGGAAGCGTCGCGCACTTACGACCCACAGCTTCTCCAGCCGGGCGATGTAAACGACCCTGAGTCTTACAAAGTGCGTCGCGGCAAAGTTGGCGGTTACGTCGACTACCTGGACGCGGCGGATGTTGAATACGCGAGCCGCGTCGTCGCGGAATTAGATGCGCGCTATGGGTATGGCGCGACGGCGGAAGTTCCGCGGTAGGGTGCCAGATGTGCGGCATCGCAGGTTTCGCCGGCCCTGAGAACGGGCCGGATCGTGCCGCGATTCTCCACCGCATCACCGGCTCACTGCGACATCGCGGTCCCGACGACGATGGCTTTTTCTTCGGGCGCGGTGTCGGACTCGGCATGCGTCGGCTCAGCATCGTGGACGTCGATTCGAGTCAGCAGCCAATCGCGAACGAGGACGGCACGATCCACGTCATCTTCAACGGCGAGATCTACAATTACGTCGAGCTGCGCGCCTCGCTCCAGCAACGCGGACACACATTCAGCACGCAGGGCGACACCGAGACCCTCGTGCATCTCTACGAGGAATACGGCACGGATATGTTGCGTCACTTGCGGGGCATGTTCGCTTTCGCGCTCTGGGATTCGCGCGACGAAACGCTCTTCATGGCCCGGGATCGCCTCGGGAAGAAGCCGCTGAATTACGTTGTCGCGGACGGAACAATGTTCTTCAGCTCAGAGCTGGCGCCGTTGCTCGATGCGAGGCTCGCACCCTGGGAAATCGAGCCGGCTTCGCTGGCGGCTTACCTGCTCTTCGGATTCGTCTCCGCACCGGACAGCATGGTGCGCCAGATCAGGAAATTACCGCCCGCGCATTTCCTGATCTGGCGCAAAGGCCGCCTCGAGGTGCAGCGGTATTGGTCCTACACGCAGTCGCCAAAGCTCACCTGCAGCCGCACGGAAGCCCTCGAGCTCGTGCGCGAGGCGCTGGACGAAAGCATTCGGCTGCGATTGCGCAGCGACGTGCCGGTCGGACTGCTGCTCAGCGGCGGCCTCGATTCGAACGCGATCCTTGCCCGCCTGGTAAATGGCCTCGGCAGAAAGGTGCAGGCATTCACGATCGGTTTCACTGCTCAGGATTACGATGAATCAAAAATCGCGAGCGCGTCCGCCAGGCACTTCGGGATTGATCATCACCTTCTGACTGGCGGAAGCGATCTCTTAAAGCTGCTGCCGGACGTAGTGCGGCACTACGGCGAGCCGTCCGCCGACAAGTCAGTGCTTCCGACGATGCGCGTATGCGAACTAACGCGGCAGTTCGTCAAGGTGGCGCTTAGTGGCGACGGCGGCGACGAGGCGTTCTCCGGTTATCAGAAGCATCGGCTCGCAAACTGGCAGAGGCATTCTTCGTCCGCCTTCGGGGAGGAGATGCGCGAGCAGTGGACGCGCGCATCGATGACGGGCGAAGGATGGCTCGGTAGCAAATCAGCCGGGAAACTACGCCGCGATTTACTTGCTGAAACGCCGAGCCTTTTCTCCGGTGAATTCTTTTCCGGCAGGTTTTTCCAGCAGATCACGACAGGCACACTGCGCAGCGAAACATCGGCGTTTCTGCATGCTCTGGTCTCGCGGTTCTGGGCCGGAACGATGGAGCCGATCGAGCGCATCCTGCAGTGGGACAACACCGAGCCGCTGCCGAATTCACTCCTCACGAAGCTGGATATCGCCAGCATGGCGCGCAGCGTTGAGGTGCGTTCACCGTTTCTCGATCATGAACTGGTGGAGCTGTGCGCGCGCTTGCCTAACGAATGGAAAGGAAACGGACGTGAGGGCAAATTAATGCTGCGCGAGCTCGTCAGCGCGGACCTCCCGGCCGAGGTGCTCAGCGCGCCGAAACGTGGATTCTCCGTGCCGCTGGCGCATTGGTGGCGGAACGAAGCGCGCCAGCAGCTACGCGAAGGCCTGTTCCCGCTGCATCCGGCGTTGACCCCTTACGTTGAAGAGAAAACGTCCGTGCGCCTTTTGGAAGAACACCAGGCGGGCCGTGCGAATCACGCGCAGCGCCTCTGGAATCTTTGGGTGCTAAATGAATGGGCGCGCATGTTCCTCACTAGCTGACATGAAGAAGCTCAACGAGTTTGCCGACTCCGTTGCGGTCGTGGTTTCGAGCTGCGACGCGTTCTTCGATTGCTGGCAACCGTTCGCGGCGTTCTTCCGGAAGTTCTGGCCCGGTTGTCCGTTTCCGGTCCACCTGATCGTCAACCAGTTGCCAATCCGCTCCAGCTACATCCGCGCAATGGCAGTGGGCGAAGATCGCAACTGGGCGTCGAACATGAAAACCGCGCTCACGCAGATCAATGCGAAGCGCGTCCTATATTTGCAGGAGGATTATTTCCTGACGGCGCCGGTAGACGAGGAGCGACTCGCACGAGATTTTGCGTACGCGTTCGAGAATGACGTCGACGCATTTTGCTTTCGGGCGAGGTCGGAACTTGAGTCGAGCTTTACGCCGGTGAACGATGATTTCGGTGTTGTCCCGCCCGGTTCGGACGGGCGGACGCGATGTCAGCTCACGCTGTGGAGACGCGATGCGTTCGTGTCGGTGCTACGCGACGGAGAGACGGCTTGGGAGATGGAATCGCGCGGCAGCGAGCGCACGCGCGAGATGAAGATTCTGTCGTACAGCACACGCGATCGCGCGCCGGTTCCGTACCTAATGTCCGCGATCGTGCGCGGCCTTTGGACTCCAGAGGCAATCGAGCTGTGCAAGCGACACGGCGTGCAAATCAATCCCCGTTTCCGCGCGACCTATTCCCGTCGGCCGCTTCTTCAACGAGCCGGACGCGTGTGGACGCGCGTCGGTCTACGACGCGCCCTCCAAGCGCACGCGAATGCACCGATCGAGCTCGAGTAACTATCGCTTCGGCCGCGCGACCATGATCCCGGTGTCGCTGCCGTACCGATAAAGATACTTCGAGAGCTCAGCATCGACCACCGTCTTCCCGAAATTTCGCGGCGAGGAAGCATGCATAAAATGCAAAACGCCGTCTGAGGTGCGAAGCGCCATCCCGACGTGCGCGGTGCCGAAGAGCCGGCCATCATGCGCGACGATTCCGATGATGTCGCCCGTCTGCAGCTTCGGTTCGATCGCTGCGACTCGGCTTTTCGGGATCTGATAAAGCGGACGGCTGGAGACGCGCGCTTCCATCTGCGCGAGCGGTTTCAGGAGCGACGGATTTGCGGTGAGATAACGGTAATGCTTCCAGCCCTTCTGCATTTCCTGCGCGGCATGCGGCACGCTCTGGCCGCCGAGGCTGCGGGTAAGATCGTCGATCAACCCACGCCGGTCGTTGTCGGCAAACCAGTCTTCCAGGTAGTGAAGGCGCGACAGGTATTCGCCGGTGCAACGTCCATCGCGATAGCGATCGACCTCGATGTAATGCAGCAGTCGCTCGGGCGTCCAGTTCTCCTGCGGCTCAGCGACCATGCGAGCAAAGCCAAGGGCGATCTCGAAATACGTCCAGCAATCGAGCCCGTCGAAATTGACGGACGGCGCTTCGATGCGGTTGTCGATTTCCAGCGTGAACGATTTGTACGGTGTGCCCAGAAGGGCCTGCGCGACCGCCGCAGTCCGCTCGCCGATCGGCAGCGCCGGCCAGTTTCCTATGCGTGCCTTGCTTACGAGCTCGTCGAATCTGTCCCTCCCTTTGAAGACGGTAGAAAACGGCAGACTGCCCTGCGCGTTGGCGGCGTGCAGAGTCAGAAGCAGGAGTGAAACAGCGAGGAGAAATTTGCGCATGAAAAGGGTCGAATATCCGCTCCTTCCATCAGCACGCAACGTGCCCACTGAATCAGCGTGCGATGAATCAGAGCCGCGGTAACCTGCGAGTGGTGGATGATCTGTTCGCAGAGCCGGAGGTGAAGGCAGTCGCCGCGCCGACAGAGAGCTCGCCGCTGGCTGCGCGGATGCGGCCGCAATCGCTGGACGAGTTCGTCGGCCAGCAGCACATTCTGGCGCCGGGCAAACTCCTTCGTCGCGCCATCGAAGCGGACCGGCTACCGTCCGTGATTCTTTCCGGCCCCCCGGGTACTGGGAAGACGACACTGGCGCAGATCATTGCCGGGATAACGGGCGCAAAATTCGAGCGACTCAGCGGCGTGGAAAGCAACGTCGCCGATATGCGACGCGTAGTTGCTGCCGCTGCTAACCGGACGCGGACATCCGGAGAGAAGACGATCTTGTTCGTCGATGAGATCCACCACTTCAACAAGGCGCAGCAAGACATCCTGCTGCCGGACGTGGAGAGCGGAAACCTGCGGCTGATCGGAGCGACGACTTACAATCCGTTTTTCTATGTGAACAGCGCGCTGGTCTCGCGTTCGCAGGTGTTTCAACTCGAGCCGCTTAAGGTAGAGCAGCTGGAGCAGCTAATCGATCGCGCGCTTGCCGATAAGGAACGCGGTCTCGGTAAGCTCAAGGCGCAGATCGATCCTGAAGCGCGCACGCATCTCGCAAAGATCAGCGATGGCGATGCACGGAAATGCTTAAACGCGCTGGAGATCGGTGCGCTCACGACTGCGCCGGATCGCGAAGGACGCATTCACATCACGCTCGCCGCGGCGGAACAGAGCATTCAGCAGAAAGCGATCGTCTATGATCGCGCCGGCGACGCGCATTACGACACCATCAGTGCCTTCATCAAGAGCATGCGCGCGTCGGACGAGAAGGGAGCGATTTACTGGCTCGCGAAGATGCTGCACGCCGGCGAAGACTTTCGCTTCATCGCGCGGCGCATCGTCATTTTCGCGAGCGAAGACGTCGGCCTGGCGGACGCGGAGGCGTTACCACTGGCAATTGCGACGCAGCAGGCGGTCGAATTTGTGGGTATGCCAGAAGCGCGGATTCCCCTCGCCCACGCGGTCTGCTACATGGCCCGCGCGAAGAAGAATCGCCATGCATACGACGCGCTCGGCGCGGCGACGGAAGAGATCGAATCCGAGCAAACAGAGCGCATGCCCGAGAAGCTGAAGAACAAGCACTTCCCGGTTAATCAGGAGAGGTAATTTCCGCCGAGGGTGGTGCCCCGCCCGCTCGAGCATGCTATCGAGGTCGGCGCGTTGAAATAAACGACCGTTAAGCACGACCGCGTAGATCTGCTCGATGAGCAGGCTTCGTAAATCTGAGTGAGATGCTCATCGCCCCGTTGCCCTCCGCGGGCGGCCACGAGCGCGCTCATAGCGGCGGGCACGTGTCCGCAGACCGGCATCGCTGCACTTTCGGTTCCTCAAGAACAACGCGCCACGATTGCGTGCTTAGACTTGAGAAGACTTTGATGAAGTCGGCACCTGCACGGTGTGCCGCGACGACTTCTCGGCGCGCGATCTGGGAAGCGTCCCCTGCACCGCGACGCCTGCTGCAAGAATATGCGGTGCGATCAAGTCACCGCGGTCGGTTGTACCCCGCCACCCCTGAACTGTCTGCATCTCTCCAGGGGTGCAAGACATCTCCCGAACTCCCGTTACCCCGTTCGCGATAAAGAGTGGGAACGTCCATTCGTTAGGCGCACGGCGGGAATCGTTGTTGAAGAGGTGGACATGCATGTCCACCAAACCAGGCATGACATAACGTCCCGTGGCGTCGACGCGCACGGCGTTACTCGGGATCTCCACGCCTCCAGTGTCGCCAATCGCAGTCACAACCCCATCGTTTATCAGAACGGTCCGGGCACCGGTTACGCAGCCGTTTACGACGTCAACGTTCGCGGTGTTCTCGATCGCCATCGTCGGCCGCGGATGCGCCTCGCTCACGGCTGGCGCCTGACCGGCAAGCAGCGAACTGACGCTGCGCAGCGCGGCCAGCACTGTAACGACGAGGTAAACCCGCGACATGCCCGCTATATGCAGATGGCAATGCTTACGCGATGAACATTGCGCGCAGTCGCGCCGTCTTCATCGTCTGAGCTGCGGATCGCAGGCACCCATCGGTAGCAGCAAACCCTCGTGGCGCGGGCATTTGGAACGCCTTTTGCTATATGGAAGTTCTGTGGATTCGTTTGTCTTAGACGTCAGCACCCCGAGCGCATCCGATGGGGGCTCGAACGGCCTGCAAACGCCAAAGCGCACCAGCCGGTTCGCGCCCGACGAGGCGGATTACCGACAGATCTTCGACGAGGCGCCGATCGGCATGGCTCTTGTCGCGCTGGACGAACATTTTCTCCAGGTGAACGCGAGCCTTTGCGAAATGCTCGGCTACTCCGAGCAGGAATTCGCGGAGCTGACGATGGAAGGTGTCACGCTAGCCGACGACATCGAGGACGGACGGCAGCGCGCGCATGCCTTGCTCAACGGCCTGAACAGCTACACCGGCGAGAAGCGCCTGGTTCACAAGAACGGCGAGATGCTTTGGACGAAACGCACCGCCTGCATGATCCGCGACGCGGAGGGCGAGCCGCGGCATTACCTGGTGATGATCGAGAACATCAGCGAGCGGCGCCGTTCAGAAGAATCACTCCAGGAAAAGAAGGTCGAACTCGAAGCGGCGCTGCACGCGAACCAGTTGATCATGGACAACTCGCAGGACGTGATCTGCGTGCTCGACCCGACGGGCCGTTTCGTCAGCATCAACGCCGCCTGTGAAGAGCTGTTTGGCTACACGCCCGACGAGATGATTGGGCAGAGCTACGTCGAGTTTATTCATCCTGACGATGCCGCGAAAACGAAGGAAGCCGGCGCCCACCTTCTGATTGCGGGCCGGGCCGCTGATTTTGTAAATCGCTACGTCCGCAAAGACGGTGGCATCGTCGACGTGCTCTGGTCCTCCAGCTGGTCCGAGACCGACAACAAAATCTTCTGCGTCGCGCACAACAATACCGAGCGTGCGCGGATGGAGACCGCTCTGCGCGAAGCGAAAGAAGAAGCCGACCGCGCGAATCACGCGAAGAGCGATTTCCTGTCGCGCATGAGTCACGAACTGCGCACGCCGTTGAACGCGATCCTGGGGTTCGGCCAGCTGATCGAGCGGCAGAATCCGACGGAGGCGCAGCGCAATCGCGTGGCGCACATCATCAGCGCCGGCCGCCATCTGCTGCAGCTGATTAATGAAGTGCTGGATATCAGCCGCATCGAAGCAGGGAAGCTGCAGTTGTCGCTCGAACCGGTTTGCCTGCGCGATGCCCTCGAGGACGCCGTTAGTCTCATGCGCCCACTCGCTTCCGAGCGCGCGATTCGCATCACGCGCCCAACGCCGAGCGACGAAAAATGCTTCTTGCTCGGTGATCGGCAACGCTTGAAACAGGTGCTGCTGAACCTGCTCAGCAACGCGCTCAAATACACGCCTGAGGGTGGTGAGGTGAGTGTCACCTGCTTGCCCTGCGAGTCTGGAAAGATGCGCGTCGGCATCACCGACACTGGTGCTGGGATCGCGCGCGAAAAACTTCCGCGGCTCTTCATTCCATTCGATCGGCTGGGGGCGGAACAATCATCCGTCGAAGGCACTGGACTTGGTCTCGCTTTATGCCACCGCCTGATGGAAGCGATGCAAGGGTCGATCGGCGCGGACAGCGAGATCGGGACCGGCAGTAAATTCTGGATTGAGCTGCCGTCCGCGCAGTCGCCCGTCGACAACGCTGCCGCGCAGACAGCGCCGCGCACCGAGCTAAATTCATCCGCGTTCACCGACAAACGCACCATTCTCTACGTCGAAGACAACCTCTCGAATCTTACGCTGATCGAGCAACTGCTGGCTGATGAATCGCGCGTCGAGCTGATGTCAGCGATGCAGGGTCAAATGGGATTGGACCTCGCGCGCGAGCACGTGCCTGATCTGATCCTGCTCGATCTTCATCTGCCGGATGTGCCGGGCTGGGACGTCTTGCGGCAGCTGAAGCGCGATGCGAAAACGCGCGACATTCCCGTTATCATCATTAGCGCGGATGCGACCCCGAGCCAGATCAAGCGCCTGATGGTCGCGGGCGCACACAGCTATCTCACGAAGCCGCTCGATGTCGGAGAATTTCTCCGCGTGATCGACGAGGCGATGCCGCCATCTGCTGAGCTGGCCGTTTGCGAAGCAGCTCCCTCCTTCTAACGCGAAACCGGGTCGCATGAATCATCACTTCATGAACGGACAGGAAGCCGACCGTCGGAAGATGAAGGTCCTGGTCGTCGACGATGAACCGCTTAACGTCGAACTGCTTTCGGAGATGCTGGCTGAGGCGGGCTACACGCGCGTCAAAACCGTGTTGGATTCGCGCCACGCGCTCGCCACGTGCGATCAGTTCGCGCCGGACATCGTGCTGCTTGATTGGATGATGCCGCACGTGAGCGGACGCGAGATTCTCGAGGCGCTTTGCTCTACTGCGGCCGAGGTATTTCTGCCAGTGGTCGTACTCACTGCGGATTCCAACGAAGAGACGAAGCGCGCAGCGCTGCAAGCCGGCGCGTCCGATTTCCTGCTCAAGCCGCTGGACGTGCTCGAGGTGTCGTTGCGAATCGCCAACCTGCTTGAGACGCGCCGCGTTCACCTGCAGCTCGACCTGCAATGCGCGGCTTACGAGGAAGCGCTCCGTGCCTGCGCGCTGGAGTTGCGGGTCGCGCAGGCGGAACTCGCCACGGCGCAGCTGCGTTAGGCCGCCACACTTGCACAGAGTGGGGCGATTGCGCTCCGTTGCGGCATGCCGCGCGCGAACGTTGCTGACTCGCGGCCGCTGCTGAAGCGCCTGCACCCACGGCTCCGCCGCTGGTTCAAGGCCACCTACAGCACGTTCACGGAAGCGCAGTTACTCTGCGTTCCGGCGATTCTCGATCGCAAATCGATTCTGCTGACTTCGCCGACAGGCAGCGGCAAAACGTTCGCGGGGTTCCTCGGAGTTTTCGATCATCTGCTGCGCGAGCTGGAGGCGGGCACGCTCACGGGCGGTGTTCAGTGCATCTACGTCTCACCGTTGCGCGCGCTCGCCTACGACATCGGGAAGAATTTGCGCGCGCCGATCGTTGGAATGGAGCTGGAGAAGGAATTGCGTGTGCATTCGCGAACTGGCGACACGACTGCCGCGCAACGCGCGACATTCAAACGCAAAGGAGCGCATGTGCTGGTTACCACGCCGGAGAGTCTCGCGGTGATGCTGGCGCAGGAGGGCTACCGACAGCAGTTGTGCAGCACGAAGTTCGTGATCGTGGACGAACTGCACTCGTTCGCCGGAAACAAGCGCGGCGCCGATCTGTCGATCTCGCTCGAGCGCCTCCAGCAGCTCCGCGGCGATGACGAGATCTGCCGGGTCGGGTTATCCGCGACCGCCGCTCCGCTCGATCTGCTCGCGCAGTTTCTAGTGGGTGTTGGGCGTGATTGTCGGGTTGCCGAAGCGAAGGTGGAGAAGGAATCGATCGTAGAAGTTTTCTCCCCGATTCGCCGCAATCCTTATCCGCCGGCGGGCTACACTGGCGCGCGGCTTTACGAGGAACTCGCGCAGCTCATCCGCTCACGGAAGTCGGTTATCGTTTTCACGAATGTGCGGTCGGCGGCTGAGCTGCTCGGAATGAAGCTCAAAGAGCTGCTGCCCGATCTGGCAAAGCAGATCGAGACACACCACGCGTCGCTCGATCGCAGCGTCCGAATGGAAGTCGAAGACCGCCTCAAGAATGGCGAGCTACGCGCAGTCGCCTGCTCGACCAGCCTGGAGCTCGGGATCGACATTGGCGCAGTCGACCTCGTCGTGATGATCGCCACACCGAAAGGTGTATCGCGTGCGATTCAGCGCATCGGGCGGTCGGGGCATTCGCGGAATAAGAATAGCCACGGAATTCTCGTGGCGACGAACATCAACGATCTCGTAGAGGCGACGGTAACGGCGCGACTCGTTAGGCAGCGTCTGCTCGACCCGATCCGTATCCAGGAACGACCGGTCGACGTCATCGCGCAGCATGTTGTCGGGATGGCAGCGGAAGCGCCGATGCTGGCGACAACCATGTACGAGATCATCCGTCGCGCCTTCCCCTTCCGCGAACTCACGCGCGCCAAATTCAACGAAATCTTGAGCTACCTCGAGGGCGGCGGCACTTCGCTGGCGACGCAATACCGCGGCGTGTTCGGCAAGATCACAGTCGACGATGAAGGTATCGTCTCCTTGGCGCATCCGCGGATCGCGCGCGAGTTTCTCGTCAATATCGGGACGATCGTTTCCGAAAGTTTCGTCGACGTTTTTCTGCGCCGACGCCGCCTTGGTTCGGTCGAAGAGAACTTCATCAAGCAGCTGCAAATCGGCGACCTGTTCGTGCTCGGTGGACATACGGTGCGGCTGGTCGAGACGGCTGTGCAGGCTGCATACGTAGAGCGAGCGGAGGGTCACCTCCCGACGATCCCGCGGTGGAACGCAGCGAAAATGCCGCTGACGTCCGGGCTCGCGCGCGCCGTGCGTCAGCTGCGGGCCGATTTGGCGAACAACATCGCCGAGGCAAAAGCGAAATCAGAGCCGATCGATTGGCTCGTAGAAAATTATGAGATCTCTATCGCGAACGCGGAGGCGATCGTGGAGCAATTCCGCGCGCAGCTCAGCGTGTCCGAACTGCCGGTGCGCGAGAAGATGTTGATCGAGCTGTATCGCGAGGGCGATCACTCGCACTACTTCTTCCATTCGTTGATCGGCCGCAGCGCCAACGACGCGCTCTCACGCATCGTCGCCTGGCGGGTGAAGAATCGTATCGGCGGTAACGCCCTCGCTACAATCGACGATTACGGATTTCTGCTCACGCTCCGGCCGTTTCAGGAAATGCCGCTGGAGGATTGGCGGCTCTGTTTCGAGAGCGAAGGTGCAGAGGAGGATTTGTATGCAGCACTCCGCGGATCTGAGCTGGTGAAATGGCAGTTCCGCGGCGTCTCACAGACGGGTTTGATGGTGCCGCGGAACCTCCCCGGCGCTAGACGCAAGCCGAAGCAGCTGACCTGGAGCTCGGAAGTTTTGTTCCGCGTGCTCGAGCAACACGAGCCGAACCATCCGCTGCTGCGCGAGTCCTACCGTCAAGCGATGCACATCTTTCTCGATGCGGAGCAGGCGTTTGTGTTTCTCAATGGCGTGCAGAGTTACCGCTGGGTGCTGCGCGAACTGCCGGTTGTCTCGCCGTTCTCGTTCCCGATCTACGCGAGCAAGATCAAGGAAAGCATGATGCTTGAAGATCCACAGACCGCGATCGAGCGGATCTACCGCGAGATGTATGCGCGGGTTGAAGCGGTGACCTCGTCCGACGCAGCATTGTCATCCTGAGCGCAGTCGAAGGATCTCCCTCCACTCTGGTATCTACACGAGTTCGCAGGGTGCATGGCTGGCACCTTGTGGGAGATCCCTCGACTACGCTCGGGATGACAGCTCAAAGCTGGAACGGTCGCGTCGCCTAATTACTCTTTGCCGGTCCGGACCGGAGGTCGCGCCCGTAGCGAACGTGAAGGATAAAAACAAGAAGGGGCAGGCCACTCGGCCCACCCCTTCCCGCTACCTAGCACTAGCTTCTCCTTAGCTTTTGCTCTGCGAAACTATCTCGTTCAGTTTGAAGATCGGCAGGAACATCGCGATCACGATACCGCCGACGATGACACCGAGGAAAACAATCAGGAGCGGCTCGATTAACGAGGTGAGCGCATCGAGCATCGCCTCGATTTCTTCGTCCCAGAAATCAGCCATCTTCTCGAGCATGGTGTCGATCTTACCGGTGGCTTCGCCGGCCGAGACCATGCGGAGCATCATCGGCGGAAAGATCCGCTTCTTCGACATCGCGGTGGAGAGATTGTCTCCCTTTTCGACATCACCGCTGACGTCCTTCAAGCTGACCTCGACCACGTGATTGCCGGAAGCTCCGGCGACAATGTCGAGCACTTCCAGGATCGGCACACCGCTGCGGATCAGCTGCGCGAAGGTGCGAGCGAACCGCGACATGCAGATCTTGTGTACGAGAGGACCGAAGATCGGCAGCTTGAGTTTCCACTTGTCCCAAAGCTGCTTGCCGCGCGTCGAGCGCAGGAAGGTGCGAATGCCGAAGAACACAGCAAGCAGCCCGCCAATCATGAAGTACCACTGCCCACGAATGAAGTCGCTGAGGTCGATCAGGAATTGCGTCGGCGCCGGAAGTTTCGCACCGAAATCCGCGAAGATCTCGCCGAACACCGGCACCACTTTCACGATCAGGAACGTCGTGATGAGGAACGCGATCGAGATGACGATCGTCGGATAAGTCATCGCAGACTTCACCTTTTTGCGAAGGCGAGCGCTGGCTTCGAGGAACCCCGCGAGCCGGTCGAGGATCTCCGCGAGCAAACCGCCGTGCTCACCCGCCTTGACCATGCTGACGTAGAGCCGGTCGAACACACGTGCGTGTTTCGCGATCGACTCGTGAAAAGTTTCACCACCCTGGACACGTGTCGTGACATCGCTGATCACTTCGCGGAGACCTTTCTGGCGCTTCGGATCGCATTGGTCGTAAAGCGCGGTGAGCGCCTGGACGAGCGAGATACCGGCTTCCACCATCGTGGAGAGCTGACGCGTAAACAGCACAAGGTCAGTCTCTTTGACCTTCCAGACTTTCTTGCGCGTCTTGTTGGCGGCGGCCTTTTTTTGGAGAGAGAGGACCATGAGCCCGCGGCTCATTAAGCTGGTGACAGCGTTGTCCTCGTTGAGTGCGTCCTGGATTCCGGAGACTATCTTGCCGGACGCATCACGAGCTTGGTAGGAGAAGGTGATCATGATGTTGGTAGTTATAATTACCATAGCATCTATAATGCCACTCAGGTCGATTGTCTCTGAAACCGGTCCAGTGGAAGTAGGATCAGCGTCTTTAGGTGGAGCAAGGCGGCTCGCTGGAACACTACGGTGATCGTGACAGGCGCGCTTCCGCTGCCCATGTTGTCGCTGGATGATGCAACCTGAACTGCACTACCTCGGTTCCGACGCGTTTATCTGGCATCACTACGACGCGAGCGTAAAAACCGAACTGTTCTCGACGGCGCTGACTAATCGAGCGGGAACCTCGCTGATCGATCCGATCCCGATCGCCATGGACACGCTCGCGTCGGCGCTTGGTGAGGGACGCGTTGCCAGCGTCTTCGTCACGAATTCAAACCACTCACGGGCAGCGGCGGTGTTTAGCGCGAAATTCGCGGTGCCGATCTTTGCGCACGCGGCTGCGCGCGATGAACTCGGAGACCTCAACCTGAACGAAGTGGCGGACGGCGAAACGCATCTTGGCCTGCGAATCATCGAGCTCAGCGGCGCCGCGCCTGGCGAGATCGCGCTCTACTCCCCTGACGCAACGGGCACGGTCGTGATTGGCGACGCCGTCATTAACTTCGGCTCGAACGGCTTTGCGTTGCTCCCACCAAAGTATTGCGAGAACGCCAAGCTCCTCCCGAAATCGCTGCGGAAGTTACTCAGCCTGGAGTTCGATCGTATGCTCTTCGCTCACGGAACACCGATCCTTTCCGGCGCACGTGCGAAACTAGCGGAGTTGCTCGATGCAAGCCGCTGAGACCTCAGCTCCGCTCCGCGAACGCACGAGCGCGATCACGCGCTTTCTGCAGCTGATCCGCTTTTCGCACACTATTTTTGCTTTGCCGTTTGCGCTCGGCGCGCTGCTCGTCGCCGCGCGTGGGCGACCCTCGCTTCGAACGCTCCTGTTAGTCACGCTCGCGATGGTGTGCGCCCGCACCGCAGCGATGCTCTTCAACCGCCTCGTCGATTGGTCGATCGACCAGCGGAACCCGCGAACGGAATCGCGTCACCGCCTTCTACAGCGCTCGACGGTTTTGCTGCTCACGCTGGTCTCGAGCGCCGCGTTTATTATCACGTCTGCCGCGATCAACAAACTGACCGCAATCCTGTCGCCAATCGCGCTCGCCATCGTCTTCTTCTACTCGCTGACAAAGCGATTTACCACAGGGTCACATTTTTTCCTCGGTCTCGCCCTCGCAGTTGCCCCGGCCGGAGCGTGGATTGCGCAGACTGGCACCGTCGCACTGCCGCCGCTCGTTCTTGGAGCTGGCGTGATCTGCTGGGTCGCCGGCTTTGACCTCATCTATGCCACCCAGGATTACGAATTCGATCGGCGCGAACGGTTGCGCTCGATGGTCGTGAAACTCGGAGTGCCCGCGAGCCTCCGCCTGGCGCAATGGCTTCACCTGGGGATGTTCGCTGCACTGATCGCGTTCGGTTTCGTCGCGGGACTGCATCTCGCGTATTTCGGCGCGATGCCGCTAATTGCCGGAGCACTCTGGTATGAACATCGCTCCGCTAGCCGGCTTGATCTTGGCGCAATCAACCGCGCCTTCTTCCAGAGCAATGCCTTCGTCAGCGCCGTCTTTCTCGCTGCTATCTGCCTCGATCTGGCGATGCGAACGCCAGCGCGCTAGGCGTCGAGCATCGCGATGCGGTGCGCGTGCCGGCCGCCTTCGAAGTCGGTCGTCAGCCAGACGCGCACGAGCGCGAGCGCCGTCTCTTCCGGGATCACGCGTTCGCCTAACGAGAGCACGTTCGCGTCGTTATGTTGTCGGGAGAGCCGCGCCACTTCTTCGTTCCAGCACAAAGCACAGCGGACACCGCGCACTTTGTTCGCGGCGATCGCCTCGCCGTTCCCCGATCCGCCGAAGACGATCGCTCGATCGCACTCGCCGCTCGCAGCTGCCTCCGCCGCCGGCCGGATGAACACCGGATAATCGACCGGCTCCTCGCTGAACGTGCCGAAATCC
>JBHENE010000015.1:0-8710 GCA_046262215.1 Chthoniobacterales bacterium | reverse complement strand
CTGGAGATCGCCGCGCGCGAAGGCGACTTGTCGAACGCCGGCACCCTCGCGAAAATCCTTCACGATGAACTCGATTCCGTTTTCGCCCGATTGGGCAATCCCGACAACGCCCTCAACGAACTCCGCCCCGCGGCCAGCAGCACCTGCTGAGCAGCAGCCCGCATCCGCAGACACATCGCTTCCGGTGATTGTCGCAGAGGACGACCCGATCTCTCGGGAAGTGCTCATCGCGGCCATCGCTGACTCTGGTTATCGCGTCATCCCCACGCGCGACGGCCGTGAAGCGATGGAAGCTTTGCGCGCGCAGACCTCGCCGGCGCTTGCGATCATTGATTGGATGATGCCAGGGCTGGACGGCATCGAAATCTGCCGTCGTGTCCGCGAGGCGAACATGATTGTCTACATCCTTCTGCTCACCGCGCGCGGTGGCACCGACCGCGTCGTGGAAGGGCTCCAGGCCGGCGCCGACGATTACCTGACGAAGCCGTTCGCGAAGGAGGAATTGCGAGCCCGACTGCAGGTCGGCGCCCGCATCATCAACCTGCACACGGCGCTCGCCGCGCGCGTGGAGGAACTCGAAGCTGCCTCCCGCGAGATCGGCCGCTTACGGCTCTCCATTCCCTTGTAGTAAAGCCCAACACTACGCGAGCCCCTTGAAGCCGTCGATCCAACTACGTGATGTCGAAGCCAGAGATCTGGCGTTGTTTTCGTGTATCAGAGCGATGCGGAGGCTGCCGCCCTGGCGGCATTCAAATCGCGCGACAAGGCGGCCTTCGCGGAGCATTGGGCGAAGCTGCTGCGGGACCAGACCGCATTGAAACAAGCGATCCTTTGCGACGGCGAGGTGGTCGGCAACATCGGCAGCTGGAGCTCGGACGGGCAGCGCGAGGTCGGCTATTGGATCGATCGGGCGTATTGGGGCCGCGGCGTAGCGACGGCCGCGCTCTCTGCGTTCCTCCACCTCGAGCAGACGCGGCCGCTCCATGCCGGAGTCGCGAAACACAACGCCGCGTCGCTGCGCGTCCTGCAAAAATGCTGCTTCACGCTCCTGCCAGACACTGACGAGACTCATTTTCTCCTGGTGCTCGCCGGCTGCTGATCGATTCGGCGTTTTGGCGAGAAGTTCCGCACTTCCCCATGCTGGATTCCTGCATCCAGTCCAAGTCTGGGTGGAGAGCGCCGTAAGCCGTCGTCAAGCTATCTCAGCTGTCGGAGTTTCCGCCACCGACTGCCGCTCATACGGAATGATTTTATCCCACTCTTCCGCAGAGGACCTTGCCACAAACGCAACAACTGGAGCGGTGTCGCTCATGTTGAAGACTTCATGCGGCACATCTGGCTTGATGTAAATGAAATCGCCCGCTTCGTTTTCCACCGACTCCTTAAGCCCGGTGCCGAATTCGTGCCGCACCCTGCCTTCCAGAATATAGAGGATTAGCTCAAAGCCGACGTGGATGTGCGCATACGCAACTCCGCCGGGCGGGATCGTCGCGATGTTAGCAGAAAGCTTCGTCGTGCCGACGTTCTTACCCGACATACCTTGCTTGTAATGAATGCCGTTCCAATCGCGCCGAGCGCCACCGCCGCGAATGACCACGATACCGCCGTGATCTTCGACCGCCGTTAGTTGGAGATTGTCTTCTTTCATCACCGTTCAGCTTGACGCATCGACGTTACCGAATCCAGCCACTAACCGTCTGAATACGAACCGATTTGACTCAATACCATCACCCCTCGTGGCCAGAGCTTTGATGATTGTCGTTCGCCGTCTGGCTTAAAGTTCACTTTTCATGTTGTGCGTCGCCACGCAGAGGCGCGGGTCGCGCAGCCGCTTCGTTGTGCTCGTTCCTCCGCGAGGCGTCACGTTCCGCGCGATCCAGACCGCGTGAACCGCGGCTTGGGCATGTGACCCACTGGTTATGTGGCAGGCAGAATTTGCGCGTTGTGCAGCGAACCGGGCTGAGTAATTTGCGATCCTTCAGCGGGCACAATGCATGCGAAATGACACCTCCTTGGCTGCCGACTCCTTCCAGATGCAGCCGGCACCGAGTGCATTTCTCAATAGCATCAGCCTCGTAAAACGTGAGACGCACCGCTAGCTCAATTGGCAGAGCAGCTGACTCTGAATCAGCGGGTTGTTGGTTCGATTCCAACGCGGTGCAATCCTTCGAAATCGAGACGGGCCTCCGTGACGCGGGCCGATTTTCATCTAAGCTCAGCGGAGATGGTTACCAACGCAGGAGTCTTCCAAACCGCGGCAAACCGAACCGAGCAATTCGCATCGCGCGAGCACCCCGGCGTCCGCCATCGTCGCGCTCGTCACCGCAGCAGTCCTCCGAGCCCGTGTACTTCCCACACTATGATTCACCACGCAGATAGCATCCGAGATGCAAAATGATCGCCTCTTTGCACGCGACGCTGCCGACCTGCGGCGTTAAGCCTGCTCTCGATGAAGTTAGCTGTAGTCATCCCTTGGTTCGGCCGTGACCTCAAAGGCGGTGCGGAGCAGCAAGCCTGGCAAGTGGCCGCGCGCCTCGCTGCACGTGGTCGCGAGATCGACGTTCTGACGACATGCTGCCGTTCGCACCAGGACGATTGGTCCACGAATCACCTGCTCGCTGGTGCGACCAACGAACCTGAAGGATTTACGGTCCGCCGTTTTCCGGTTGTCACCCGCGACCGCGCAGCGTTCGACCCGGGTTTGTAGCTACCTCCTAAGCCTTCAACCGAATGGCTTAAAGGCAGGCAGGCATCTCGCCTGTTGGGACAAAAGATTCTGCGACCTTCACGGAGGATCCCGCCAAACATTCGGCTCATGGAAAAGGATGCTCCAACCATTCGCCCAAGCGATTCTTTGCGCGACGAAACTGCGCCAGATATCCGTCATGCGAAACGAACAAAGGCAGGCAGGTAAAGCAATGGGTAGGCATCAGGCCACCAGGCGATATTCTAGCTATTGAACAGGCACCAGACACCACCCGTCAATGCTACCCGACGTTCAACCAGCCAGCGTTCCTAACACATGGAACTGTGACACTTCTTTCACGCTCCATCCAAAACCCGGCGCGTGGAAAGTTATCGTCATCCGTTTTTCAGGATGAGCGGTGCACCCGCGCGAATCGCGAGTAGGTGGCCAATGTTTTTGCGGGCGTAATGCTTCGTCGGGCATGAAGCAGCGAAGTCGAAGCCGCTGCTGAGCTGGCGGTCACTCGAATGGAAATCGCAATCTTCCAGCTCGAATTTCTCCGAGCTTTTTGTGTCGATTCGCCGCCGAAGAGCTCCGCTCGGCCGGCCTTCCGGGCGCCTCGTTGATTTGAAACAGCGCTCGGCGCCGTTAGATTGCCCGCTCTGAAGCGCTTCTTTCTTATTCTAGGCCTGTTCCTGCTCGCTGCAGTTGCAGGGATATACCTCGACTGGACATGGAAGCGCCCGCTCCCGCCGCGTGGCGGGCGCTATTATTTCCACCGCGTCGAGCTGCCGGTGCCGTCGTATCGCCAGGGGGACGAACGCTGGCGCGGCGACCCGATCGGTGGAGTCACTCGAAATGGCACCCTCGGCAGCGTGGGCTGCGCGGTTGCCGCCGTCGCGATGGTGTTCCAGTCGTATGGGATAGATACCGATCCACAGCAGCTGAATTGGTATCTGACGGCGAGCGATGGCTATACCGAGCAAGGGTGGCTCTATTGGGAGCGGGCCGCTTGGTTAGCGCCCAATCGCGTCCAGCATGTCTACGAAGATCTACCTTCCTATCACTTGATCGATTCGAACCTCGCGCGCGGTAATCCCGTGATCGTGCGGGTCCGGTTCAGTAGTGGGGTTACCCATTTCGTGGTCATCGCAGGCAAGGAGGGTTTCGACTACCTGATTCGCGATCCAGGTGCGGGTGCCGTAAAGGGTTACTACCCACTGCGCGAGCTTGGCAGCAATATCGAAGCGCTCCGTTTCTACGAGCCGCTGTCAAACGGCACCACTCGAGTAGCCATGCAGCGCTGACGCACGTGACCAATGAACAGCGGCGCGCTCGCTCAACTCGACACGCCGGCTGTCGTTGTCGAGCAGAAGGTGTTGTCGGATAACATCCGTTCTGCTCAGAGCCTGGCCAATCGCCACGGCGTCGCGCTCCGACCTCACATCAAGACTCACAAGTGCTTCGACATCGCGCGGCTCCAGCTCGCTGCCGGGGCGGTCGGCATCACGGCTTCCAAGCCGGAAGAAGCTCTTAAGTTCATCGGGGCCGGTTTCAGGTCCATCACCGTGGCCTATCCAGTGGTCAGCAGCTCCAAGCTCATTCCGCTCTTGCAGGCAGCACGCGCGAATAGTGTCGATCTCAGAATCATCGTCGACAGCGAGGTTGGCTTGACTGTCCTGAAGGATTCCGCTGCCACAGCTGCGTTTCAGCCGGGCGTTTTGTTGAAGATCGACGTCGGCTTGGATAGAGTGGGTGTAGCAGCCGATTCCGAAGAGCTCATTCGTCTGGGCCACGCGATCGTTACAACACCGTCGCTGCGGTTTGTGGGACTCCTTTCACATGCCGGCCATGCTTACGGCGCCACGGGCGAAGCTGAAATTCGCCAGATCGCACGAGAAGAGGCACGTCTGCTTGGGGTCGCGTGCGAACGGCTTAACTCTATTGGACTCGGTGTCAGAGAAGTCTCCGTCGGTTCTACTCCCACGCTCCTGGCGAGCGACTGTTATGACGGCATAACCGAAATCCGACCCGGTAACTATGTCTTCATGGATAGAACTCCGGTGCGGCTGGGACTCATCACCACCGACCGCGTCGCGCTCTCGGTTATCGCCACGGTCGTAAGCGTGAGCAACGACTACCTGATCATCGACGCTGGGTCGAAAGTCCTCAGTTCGGATCTCGGCGCACACGGGACCGGCGTTGCTGATGGTTTCGGAATTGCTTATCCCTTCGACCGTTATCGCGACGTCGGCGCCGCAGCTCCGATCGCGAAGCTTTCGGAGGAACATGGGTTCATTCCGCGCTCCGCTGCGTTCGGCCACATCGGCGATAAAGTCCGCATCATTCCGAACCACGCCTGTCCGGTTGTGAATCTCGCGGACGAGCTCGCAGTTGTGTATGAAGACGGGAGCCTTGGAAGTTGGCGGGTCGACGCACGTGGCACGGTTCATTAGCGCCGCACGATGAGCCTCGAGCGGAGACCCGCGAGTCATTCTTTACCACAAGATCTTCCGGAACATGAAATCCCTCACTGAATATCTCTGGTTTGAAGTTCCGGGCCGTCGCGGATTCATCAACATCACGCCGAAGATCGAAGAACTCGTTACCCAAAGCGCCGTGCTTGAAGGACTTTGCCTCGTCAACGCGATGCATATCACCGCCTCCGTTTTCATCAATGACGACGAGAGCGGGCTGCATCACGATTACGAGGTCTGGCTCGAAGAGCTGGCACCGCACGCGCCGACGAGCGCGTACCAGCACAATCGCACTGGCGAAGATAACGCCGACGCCCATCTCAAGCGCCAGATCATGGGCCCCGAAGTTGTCGTCGCGATAACCAAAGGCAAACTCGATCTCGGACCATGGGAGCAGATCTTTTATGGTGAATTCGATGGCAGCCGCCGCAAGCGCGTGCTTGTGAAGATCATCGGCGAATAACTCGCACGCGGCGCCTCCGGCAGCGGCGGCTAAGAGGTGCGCGTCTCTTCGAGCGACTCGCCAGTTTCCAGCATGCTCTTGAGACTCGATAGAATCATCGGCCAGCCGTTAGAGACGGCACGAATAAGCTTCGATTCTGGTTTGTCCATCTGATGTAGAACCGTCAATTTCACCATCTCGCCCTCCTGTTCGAGTTCGTAGCTCATCCGCGAATCCCCTTCCGCTTTCATCTCTGGTCGGAACTCATTGCCACGTCAGGACCAAACGTTTCGGTGAGTCAATCTCGACGATCTCGCCGCTGTCTTTCGCCTCGCCGTCAGAGCCGACAGTCTTCCAGGCGGAGCCTACTTTCCAATCGGTCTCCACTGTCATGCCGAAGAAGTATTGCCGCGTGAACTCCGGCTCGATGAGTGCTTGCCACAGTTTTTCAGGCGTGGTGCGGATGTAGGTGACGTAAACGAAGGTGCTTTTTTCCATGTTATCTATTTCGATTTCGTTGGTTGCTCGAGACCTCTCTTGAGATCGCTTAAGGCCTGAAGGCGTCGGCGTTCGTATTTGCCCATCCAGCGCTCGGAGATCTCGTGCAGTGGCACCGGATTCAGGAAATGCAGTTTCTCGCGCCCGCGCCAAACCGTCGCAACGAGGTTCGCCGTTTCGAGGAGCACCAGGTGCTTCGTCACCGCCTGCCGCGTCATGTCCAGATGCTCACACAATTCGGACAACGTCTGCCCGTCGCCCGCGTGCAATTCATCCAGCAGTTTGCGACGGCTTGCATCGGCTAACGCTTTGAACACTGCATCCACTCCGCGCATTATGCAACCTTATGGTTGCATGTAAAGCGCAGCAGTACGTTTTGGTAAAGCTCACCGGTCAGCCGGCTACGTCATCGCGCGGGCGAGCCGAGGAACGACGGCAAACGTCGAACCGAGACCCGCATCACGATGGCCACAACGGCAACGCCTACTGGCAGCACCGACAAAAGCTTGCCGGTGCCGATGAGGTCGGTTGCGATTCCGACTATCAATGAAAAGACCAAACCCGTGATCGTGTACTGGCGCACGATGCCGCGCCATTCGCGCAGGCGAGCGCCGGCGTCGGCTTCGTTGCGTCGCTGTCGCAGCGCACTCAGCCGTAGCGTGGCCAAAGCCGCGAGAATAAGAGTGAAATCGCCGAGATAGAGCAGAAACGACGGCCGGTTGCTCTGGAACCGCAAGAAGGTTTGCACGACGTATGGGAGGACCGCTATGCCGAGGAGGAAGATGAAGTTGACGATCACCTCGAACGTCCTCGCGACGAACTGGTGCCGGAAAACGCGATAATGCGCGAGCCAGATCGCGCAGATCATTCCGAAGCTGATGACGAAGGTCGCCCAGCGCGCGGAATTGAAAATTTCGCTTTCGCTCACAGGCACATCGAGCCGCGTGGCAAGGAGCGAAAGACTGAATCCGAAGACAAGATCGCTGAACGCTTCCAGCCGCCGAGTGAAGCGTTCGGCACTTGCCTGCAGCGAAGCGGCAGGAGTGATCCCGTCTGGTTCTGGTGGTGGAAAGCCTATCACGTCAAATCAGCAGAATACCATCTTCACGATCGCGCTGTCATCCACTCGTTAGCTACTCTGGTAACGTGAACGACACGATCTCGTTGGCCGCGCGATGGTTAGACCAGAACTTTCGGCCGTCAAAAGCCAGCGAGCGCGCTGCGAAGGGTATGGTCGCCAAATCGTCTACCGTTGGTATTTCCTCGCGGACATCGACTCGCGCGATCCGCCACTCTTCCGCCTTACCCGGAACGTCCGCGTTTTCGCGCCCGCGCAGAACGTAGAGGGTGCCGTTGGCAAACGTCTGTCCGCAAATCTCCGCGCCGATGTCGATCAGGCGGAGAGTTTCTCCCGCATCGTTCAGCTGATGAATCTGACCCTTATACCAGCGGCTCAGATAAAGATGCTCGCCGTCAAAGCTCAGGTAGGAACCCGCCATTTCGGGACAGGCGAACAACTTCGTGAACCCCTCGCCAGCGCGGTAGCGATAGATATAACGATCGTCATTCAAACCTTTGCCGATCGTGAATCGCCATCCGTCGGTAGTTAAAGCGCCCGCCCAAACGTGCCCAGGCGGATCGATTTCCGCCGCAGTTTTCCACTGCTCGACATCAACCTGGTAGAGAGTGCCGAGGTCGCGCGAGCTCAACCACAGCCTTGTCCCATCCCACGCCAGGGCCTGCGGCGTCTCGGCTAATGCTGTTCGGCGCTCGACATTTGAAACCTGTTTCATCAGGCAAGCTTATCTATCAGGCGCCGCCGGCAACTCGCTCCCGACGCGGTTGAAGCAGGCGCTGTGTCGACAAACTCCGCGCCTCAGGCTTCGCCCATCATCAGCCCTTCGATCGTGTGACCTTGCACGATCGGTTCCAGCTCATCAACCAGCCGGCAGGTCAGATGATCGCGCAGATTTTGCGACAACGTCTCATAGAAACGTCGCGTGATCTGGAAATCGTGACGCTCCGCGTTCCGAGCATCGGGCGCGTCCACCCCGAGAACCAGCACCGGTCGAGACTTCTCGGATCGGTTGGGCGTGCCGCGATGCACCGTGAGCGCCGACCGCGCGGAGATGTCGCCCATCTTCGGCATCTTCTGCTGCGCGCGCTGTTGGTAACGCGGGTACAGCTCGCGCGCCGGAAACATCTCGTGTTCGAAGCCCGTCGGCAGGTCCCACTGCGTCCCCGGCGCAATCTCGAACGGGCCCATGTCTTCGGTCACGTCCACGCACGTCAGATTGAATGCGAGCGAGTTCAAACGCCGCCCGGTGATCGTCTCCTCGGGCGCAGGAAAATCGCGGTGCCATGGCTGCGCCAGTGCGCCCGGGTTCGGCACGTCGAAGCCGATCTCGACGATCTTGTAGTTGGGCCCTAGGACCGCTTCGGAAACTGCGACGATCCACGGATTCGTCGCTAGCTCGACGAAGCCCCGAATGTCCTCTGGATGAATTTCGACGAAGTGCCGTTTCGGTCCGCGGCCGACGGCGCCACCCGGCCGCCGCAGTGCGTCTGCGTAAAGCTCGACGACATCCTCATGCAACTCCTGAATCC
>JBHENE010000014.1:0-10343 GCA_046262215.1 Chthoniobacterales bacterium | reverse complement strand
GGATCACCTGCTCAGGCTTGAACCCAGTCTGGAGCGCCTTCTGCACTTCCAGCAAGCTAATCGCCTCGGCGTAGAATCCGGTGTCGAGCGCGAGCTTGATTAAGCGTGCGTCGGGATTCGTTTTGATGCTGTAGCCGTTGCTGACCAGCGTCTCCGCGGTGCTGATGCGGCGAGCGAGCTTCGATGCTCGATCAAAAAGCTCTGCCGCAGTCGAATCCATGAACAGAAACGAAGGCGTTTCGAGTTGGTCGTAATCCTGCGCCTTTAGATCGTTCATGAACGATGGCGGGATCGCAGCGACGCCAGTCGGTTTGGCGGCACCGTTCCCGTTCGAGCCATTCGCACCGTTGGTGCTCGCGCTCATGAGATGCGGATGAAGTTTGTGCAGCCGCTCGGCGAGCGCGGGCATGCCGGATGGATGCTTCATCGAATGACCGATGCCGCCGGCGTACGGCTCAGGCAGCGGCGGGAGCGGATAGCGTTCACGTACCGGCACCTCGAGCACCACGCGCGTGAATTCCTCGGATTGCGCAGTGGTTTTCTCGGCGGGAATTCCAGTAGCAGCTTCCACGAGCATTGCTGGGAGGTTGCAGCCCGCAATCGTTGCGCCGTGCACCCACGCGGGGAAGCGAGGGTTCCACTCGAGCAGCCAGCGTTGACCTTCCGGATCCTTGATCATCTCGAGCTCGGCGCCGCCGGACCAGTTGATCTCGCGAATGATCTCACGTAGCCGGGCGGCGAATGCCTCGGGCACTTCCGTCACATCGCCCGCCCAAGTCTTACCATCTTCAGTGAGCTCGCGTTTGCGCATGCTCACGCAGCCGAGCAACTCGCCTTTGTAGGCGGAGAGCATGACAGATTCTTCGTAGCCGGAGACGTGCGCCTGCAAAAAGAGCCGCTGCGTTGACCAGACTTTCACGAGCGCAGAACGCACCGCCTCAAACTGATCCCATGACTTCGTGCGGACTGCTTCGTAGTAGGGCCCCTTCAGCCAAACGCGCCAATCGTGTTTGCGACAGAACGCGTGCAGGTCCCAATCCGACTCGTCAGTCGAAACGAATGGCGGAATTTTTAGCGGAAGTCCTTTGTGTGCTTCGACGCCCGGTTTTGTGATCCGGCTCAGCCCAACCGCCGGCGGACTAAGCAGATTCGGATGGCCGTCGGGAAACACAGACGCCAGCCAGAGAGCCTCTAGATCGGTGCCCGAAATCCAGAGCGCACCACCGTCGAGCAACTCGGTGATCAATTCGCCGTATGCAGGAAGGTCGAGTTCTTCCCAGGGCCGCTGCAGCCAGAGATCGTCGAACCCGAGCCAGTGAATGCCTGAACTGCGGTTCGAGTATTCTACCCCGACAATCGTGGCGTCCGGATATGCGATCCGCAGTGAGCGCGAGAGGCCGATCCCGGGTTGAGGGCTGGTGCCAGAGTAGAGTCCGCTTATGTAGATCTTCATTTTCGAATCGAACAGCGACCGCGAAAGCTTCCGCTGTGGAGAGCGAGCACTGGAGTCGCAGTTGCGTTGCAAGTCCAATCGCACGGCGCATTAAGGAGGGCCGTGCCGACTTTTAATTTTTTACGGCGCGAACGTTTTCGTGGCTCGCGCGTGCTCTTCTTGAAGTGCGATCGGCCTTCTGTTAGTCGCTAACAATGACACCTGCGATCTATCTCGCGATCGGACTCGCCGCGGGTGTTATCCTTGCCGCAATCGCATTCTTAATCGGCCGACGCGGCCGTGGCATCGACGAAGAGTTGGTCCGGCGCCTGGCTGATCTCGAGCAAGCGCAGGAGCGCGAGGAGAAGATGTTTCGCGACGAGTTTGCTCGCAGCCGTGAAGAAACCGCCAACGCCGCAAAGGCGCAGCGCGAAGAGCTGAGCGGCGCGCTGCACCGGCTAAACGACACAACCGTGAAGTCGATCAGCGACGTCGGCGCGATGTTGAAAGGCCCGATCGAGAATGTTGTCGGTCAGACCGGGAAGCTGAGCGAATCGAATGAACAACGGCTCGAGGCGCTCCGCTCGATTGTCGACACGCGGTTGAAGGAGTTGCAGCAGGACAATTCCAAGCAGCTCGATCGGATGAGAGTGACAGTCGATGAGAAACTGCAGGGCACGCTCGAGAAGCGCCTCGGCGAATCGTTTAAACTCGTGAGCGAACGCCTCGAGCAGGTGCATCAAGGCCTGGGCGCGATGCAGCAGCTCGCTAGCGATGTAGGCGGTTTGCAGCGAGTGCTGACCAACGTAAAGACGCGCGGCGGCTGGGGGGAAGTGCAGCTCGGCGCGCTTCTCGAGCAGGTGCTGACAACCGATCAGTTCGAGCGCAATGTTCGCACGCGCGAGGAGAGTGGTGAGACGGTGGAGTTCGCGATCAAGCTGCCCGGCTATGGGAATGGCAGCGCGGTTTGGTTGCCGATCGATGCGAAGTTTCCGGTCGAAGATTACCAGCGACTGATTGCGGCGCAGGAATCAGCCGACGTCCCAGCGACCGAGTTGGCGACGAAGAACCTCGAAACGCAGCTACGCAAATGCGCCAAAGACATCTGCTCGAAGTACATCAACCCGCCGAAGACAACCGACTTCGCGCTGATGTTCCTACCCACCGAAGGCCTCTACGCGGAGGCGATCCGGCGCGTCGGCCTGGTCGAGCAGGTGCAACGCGACTGCCGCGTCGTCATCACCGGGCCGACGACACTCGCGGCGTTGCTAAACAGCTTGCAGATGGGATTCCGCACGTTGTCGATTCAACAGCGCTCCAGTGAAGTCTGGAATCTACTGGCGGCGGTGAAGACGGAGTTCGGAAAGTTCGGCGACGCGCTGACAAAGGTGAAGGACAAGCTCGACCAGGCGTCGAGCGACATGGACAAGGTGGCGACGAGGTCGCGGGTGATCACGAGGAAACTGCGCGACGTCGAGGAGCTACCGGCAAATCCGCAGCCGTTGTTACCGGAGTTGTTGAGTGGCGGCGCCGACGATGAGTAGCGACGAGGCCTGGAGGGCAATGCTCCTGTCATTGCCTCTTCGGCGCGCGGCTTGGCAATGACAGGAGCATTGCCCTCCAGGATTGCGTTGTATGAACGACGGGGACGACGACAGAAAACACCCCGCTCATTGGCCGACACGCGAGCGCGATAACCTTTCGGTCATCATATTCGTGACCGTCTGCACGGAGAAACGGAAGAAGATCCTGGCGTATCCAGAATCGGTGCAGGTAATCCTGGATGCCTGGTGTGCGGCAGATCATTGGTTGGTCGGGAGATATGTCATTTTACCGGATCACCTTCACCTTTTCTGCACGCCGGCCCGGCCGGACGCGCTCGGGGTCCAACGCTGGATCGCATTCTGGAAAAGCTACGTTTCGAAGCGTTGGCCGTGCCGGGAGCAACAGCCGATTTCGCAGACCGATTGTTGGGATACGCAGTTGCGGCGCAACGAGAGCTACAGCGCGAAATGGGAATACGTGCGCAATAATCCCGTGCGACACGGGCTAGTCGCGCGCGCGGAAGACTGGCCGTATCAGGGCGAGTTGAACACTCTTGAGTGGCATGATGCGTAATGGATTCGAAGCCGTAATGACGCTCAGCGAAAAAGGTCGCTGGAGGGCAATGCTCCTGTCATTGCCATGTCACAGGGCGGCAATGACAGGAGCATTGCCCTCCATTACAGCACCGAGCCCCATTGCGCTTTGTCTTTGAGGAGAACCTCGCGGAGCAGGCGGATGGGAGGCATGCCGTGTTTAAGCATCTCGTCGTGAAACTTCTTGAGCGAGAACTTGTCGCCTTCCTGCGCTTTGTAGTCCTCGCGTAACTTCAGGATCTGGAGCTTACCCAAGGTGTAGTTCAGATAACCGGGATCGTAGGTGCCGCGCATCGCCTCAGAATGCGAAGGCTTGGCCTCATAGTAGCAATTCTCCTGAAAGAACTTCGCGCCATCCTCCACACTCATTCCCTGCGTGTGCATTTTAATGGAGACACATAGGCGGCAAAGGCGGAGCAGCGCCTCGTCCGCTTGGGCCATGCGATACTTCGCCGCCTTTTTCACTTCCTCTTCAGAGGGATCCGGCTTCTTGCTGCGGCCAAAGCCTTCATCCAGCATCATCTTCTCCGTGTAATGCGCCCAGCCTTCGATGAAGGCATAGCTGCCGAAAACCTTCTCTGCTTTCGTCGCGGGCGATGCGTTTAGATGGAGGAACTGCACGTAGTGTCCTGGATAACACTCATGGATCGAGACCACATCCGTCGTGTAGTAGTTAAACGCAGTCAGCCATTCTTCCTTCTGCGGTTCCGGCCACTCCTGCTCTACTGGTGTGACGTAGTAGTAGGCCTCGGACGCCTTCTTCTCGAATGGCCCCGGAGTATCCATCGACGCGAACGAGGTTGCCCTCGCGAACTGCGGAGTCTCCTTCACCTGCGCGGGCACTTTCGACGGGATGGTGATGATATCGCGGTCGACGAGGAACTGCCGGATCGCATCAAGGTTCTTGGCTGTGTCAGGGATCAGGCTCTCGGCAGTCGGATGATCCTTCTGGATGTCTTTGAACACTTCCGTAGCAGGCTTGCTCGGATCGATGATCTTAGCCGCTTCCGCGAATGCATCCTGCTCCCGCTTTAACTCCGCTAATCCGATTTCCAGGACTTGCGCCGGGGCCATGTCCACTAGCTCGGCTCCGGCTAACATCCGGCGGTATTTCTCTTCGCCTAGCTGCCACTGGCCGGTCGCATTCGGCAGCCGCTCCTTCTCCAGCCAGGTCGCGTATTCGTTCAGAGCGGCATAAGCCTTGCGGTTCGATAGCTGAAACGCGGGGACAAGCTTTTCATCTTTTAAGTCCTTTAACGCTTCGACCAGGTCCTTCTTCAGGAAATCAGCGGCGCCGCGCGCTATCTCGATCGCGAGCTCTACGTAGGGTCGCGGCAACACCGGCGCCAGGTTCGTCTTCGCCGCGATCATGATGTTGGGCGCCTGGCTCTCGATCTGGATGATGCTGCGGGCGCGATCGGCAAGCGGCGCAAAGTTGCGCTTAATGAACGTGTTCACGTCGAGCGCTTGTGCGTACATCATCGGGTTCATCTCGAACGACGCCATGTCCACAGCTTGGAAGAGATCCTTCTTCACCGCCGCTTGCAGGATCCGCAGGTCGACGGCGGCGCGAGCTCCGAGCTTCGCCGGGTTGAATTTCGCGAGTCGCTCGTCGAAGCGCTTAAGACGGGATAACTCCGCATCGAGCGACAGCCGCGTGTAATCGTTGATGCGCCCATCGTACTCGTGGAACCCAAGGGCCGTTGCTTCGATGGGATGGGCGCCGAGCCAGCCTTTCACATACTCGTCGGCGACCTTGTCTAGCTCCGCGTCGGTGTTTTGCTCCGCTGCCGGTGCTGAGGCGACGCAGAAGGTGACGATTAGCAGGACGACGAGGAGACGCGTGAAATTCATGGTGCGTGAGAGGGCCGCCAGCCTACGCGAATGGTTTGCGCGTTGCCAAAAATTTCCGGCTGGGCGATGATCCTCGCCCGCTCGAACTCAGCCGCACCACTATGAAGCGACGCCTCCTGCTCAGCACTTTCGCGTGTCTGCTTTTCGTTAACGTGCTGCTCGGCTTCCGGTTCTACTCGGTGCGCGCTGCGAACCCGACTGAGGATGAGACTGGCTACGCGCAGATCTCCGTCTTCGCGAAAGCCGTGCAGCTCATCCGGCAGGATTACGTCGACAGCAAAAAGACGAGCTACCACGATCTCATCTACGCGGCCATGAAAGGCATGCTCGCATCGCTCGATCCGCACAGTCAGTTCATGGACGCGGACGATTTCAAAGACATGCAGGACGATACGCGAAGCCGGTTCAACGGGCTCGGCATCGAAGTTTCGGTTAAGGCCAACTTGTTGACCGTGATCACGGCCATCGAGGACACGCCAGCGGCGCGAGCAGGGATCATCTCCGGCGACCAAATCTTGCGCATCAACGGCTCGTCGACCGAGAAGATGGAGCTGCAGGACGCGATCAATGTCTTGCGAGGTGTGCCGGGTCAGAAGGTGACGCTCACGATTCTGCGTCCCGCGACGAAAGAGGTGAAAGACTTCGCGCTCGATCGCGCTGAGATCAAAGTGCAGAGCGTCAAAGGCGCGAAGGTCCTCGATCAGGAGCTCGGCGGTGCTTTCAAGATCGGCTACGTGCGGTTAATCCAGTTCAACGAGCCTACCGCGGGCGAGCTGGAAAAAGCGCTCGATGACCTCCAGAAACAAGGGATGCAGGCGCTCGTGCTCGATCTCCGGAATAACCCCGGCGGGTTGCTGAACAGCGCCGTCGATGTTTGTGCGCAGTTCCTTCCGCCGAACACCACCGTCGTTTCCACGCAGGGACGCGTGCCGTCGCAGCAAACCGATTACGCCACTTCAGCAGTGTCGAAGCAGCGGCCGCGCTTCCCGATGGCGGTGCTGGTGAATGAAGGAAGCGCCAGCGGTGCGGAGATCGTCGCGGGTGCGTTGAAGGATTTGCATCGCGCCGTGCTGGTCGGCGAAACGACCTTTGGGAAAGGGTCGGTGCAGAACGTCATGCAGTTGCCGGACGGATCGGCGCTTCGCTTTACGACGGCCAAGTATTACACGCCGAGCAAACAGGTGATCAACGCGAATGGGGTGGCGCCGAATATCCGCGCGCCGATGACGGCGGAGGGAGAGCGTGCGCTCTTCGCCGCGCGGAGCGTCGAGAACTTGAAGCCCGAAGAAGAGAAGGAGCTGATCAAAACCAAAGACCCACAGTTGCTGCGGGCGATCGATGCTCTCAAAGGCGTAATGATTTACGCGCAGGAAGCTGGGTCGAAGGTGGACGCGGTGAAGCGTTAAATCATCGCTTAGCCGAGCGGCTCGGGACCGCCGATTACTGCTCGGTTTGCTGAGCCTTTGCAGAAGATCAACTGCGGCGGCGTCGGAGCAAGCAGCGGCTGTCAACGTGCAAGGCCCTCGGCAAAAGAGCCGGAGGTATTCGCCGATGGCTCAGTGGGTCATCTTTTGCGCGAAAACTATAAAATATTCGTTGCGGCCAAATTGGCGTTACATACGGTGCTCGCGTTCCGCCACGCTCCTGTCGCGGCGCGTGCCCCCATTCGACAACCGTCTGCTTACCCACGATGCAAAAGAGCTCCTCTCAATCCGGTATCTTTAAACTCCGCGCTGCTGCAGCTGTTGCCCTCTGTGGCTGCAGCGCATTGCTCGCCGTAGTCAGTTTCGCCTCCTCTCCGAGCAGCGGCATGGTCTCCGAGGCCAATCCTACCGTCACATATCAGGCGGGTCCCTTCACCGCCTCGAACCAGAGTCCCATCTTCCAAGTCGACGACGGCCCACGCTGCGATGCCGCTAATCCCTGCGACAGCTATGTCCTCACTTTGTCCCTGCCGTCCGGCTACGCCGCGGCGCATCCTAATGCGGCATTAAGGGTAACCGCCGGGTGGACTGACACAGGCAGCGGTCAGTCTGACTACGATCTATACATTTTTAAAGGGGTCGTCGGCGATTTAGACGGCTCGAGGTCCGCTGACTCGCAGTCGACGAGTAGCGCCAACCCTGAGGTTGCGTACCCCGGTTCGCTCCGTGACGGAGAAAGCAAATTCACGATAAAGATCGTGCCCGTCACCGCGACTGGCGAGACAGTGAAGGTGAAGATCGATCTGCTCGCGGGAACTCCCGGAGGTCCGGCCTTTGGCGGGCCAGATCCGGTCGCGCCCGGCGTGCCGCGATATCAGATTTTTGTCCCGCCGAAAGGCAGCGCTGCGGAAAGCAGGTCTGGTGAGTTCAACATTGGGTTCAATCCGAAGACCGGACGCATCATGCTGATGAACACCGGTCCAATCTTCCGCCTGACCCCGCCGGAATTGCTGAAGCCGGCGAAGCCGGAGTGCTGCGAAGGTCTGTGGGAAGACAAGTCCTCCACCGTCACGAATACTGGACTCGATCCGATCTTGTTCACGGACCAGAAGTCTGGCCGCACCTTCGCTTCGAACTCGACTGCGGGCGCGAACGCGTCATACGCGTTCACCGATGACGATGGTGATTCCTATAAGCCGGTCGGAATCTCGCCGCCTTCAGGCGCCGATCACCAAACGATCGGGACCGGCCCCTATCCGGCAGCGCTCGGCGCTGTCGGCAACCCGGCAGTCAATCAGGGACAATATGTTCTGTATTGCTCGCAGGATCTGGTCGGCTCACTCTGCCAGCGTAGCGACGATCTCGGTGCCTCCTACGGACCAGGTGTGGCTGCGACCGGCCCGGGCGCCATGGCCCCGAAGGACTGCGGTGGCCTGCACGGCCACGTGCGGATCGCGCCGAATGGCACCGCCTGGCTGCCGGATAAATCCTGTGGCAACAACCAGGGTGGTGGCGTTAGCAAGGATGCCGATACCACGCCTTGGACCGAGTTCACGGTCAAAAAAGCAGCAGCCGATGCAAACGGACCGGCGTTCACCAGCCGGAAGCAGATCGACGGCGGTGCCGACCCATCTGTCGGTCTCGATACTGATAGTCGGGCGTACTACGCCTACGTGAACAACGAGCCTGTCGCTGCAAACCAGCCTCCGGAGGGGCACGTCCACGTCGCGATTAGCGAGGACAATGGGACGACATGGATACGTGATATCGACGTTGGCACGTCGCACGGGATCAAGAACGCGGCGCACGTTGAGGCGATCGCCGGGAGTTCCGGTCGTGCGGCTGTCTCCTTCTTTGGCACCGACAAGTCCGGTGACTACCAGGCGGTCGACTTCTCCGGAAAGTGGTACCTCTTCATCGCGACGACCTATGACGCCGGCCGCACCTGGGTAACCGTCAACGCGACGCCAAACGATCCCGTCCAAAGCATGACCGGCATCTGGCAGCGGGGAGGAAGTCAAATAGACCGGAACTTGCTCGACTTCAACGAAATCACCGTCGACTCGAAAGGCCGTCCGCTCTCCGGCTATAGCGACGGCTGTGTCACTGCCGCGTGTATTGGCGGTACGGCCGGAAACGATTTCGTCGCGCACATGCGAGTGGCACGCCAGAATGGTGGCAAGACCCTGTTTGCCTCAAACGACGCTAACACCGACACGACGACGCCACTGCCCGCGAAGCCACCGTGCCTCTCGGGTACACGCGATGCAACGGCCTCGCGTCTGACATGGAAGGAGCCGGATAACGGCGGATCTCCCATTACTAATTACTACATCTATCGCGGGACGGTTTCGGGCGGGTTCGACTTTCTTGCGCCGCTTGGCCAGACCGGCAGCGCTAAGACCACCTTCGACGACCTTACGGCTGACCCAGCGGTCAAGGATTACTTCTACGTCGTGAAGGCGATTAACGTCCTCGGTCTCGGAGCGCAGAGTAACGAAGTCGATCTCGTCGTCGGCGCGGCGCCACCGCCGGTGTTGAGTCCTTGTGCAATTCCCGGCGTGCTCCTCGTCCAAGACCCAGCGGGAGATCAGACGGGCGGAAGCGCGAATAGCGATCTCGACGTGTTGTCCGTGTCCATCGCGGAGCCTTACTTCTCTGATGGCTCGAGCAAACTCATCTTCACGATGAAACTGAAGGACCTATCGACGATCGCGCCGAATCGCCAGTGGCGAATCATTTGGACGCCGCCCGTCGCGCCGGGGAACGGCGAAGACCGCTATTATGTCGGCGCGAACTCAAACGCCGGCGGCAGCCCGGCCGCCGCTACCTTCGAGTACGGCACCGTCAGCTCTACCGGGAACGTGCCAACGACCCGCGGCGCTGCGGACAAAGGTGTGATCACCGTGAAAGACGGCACGATCCAGATCACAATTTCCAACAGCAAAGTCGGCAACGCGAAAGCACGGGACGCATTCATCGGCATCAGCGCGAGGAATTTCGCCGGCACAGGAACGGCGACCCTCACGAAGACTTCCGCGACGGATTCGACCAACGATGTTGGGTATGTTCTTGCGGGCAACGCTTCCTGCTTCCCGAACGCTGCGCCAACCGCGGTGCTCACCGGAGCACCCGAGCGCGGGTCAGCCCCGTTAACGGTGAACTTCAGCGGTGCCGGTTCGAGCGACCCCGATGCAGGTGATTCCATCGCGTCGTACACGTTCGACTTCGGTGATGGGACCAATCAGGTGACGCAGTCATCGCCGACGGTGACGCACACCTACGCGTCCGGGGGTGTCTATCCTGCACGTCTTACGGTGGCAGATTCACGCGGTCTGGTGAGCACCAACACCGGCCTCGTTCTGATCTCGGTGAACGCCACACTTCGAAACATCTCGACGCGCGGCTTCGTCCAGACGGGCGACAACGTTGTGATTGGCGGTTACATCGTCACGGGCGACCAGCCCAGGAAGGTGATCGTCCGTGGCATCGGCC
>JBHENE010000013.1:0-14507 GCA_046262215.1 Chthoniobacterales bacterium | reverse complement strand
GTGCTACTGCGGATTTTTGCCCCAGACTTTCTCGAGGAACCCAACACGTCCAGAGCCAACGTGATACGCTTCATAGTCCGCGGTGTTCTTCAGATAATACTTCTGGTGATACTCTTCGGCTGGATAGAATTTTTTCGCCGGCAGGATTTCAGTGACGATCGGCTTTTGGAATTTACCTGACTCGCCCAGCTTCTTCTTCGACTCCTCGGCGCGCGATTTCTCCTCATCGTTTCCGTAGAAGATCGCCGCCTGATAGCTGAGGCCGATGTCGGCAAACTGCCCGTTGGCCTGTGTCGGATTGATTTGCCGCCAGAAGACATCCAGCAGCTGATAGTATGAAACCTTGGCGGGATCGTAGGTGACTTCGATCGATTCGCGGTGACCGGTTTTGTGCCCTGAAACCTGGCTGTAAGTGGGATTAACTTCGTCGCCGCCGCTGTAACCAACGACCGTTTTGGTGACGCCGTCGGTGTGGTCAAACGCCGGTTGCATGCACCAGAAACAACCGCCGGCGAAGACAGCAGTCTTGGTCGCTGCTGGCGCGGGTTCCTGCGCGGTCGCGCTGACGCTGGAGAGTGTGATGCATGCGACAAGACCGAGGAGAACTCTGCTGATCATACGCGAATGTAACACGCGATCTGATGCCGTGCTTTAACTCCATCCGAGAACGGCTATCGATACGCGATGCGTCGACCAGGAATGTTTTCGGGACCTGAAGAGGCGATCGAATTCGTGCCAGCGGACCTCGAGAAGCCGCTCGATTTCGCTGAGCTTTTCCCCGACGCGAACGCTCCGCTCGAGATCGACCTCGGCTGCGGCGATGGGCTTTTCCTTACAGCCTGCGCGGCTGAAAAGCCGAAGCGCAATTTTCTCGGCATCGAGCGGCTCGTAGGTCGCGTCAGAACTTCCTGTCGTCGGGTAACTCGCGCAGGTCTAGCGAACGCTCGGATCATCCGGGTCGACATCGCACATGCCGTTAATTCGCTCCTGCCGCCGCAATCCGTCGACGCGTTCTACCTTTTGTTCCCGGACCCGTGGCCGAAACGCCGCCATGCCACGCGTCGCATCTTCACCGCCGAACTTCTCGAAGCAGTCGCGGCAGCATTGAAGCCTGAGGGCACGTTCTACGTCGCCACTGATCAGCCAGACTATGCGGCCGACATGAAGCGGGTGGTGGGGGTTGCACAATCGTTGCAAGAAGTCGCAGCAAAGGAAGCACTACCGCTCACCACGTTCGGGCAACGTTTCACGGAGGCTGGCCTCGAAATTCACCGTCTCGTGCTACGAAAAGTCTCCGGCTGAAGGAACGCCTGCGCTTCCCACCGATCGCGAAAGAATTTGAGCGTCACGGCGCCGCTCTCGTCCTGCCGAAATAACTGCACGCCGTGGCTCGCGATCATTGCCGCCCAGTCATCTTTCACCCGCTCGTTCTCGGCGAAGTTCGTGGACGACGTGATGATAGCTTCCGGCTGAACGCGCTCGATGAACTCCGCCGTCCCGGAAAGGGCGGAGTGATGCTGGCCTTTGATCAAGATGTTGCTGTGCAGGTCGGCTCCGCTCGCAACCAGCCATTGTTCCGTCGCTTCGCCGCTATCGGACATGAGGAGGATGCGCCAACGATCTGCCACCGTCAGTTGGATCACGAAGGCCTGATCATCAGCCGTCGTTCCGCGGAAGTTCGCTGGCGGAAACAACACGCGCGCAGTCACGTCACGGCCGAGCGGGATTGAATCCGCAGCAGTCGATAGGCGCCGCGTGAGCTGGTGCTCATCGCAAAACGCAATTAGCTGGCGATGCACGCTGGAGCGGTCTGGCGCAGACGTGTCGACGATCGTGGAAGGCCGCAGCGCCCGCACCACGGACACAGACCCGCCGATGTGCGCGGAGTCGCCATGCGTGAGCACGAGACCGTCGAGCCTATTGATGCCGCGCGAACGCAAGTAGCCGCGCACGACGCGGCGGAAGTCGCGTTCGGCGCCGCAATCGATCAGCCAATCGCGTCCATGATTTCGCACGTGAATCGCAGCGCCGGCGCCGAGATCAAGCGCCGTGATTTCCGCGCGAACGCCGCCCGGCCAATGCGGTTGTCCGATGTAGAAGTGCCCTGCCGGCGCACGCGCGAAGAGACTCACGGTCGCGAGGATCAACGATGCGATGGTCCAGTTCGCGTTGTTGAAAATGACGGCCAACCAACTGGCGAACGGGGTCGCCAAGAGCGACATCATCCCCGTCGCGAGGACCAGAAACGCGAGCGGAACGACGGCAAGATTTGCGAAGATCGAGACCGGAGTGATCAAGTAAAAGTAAGGGAGAATCAACGGCAGGGAACCGACCCAAGCAGCCAGCGAAATCGAGATGCCGTGTGCGATTCGACGCCAGCTCGCCTGGCTGAAGCGTTGCAATCGCGTGAACAGGTTGCGCGGGAGAAACGCATCCGGTTGGAACCACCGCTCTAGCGAGCGGAACACCGGATCAGCCAGCAAAATGATGGTGCCGACGACGGCAAACGAGAGCTGAAAACCCATCGAGAAAAGCTGCTGCGTGTCGAAGGACAGGAGGATGAATGCGGCGGCGGCAAGGCTGTTTGCGGCGCGCGCAGGTCGATCGAGAAAAACGCCGCCGAGCATGATCGCCGCCATCGTGGCGGCGCGCAGGCTTGCGGTGTTCAGCCCTGTGACTGCGGCGTAGAAGAACAATCCCGGAACGATGAGGCAGATGGCCACTTTACGCGGCAGCCGCAGCGCTCCCGCCATCGTCCAAAGCAAATACGCGACCATCCCGACGTGCAGTCCCGCGACCGCAAACAGGTGAATCGTGCCGGTCTGCTGAAACTCCTCTTCGACTTCATCCGGCGTTTGATCACGGAGACCGAGGATGATCCCGCTGACGAGGCTGTGCTGATCGGGTGAATTCTCGAGTCCGCGCGCGAGTGCGGCATCGAGGTGTCGCCGCGATGCTTGCGCGGCGGCGATGATGGGGTTGCCACGATCATGAGAAAGGACGCGACCGTTCTCGCGATATCGTGAGATGAACGAGGTTCGCACATCGTGCCGCAGGAGATAGCGACGCATGTCGAGCTCACCGGGATTGCGCGGGCCTTCGACGGCGCCAGTGACACCGAATAGCCGCACTTCGTCGCCGTATGCGACATCGCCTGCCCAGCGCGCGGTGAGTGTCCCATCGCAACCTTCCTCAATGCCATCGCGCTCGATGGAGATCGCGTGGAGGAGGAATGAACTGGTGCCGCGCGCGGATATCTTCGGCTCGCCTGTGACGAAGCCGTGCACCGTCACCGCACGTGGCTTGTCGCCGAGCTCAGCAGCGAGCCGAGCACCGGGAGAATCGACTACTCTCAGTGAGTGCAACGTGAAGAAAGAAGCGGCGACGAAAAGGTAAGTCGCCGCGGCATTTGTGCGGGCGAGTGCGAGCACTGCGAAGATCGCAACGCAAACCAGACCGACGACGCGGTGAGGTGCGCAATCGGCGACGAAGATCCCAGCCGCCGCTGCCAGCGCGAGGCCGATAAATGGCTGACGCGGCCAGCTTCCGGTCAGCTTCATGCGACGAAGCGGCTATCCGCTGATGATGAACTTAACGAGCGCATCATGCTGCTCGTGAGGTATCAGTTCGCGCAGCTGGAACTCGAAACAAACGCCCATCGTCATTGCATGCTTAGCGCGGCCGGTGAGCAGTCGATCATAGAAACCGCCGCCGCGGCCGAGGCGATGACCATCGCTCGAAAAGGCGAGCCCGGGCACCAACACAAAATCCGGAACGAACGCCAGCGCGAGCTCTTCTTCGACGCGCGCGGTGCGGGGAATCACATCGACCTGTTTGCCTGATTCGAGCGCTGTGCCGTGCAGCGGCGCGATATCCGGTTCCGTCCGCATCGGTGAAAACAGCAGCACGCGTTCGGCTTTCCTCCACGTTCCAGAAGCGGCAATCCGCTCGCAGATCGCCTTCGAACGCGAGGCGCGTTCCTCCGGCGTCATCGCGCGCAACTCCGCCAGGAGCGCCTTCCGGAGCGTCGCTTTCTCTCCGGCCGGGTCGCTCACAGCGGCGAAAGGTTTTGATTCACCCTGCCGAGATTATATGGTTGCGCGACCGTGCCGATTCCTTTTTCCAAGAAGAGCCGGATGAACGTCGCGCCGGCGTCCGAGAATGGGAGCGACACGACGTCGACGCGGGTCGGCCTGCGACCGAGTTCGGACTGGCACAAGCGCAATTTCCTCACCAGTGTCTTAATCCCGTCGCTCTTCACGAAGCGCGCCGGCAACGGTGGCTTGCCGCTGTTTCCGAAGGTCAAAGCCGGCGAGATCTGCATCACCTGGATCGGGCACGCCTCGTTCTTGATTCAGACGAAGGAGGTCAATGTCCTGATCGACCCAAACTGGTCGATGTGGCTGAAGGTGATCAAGCGTTTGAAGAAACCGGGCTTCGATCTTTTCCATCTGCCCGAGATTGATTTCGTGCTCGTGACGCATGCGCATTTCGATCACCTCGATCGTCGCACGCTACGGAAAGTCGCGGCCGACCAGCCGATTGTTGTGCCGGTGGGCGTCGGCAATCTCGTTCACGATCTCGGCTTCAATATCGTCCATGAGCTCGATCATTGGCAGCGGCTCGAACTCGGCCCGCTCTGCGTATCGATGACGCCTTGTCATCACTGGGGCGCGCGGATGTTGCATGATTCGCATCGCGGCTTCGGCGGCTTTCATATCCAGGCGGAAGGGCGCTCGATCTTCCATTGCGGCGACAGCGCTTACTTCGATGGGTTCAAAGAAATCGGGCAGCGGATGGATATCGAGATCGCGCTGCTGCCGATCGGCGCCTACGACCCGCCGAGTGGCCGCGAGGTGCACATGAATCCCGAGCAGGCGGTGCAGGCATTTCAAGAGCTGGGTGCGAAGACACTGGTGCCAATGCATTACGGCACGTTCCGTCTCGGGTATGAGCCGCTCGATGAGCCGCCCGCGCGTCTGCTCGCCTGTGCGCGCGAAGCAGGAATCGAGAAGAAGGTGCTGGTGATGACCGAGGGCACACCGGTCGTTTTGTAGGCTTGCGCATTGATCGCCCCCGCCAGCCGATCCGCAGACGAGCGAGGACATTTTCGTGGAGGCTTGCTCGGCGCGTTCATCGCCGGCGTAGTCGTGCTGCTGTTCTGCGGCGTGCTTTACTGGCGCGATCCGCTGCTTTTCTGGAACGACGACTACGAGCTCTCGATCCTGCCCGTGTTCGCGGATGTGGCGCGCAGCTGGTCAGAAGGTCATCTCCCGTTGCTCAGTCCTTACTCATGGGTCTGCAGCAACCTCGCCGGCGAGTTTCAATACGGCACTTTCTCGATCTTTGTGAACGCGGCGGTGGTCCTGATCTGGAAGTTTCCGCTTACCTTTCCGCAGCAAGCCGCGGCACTTTCGATCGCACATCTTTTCGTCCTCGCGATGGGCGGTTATCTGCTCGGCCGCGGACGAAATTTCTCCGCGCCGCTCTCCGGCATGATCGCGCTGATCGCGGCGTTGAACGGCTGGATCGTTTGCTGGGGCGCGATCGATTGGTTCGGCGCGCTCGGCGCGTTTGCCTGGCTGCCCTGGGTCTGGTGGGCAATGGATCGCGCGCTCGATCCGGACCGCGGACGTTATCGTTTTCTCTGGCCGGCTCCGTTTGCATATCTGCTGATCACCGGCGGCTTTCCCTACACGGTCATCATGATGACGCTGCTCGCCGCATGGCTGGCGGTGAAGTCGTGGAGCGAAACGCGGCGAGTCCGTTCCGTGCTGCCAATGATCGGCGGTCTCGTGCTCGGCGTCGGCCTTTCCGCGCCGGCCTGGCTGGCGTTGTTCGATTACGTGCACGGCTCCGCGCGGCAAGCGCAGGATAGCTCGGCGCATTGGCAATGGCTTGTGCCGCCCGCCGCTTTGCCGGCTTTCATCCTGCCGGCGTGGACGGTGAAGTGGGCCGATTTCTCGACCCGGCTGATGCCGCATACCGCGGGCGAGATGGCGTGCGGGTTGGTCGCGCCGGTGGCGTTACTCTGGGGGCTCTTCCGCGAAGGTTGGTCACTCGTTAGGCGAATGCGCTGGGAGCTGGCGCTGCTCCTCCTCGTGCTGATTATCTCGATGCTGCCGAGCGCGAATGTCTTCCGCTGGAGCTTCCGATGGCTGCCGTTCATCCACCTCGTTCTAGCGCTTTGCGCAGCGGAGGCTTTGCGCACTGGCCGTAAATTCGGAGCGCCGGCGCTCGGACTCGTCGCGCTGACCGCAGTGGGGATGTGGCTCGTTGGCGCGGCAGAGCCATTCGGTCGCACGTTAGTTCCGGCGATGCTGGCGATCGCCGCTGCGTGGATGCTCTGCGAGCGGTTGCTTCCAGCAGGCGAGGGATGGCGAAGATGGCTTCCGCCTGCGATCACCTTTGCCGCATTACTAGCGACTTATCTCTGCATCCCGCCAAACTGCGGCGTTCCGAGATATAACCTCGACCAAAAGCTGACCCGCGCCGCGCCGCTCGATCCGCAACGCCTCTATCTCAGCTTTCATCCTCCACCGGAAAAGGCATACCGCACGGAGGAGAAACCCGACCCATTTGGCACTACGATTCGCCCAGGCAGCACCTCGATGTGGGGCGGTGTTCGGCTAATTAACGGCTACAGCCCGATTCGGCCCGCTGGTGTTGCGCGCGAGTTTGGCGTCGCGATTCATGGCGAGTTGCCGGATTGGGCAATTGATTACTTGTTAGGCTGGCAGGCAGGGCCGGAAGGCGAGCTCGCGCGCATCGGCGTTGATGGATTGATTGTCGCGAACGAGATCGAGCAAGCACCGCAACCAGCCGAGGAGTGGATGCTTGATGTCTGGACGGACGAAGGGCGCGTTTATCATCGTGTCGCAGGCAAGATCCCGAGCGTTCGGTCTCTGGCATGGCTGGAGCCGGAGCTCGCAACGACCGGCGCGGTCGATCAAGGGATGCTGGCACATGAAGATGCCGAACGGCGGATCGAGTTTGCCTCCGCAACGATTGAGCCTGTGCACGAAGATCGTCAATCGAGCGAGGTCGACGTCCAAGTGCCGACAGGAGAACGCCCGGCGTTGATCGCGTTCTCTCGCCCGTTTTTCGGCGGCTACCGCGCGCGACTCGATGGCAAAACGGTCGACGTCGGCTCGTATCGGGGTTTGATGCCGGTCGTCCAACTACCGGCCGGAACGCATGGCCGGCTCACGCTCGATTATCGTCCGTGGTGGCTCGTCCTCGGTGGAATCACCACCGCGACTTGCGCGGTCGCATGGCTGGTCGGGCTCGCCGCGGCGATGCGGGAACGTGCCGCCGCGCGCTAGTAAACGTCGCGCTTGTAGCGCTTCTCCGCCTTCATCTTCTCCACGTATTCGTTCGCCTGCTCGGGGTTCATTCCGCCGTGTTCCTGCACGATCTTCTGCAGCGCAGCGTCGACGTCTTTCGCCATCCGTTTCGCATCGCCGCAGACGAAGAACTCCGCGCCTTCGTCGATCCACTTCCAGAGCTCAGCCGCATTCTCGAGCATCCGCGTCTGCACATAAACCTTGTGCGCCTGATCGCGGGAAAATGCGCAATGTATCTTCGTGAGAACGCCATCCTTCTGCAGCTGATCGAACTCGTCTTTATAGAAGTAATCGCAGCTCTCCTTCTGCGATCCGAAGAACAGCCATGCTTTGCCTTTCGCGCCGATTGCTTTCCGTTCCTGGAGAAACGCGCGAAACGGCGCCACGCCGGTGCCCGGCCCGACCATGATGATCGGCGTGTTGCCATCCTCCGGCAGGCGGAACTTCGACGGGCTGATGAACACTGGAATTGGGTAACCTTCCGCGCGTTCCGCGAGAAAGCTGGAGCACACGCCCGCGCGCTGCCTTCCATGGCTTTCATATCGGACGACGTCGATCGTGAGATGCACCTGATCGGGGAACGCTTTCAAGCTCGACGCGATCGAATAGAGCCGCGGCTGGAGCTTCGAAAGCAGACCGACAAATTCCTCTGGTGTGAATCTGATCGAGCTGTGCTGAAGCAGGAAATCGATCATATCCATGCCCCAGACGTAGGCGTCGAGATCCTGTTTGCGCTCGGGCTGGAGGAGTTCTTTCAAGAGCGGCGCGGCGCTGGCGCGTTCCGCAATCGCCTTGAGAAATTTCGGCGTTGGCTGCGTGATCTTGTATTCGCGTAGCAATGCATCGCGGAACGGCAGTGGCTCCTTGCCTTTGCTCGCCGCCGGCACCAGCTCTTCGCCCGTTGCGCCGAGCGTGTGCAGGATTTCTTCGACCAACTTCGGATCGTTTGTCGGATGAACCGCCAGCGATTCGCCGACCTCGTAGGAGAGACCCGAGCCGGTGAGATCGAGCTCGATGTGACGCGTGTCTTTTTCCGAGCCGGGATTCAGCCGGCGATTCAGTTTGATGTGCGCGGGGAAAGGATTCGTGCGCCCGAAGGCGGTGGCGGGAGCCGAGGTGTCGCTGACCATGTGGGCGACAATCTAGCGAGGCCGCGTTGCCCTTGGCCAGCGAGCAATTTAGGGAACTGCGTCGCCGAGACTCTGGCGATAATCGCGTAACCGAGCTGCGAATCGCGCCGCGTTGAATTCGCCGGTCCAACGGAGATCCTGACGAAGTTCCGTCAGCGCGGCGGAGCGCGCTGCGGTCGGCGAGGCCCGATGCACGAAGTCGGAGAGTCGCTCCAGCGCGAGCGTGAGCCGCTGCGCGCGGGAGAAAAGAACATCGTGCGGCGTCTCGCCCGTCTCAATGAACTCAGCGTCGACCGCGCTGAGAGTGCGCGACAGTCGCATGGCGAAATCCGTGCTGAAGTTTTGTTGCGCAGCGGCTCGGGCGAGCGCGTCCGCCTGTTGTTGCGTGCGGGAGAAGTTATCGCCGGCGGAATCGATGCCGACGAGCGCCCGCTCCGACGCCGTGACTTTGCCGAGAAGCCACGCGAGTCCGCGGCACTGCATCACCGCATCCTGCTGAGCAGTGCCTTTCGTCGCGAGATGCCAGCTTAACTCGCGCAAAGCAACGGCCTGGCCGGTAAGCCACGCGTTCACGCCGCGATCGACTGGATCGCGCCAATGTTTCGGCTCGGCGGCGGATTGGCCATCGAGCTCGAACACCAGCGGCGGATGCCCGGCGGCCGCGATGTCATCGTCGAGGTTTTGGTGACACGCGACGCAGGTATTCGCGCGGACGTAGAGACTTTTAAGATCACGCATGCCCGCACCGACGCGTGTCGCGTAGCTCCAATCCGGACGCGTGTGCCCGCGCAACCACGAACCCGCCGCGCCGTGGCAACTCTCGCAGGAAACCGATTCTGTCGGATCAAGCGCTGGCGGCGTCTGCATCGCCGCGACCGTCTGGAACGGCGAGTGACAGACCGTGCAACGCGCGTTGCTGCTCGCGGCGGTCGCGCCGTCTTTGTGCTGCGTCAGATCGAGGGCGGCCGCGATGCGTTCCGACCGCGCATTCGTCAGGGTCGCATAGCCGCGCGTGTGAATGTCGCGTCGCGTCCAGGTGATGAACTGGCTCCGCTTCTCGCCCGCGCCGCCGTGACAGCTCGACGACTTACAGCCTGCAGCACCGACAAATTGCGTCGGCTGCACCCGCACCTGGAGTGGCTCGGCGGCGAGCGCGGTGTCGATTCGCAACGCGAGCACGATCGTCAGCAACGGGCGAATCACCGCGCGGAGCTTATGTTACGAGCGCGCCGCGAGGCGACAATTTTCCGACCACCGCTGACAACAGTAGGGCGAGATTCCATCGACCCTTGGAAAGCGCTGCATCAGGCTCACGGAGTCTCGTCCCACCACTCGTGTTACCGACGTTTCCCACGGGTAATCCCGCGGCGCTGGAGTTGCGGCGGATGCAGATGCGCTCGGAGATCGGCGCGGAGAATAACAGCACGACGGTGCTGATGATCCCGTCGGATTTCGTGATGCTGGCGAAGAGCCGCAGGTTTATTTAAGAGAGCACGAGAAGCCTAACTAAAGCTCAAACATCCTGGCGAGTTGCTTCGGGGCTTTTAATAGCCTGCGCAGGAAGGGCAGCCAGCGCGGGATTAGATTTTGTCGAACACGCCTGCGCCGTCACGAAGTTCCCGCGCAACGGCGCGCCACTGTTCCCGATCTTCAGGTGAGGATTATCGTCGCTCACGGCTTCGCGGCGGCCTTTGGGGTCACGCCGATCTTTTGCGCGAAGGCAATGAAGCGCGGGTCATCCTTGTAGGCGCGCAGGAAAGGATCGGTCAGCAGCTGGATCACACCCGAGTCGTGTGTCGTCCAGGCGTGCTCCAGCCACTCGAACATCTTCTCGGGTTCTTTGCGCAGGGCGTAGACGCTGGCGATCTGGCTGCCGGCTTCGTCGGCGGATTCGTCGATCAGTTTTTTGAGAGCCGCGTCCGCGTCAGCGCGCTGGTCATTCGCGAAATGCGCCAGCGCCAGTCCGTAGGTGCGCCAGACCGCATCGGTTTCCTGTTTCGCCAATTCCACGGCGGCGCCTGGTTTGCCGCGCAGAATCTCAATGATCGACAGTCGCATGTGGCTTTGGGATGCCTGCGGCTGCAACGCGACAATCTTGCGATACTCCGCCTCAGCCTCGTCGTAGCGACCGAGCGCAACGAGTTCGTAGGCTAGGTTATTGTGAGTTATAGTGCGCAAGGGATCGAGGGCGATCGCGCGCCGCGTAAGCCCAACGCCTTCCTCGAGCTGGCCAAGGGTAACCAGCAAAACCGCGAGACTCTGTGGCACTGGCGCAGTCTGCGGCGCCAGCTTGAAAGTGCGGCGGAGTTCCGCTTCCGCGGCGGCTAGATTGAAATCGATCTCCGCCAAAAGCTGGTCTTGAGCCAAATGTGCCTCGGCGAGATTCGAATCCAGCTCGAGGGCTTTCTCTGCCGCGGCACGGGCTTTTGCAACTAGCTCTGCTTTTTCTTTCGCCCCTCCGCCCATGAAGCGAGTGTCCAGATACTCCGCCGAGTAGGAGAGCTTCGCATAGGCGAGCGCGTAACGCGGGTCGAGCCGGATCGCTTCCTCGTAATAGCCGATCGCTTTCCGGTAATCCTCTGCCGTGCCTCGATTAGAGTAAAAATTACCCTGCAGGAGCGCGTTATAGGCCTCGATGTTCTGGTTCGAAGGCGTGGCCGCGGTCGTCAACAGTACGGCCAACCCGTCCTTCCCGAGCAGCGCGACCTTGAGCTGCTTCGCTACCTCGCCGGCGATTTCCGATTGCACCGCGAAGATGTCCTTCAACTCCCGGTCATAGGTGTCCGACCAGACATTGGCGCCGTCGCCGGATTTGATCAACGCCACCGCGATGCGGACCCGATCGGCCGACCTCCGCACGCTGCCTTCGAGCAGATAATAGACGCCGAGCTTTTCGCCGATCGTCCTGCTGTCGTCGCTCTTGCCTTTGAACTGAAAGGACGAAGTGCGCCCGACCACCTTTAGCTCCTGCAAACGCGAGAGTGACGAGATGAATTCTTCCGACATGCCGTCGGAGAAGTACTCGTTAGCCGGATCGCCGGTGGAATTAACCAATGGCAGGACAGCGATCGATTTTTCAGGAAGAGGGACGCTCTTCAGCGCGCCCGCTGATGACGTGGTCGCAGGCTTACTTTCTCCAGTGGCGTTTGGCTGGAGGAAACGAAACGCGAGCAAGCCAGCGGCGATCACCGCGAGCGCGACTGTGAGCCCGATCGGTTTGCGCCCGGTGCGCGGCGTGATCGATTCCGCCGGTGTGACATCTTTCGCGCGCTTGATCCCGTCCGGGGTCAATTCAAAGGCCCAAGCAAAGATCAGCGCGACCGGAAAGCCGAGTAGTACGGCGGTGACGAACACTTTCATCACCCAAGACGGCGCTTCAAAAGTCGGGAAGAGAATCGAGGCCGCTTGGATCAACAGCCACGCGACGACGGCATAAGCGACCGCAACCTTGTAGACATTGCGCCGCTTGATTTCTGAGAAAAAATTGGGCGAGCTCAAACGTTACCTCGGCGTCGGCGGTGGCATGATGCGGAGCGCGGGCGGGGAGATCGAGAAAATTGCACGGAAGGGCGGCTCATTGGCGGGCCGGGGAGCGCCGGCTGCATCCGCATGAAATCGAAAGACGTGCTCGCGCTCTGCAGCCGCGCCCACATCAATAAACCGTGAATCTTTCGCCGAAGCCGCCGGGCGATCTGCCGCCTCCCGCCACGGCTCACTGCTGGCCCGGTCAATTAGCTAGTTCGGCGGCGGGCGCACCCCCCTCGTTCGGGGAATACCGCTCCGGCGCCTGATCCGACAGGATTGCCGGGTTGAAGGAACGAATCCCGGAGACTTCACCGCGGGGCGAGCTTCCACCGGCGTCGGGCGAAACGGGACGCAGCTCCGTCCAACTCGGACACGTGCCGGTGGAACTCGGACGCGGCTCAACCCACGTTGGACGCGCGGCGGCGGGAGGTCTCGGCGAGGTGGGGCGAGACTTTCGCGGTGTTAGTCCATCCTGGAGGCTGCTCAGTCCAACTCGGACGCCGCTTGGGTCGAGCTGGATTGGACCGCGTCCGAGTTCGCCCAGACCCGCAAAGCTTCCGACGAATCCATGGACGCTGCTGCCGGGCGCGCTCATGAGTATTTCACCGGCTTGTGCAGGCGGCCGACGCCGATTACTTCAACTACGTCCTGCAATGCCAGGCGATTATCCAGAACGCCTCCCGACAATGGACCGCGTGGAAAGACCTCGCACGCTACGGCGGGGACACTCCGCCCACCGGCGCGCCAGTGCTGCCAACGTTTCCCGCGGCCGTCCCAGTCGTAGCGCCCGGCGTCGAAGTCCGCTTCCGCGCGCTCGTGAAGCAGATCAAAGCGAGCGCCGATTACAACGCCTCCATCGGCGCCGCTCTCGGCATCGAAGGCTCGCAACAAGTCGGCCCCGACTTCACCACCTTCGGCCCCATCCTGAGTCTCTCCCATCAGCGGCGATCAAGTCCTGGTGAACTGGGGTTGGCAAGGCTACGGCGCCTTCCTCGACCAATGCGAACTCCAGGTCGACCGCGCCGACACGAAAGGCTTCGTCTTACTTGCGATCGACACCACCCCCGGCTACACCGACACCCAAACCTTTCGGGACGCCGCGGCGCAATGGACCTACCAAGCCATCTACCGCGTAGGGGACAACCGCTCCGGCCAATGGAGCAACCCCGTCAGCATCGCCGTCGGCGTGTAATTACCTAACAACCGCCTAGTGAATCAAAGCGGCCGGATGTGTGAACGTCCGGCCGCTCTTGTTTCATGATGAGAGCGCGCGCAGGGCCTGCCGAAGCTCCGGCACATCCTTCGTGGCGACATCCCAAAGAACTTCGTCTGCGACCACGTCGTAGCCATGGATCATGACGTTGCGCATGGCGATAATCTGCCGCCATGGAATCCCCGCATGCGCCGCGCGCCATTTCTCTGGCAAGCGAGTCGACGCTTCGCCGATCTATTCAACGCAACGTTCAAGAGCACGGCGAAACTCGCGATTAGTCTCTAAGTCTTTGCAGTCCCGTGCCGCGACCAGAATCGCGATTTCGTCCGCGAACTCAATAATTTGACCGAGCGTCAGCGCGGGATCACGCCTGCTCATAGAGCTTAACGGATTCACGACTGACCTGCTCGCGGAGGGCGGGATGGAGTGTGGCCGAAAAATCCACGCGATGGCCTAGGACCTCGCTCAGCTCCTCGGCGAAACCGAAATAGCGCAAGCCAACTCCTGCAAGCGCGCCCGCCGCAAACTCTGCCAGCACATCGACATCACTTTGTTCCGGATCGAAATCGTCCCTCAGCACCGACCCAAAAAGCGAAAGAGAGCGAACGCCCCGTTCCCGGCAAAAGCGGGCGATCCGACCGCGATCAATCGCAATGGGGAGATCGGCGATGGTCACAGGCAGAAAAATATCATTCACACAGTGAAATGACCAACCAAACCTTCCCGGACGCCGCCGCGAATGGACCTACCAAGCCATCTACCGGGTCGGCGACAATCGCGTCGGCCAATGGAGCAACACCGTCAGCATCGCCGTCGGCGTGTAAAGCTGTAGCAACGGCGCTGCGTCGCCGTTTCAGGATAACCATTCAAAGCGGCCGCACGCGCTAACGTCCGGCCGTTTTCGTTGCGCGAAGTGAATCCTTGCCCGCATTGAATTTCGTTCGGGTTGCGAGCAGCCAATTCGCCGAGCGATCGGCAATTGCTTCGCAGAACCATTGAACGTATAAAATAACTCAGAGCTATGAGCGTAAAAGAACAGGTTCTCCAAGCGATCAACCGCCTGCCGAACGACGCCGATTACCGTGATGTCGCCGAAGAAGTAGCCTTCCTTGCCGCGATCCGGGAGGCAGAGCAGGACATCGAACACGGACGGGTCATCACCAATGAGCAGATGAGAGCGCGCATCGGTGAATGGACCGGAGGCTAGTCTGGACGGAGCCTGCTTCGAGCGACATCGAAGCGATCGTGCGCTACATCGGGCGCCGTGATCCAGGAGCGGCAACCCAAATCGGT
>JBHENE010000012.1:0-5555 GCA_046262215.1 Chthoniobacterales bacterium | reverse complement strand
GTCGTGCGCCCCAGTGTTTTACCGGAAAAGCGCGGACGCGAAGCTCACCATTCTCCCGCCGAATTACCTTCTCTTCGCCCCAGCGCAGCTCTTTTTTGTCGCGGAAGCGCGTCCACCGCAGCAGGTCCGCAGTCCGCGCTGCGGTGATGACATCGGCACTCCCGTTCAGGCGATGCAGCGTGCCCATGTCGAAGTGATCGAAGTGCGCGTGCGACAGCAGCACCAGGTGGATCTGCGGCAATTCGCGCAGCTTCAACGCAGGAGCAGTTAATCGTTTCGGGCCGATCGTCAGTCCCGGCAGGCGGATCCCGATTCGCGGGAACAATACCGGATCAGTGATGATGACGAACCCGAAGAAGTTGATCAGCGCGGTGGCGTGACCGAGCCATGCGGCGGTGAGCTGGTCATCGCGCCAACTCGCCACATTCGGCTGCGCGAACGCGGGCAAAATCGCGCGCCGACTTTCCACCGTCCACTCCCGCAGCAGATGCCGATACCAGCGGCGGACAGGTGTTCGTTTGTTTGCCGCCCGGGTGTTGCCCATTCGCCAAGCATACGCGTCGCGCGTCGGAGATGCGTTTCCGCGACCGCGACGCTACAGTCGCGGCGATGAGCCGGCTCGACGAAATCCTGCAGGTAAAACGCGGCGAGATTGAGCGCCTCCGTCCGCAAGCAACCGCGCTCCGTCAGCTCGCGCTGCAGCGCAATGACCCCCGCAGTTTCCAGGCGGTCCTCGAGAAGCCGGACGACCTCGCGCTCATTGCGGAGGTGAAGAAGGCATCGCCGTCAGCCGGCGTGATCGTGGAAAATTTCGCACCCGTCGAGATTGCGCAGAACTATGCGCGCGCCGGCGCTGAGGCGATCTCCGTGTTGACCGACGAGCAGTTCTTCCAAGGCCGGCTCGAGTATCTCACCGAGATCCGTGCTGCCGTCGGCGTGCCGCTGTTACGCAAAGATTTCGTCCTCGATGAGCTGCAAATCATCGAGGCCGCTGCCGCTGGTGCCGATGCGATTTTGCTTATTGTCGCCGCTTTGGCAGACGCACAACTCGTGCGCTTGCTCGATGTCGCGGCGACCTATCACCTCGATGCACTGGTGGAAGTCCACACCCTCGCCGAGCTCGACCGTGCGCTCGAAACCGACGCGCGAATCATCGGCATCAACAACCGCAATCTCGCCACCTTCGAAGTCGATCTCGCCGTTACCGAGCAACTCAGCGAGCAGGTGCCGAGCGGCATCGTGCTCGTCAGCGAGAGCGGCATTCGAACGGCCGCCGACATCGCTCGAATCAAAGCGTGCGGCGTGAATGCAGTGCTGATCGGCGAGGCGCTGATGCGTGCGCAGGCAACTGCAATTGCGACCTTGCGCCCGCGCAGCGGCCAGTAGCGCGCGGCCAAAATTCCATTGCGCCACAGGCGTTTCCCCCTACCATTGCACCTCAGTTTTACGGGAAAAATATGGCCGACGTAGCGAACAAATATCCAGAGAACATCGAGGGGCAGTTCTATGTCGACGACCAGTGCATCGACTGCGATCTGTGTCGCGAGACGGCGCCCGCCAATTTCAAGCGGAACGACGATGGCGGCCACTCGTTCGTCTACAAACAGCCGACTACGCCTGACGAAGAAGCGCTCTGCAAAGAAGCGATGGAAGGTTGCCCCGTCGAAGCGATTGGGCCCGACGGCGGCGGCGCGTAGCTGACGCGCGACAATCCCGATGGTGGCGCACGGCGAAGTCGCGGTTGCGCTGACGATCGCCGGATCAGATTGCAGTGCCGGAGCCGGCGCGCAGGCTGATCTGAAGACGTTTACCGCGGCGGGTGTTTATGGGTTAACTGCGATCACCTGCGTCGTCGCGGAAACGCCGGGGAAAGTATCGCGCATTCAGGGCGTCGATGCTGATGTCGTCGCGGAGCAGATCACGTTGCTGCTGGAGGCGTTTCCTGTCGGTGCGATAAAAACAGGACTGCTGTACTCCAGCGAAATCGTCGCGCGCGTCGCGCAGGTATTGCGCGCTTGGAACGCGCAGAACGGACGCGCGATTCCGCTCGTTATCGATCCTGTGATGGTAGCGACAAGCGGTGACCTACTGCTGCGACGCGACGCGATCGCAACCTACGAGAGCGAGTTGTTTCCGCTCGCCGCGTTGATCACGCCGAACCTGGATGAAGTCGCGACCCTACTCGGCCAATCTGTTGCTGACCTGGCGTCGATGCATCAGGCAGGGGGCGAGTTGCTCGAAAAATACGGAGCGCCGGTGCTGCTGAAGGGCGGACATCTCGGCGGCACGGAGGCGATCGATCTGCTCTTTACGAGTTCGGGCGTGACCGAGTTCCGGGCGCCGTTCACTCGTGGCGTGCGCACGCATGGCACCGGTTGCACCTACTCGGCCGCGATTGCTGCTGGTCTTGCATCAGGTCTTGCGTTGGAGGATGCGATTCTGGGGGCGAAGCAGTTCGTCTCCGCGGCGATCGAGCAACACTTCAGCTGGACGGCTGGCGGAGAGGCCAGCGTGCATGCGCTAAATCATTCCGCGCGTAGTCCGTCATCCCGAGCGAAGTCGAGGGACCCCGCAGCTTAACGAAAGACGTCGCTGGTAACGCAACGGGGTTCCTCGACTTCGCTCGGAGTGACCTGACTCGTTAGGCAGTGGCGGAGACATCCGCCGCCTGGTTCGCCTGGATCGCTTCCAGCGTTGCTGTTTGCTCCCAGCTTTTTCGCTGCATCGCCTGCAACGCAGCTGCTGTTTCTGCCTGCTTTTTGCTGCGGCCACAGCCTTCCCCGAGCGCCATCCCTTCCCAGCAGACCCGCACGATGAATGTCTTCTCGTGCTCGGGACCACTCTCGGAAAGTAGTTCGTAACTTGGGCTGCGCGGCGAGATTGCCTGCAGCACTTCCTGGAGATGTCCTTTCGGGTTGATGTCGATTGGCTCGGCTTCGAGCTGCAAGAGATCATCAGCCGCGAGCGTCAGCACAAACCGGCGCGCGGTCGCTAGATCAGTGTCCAGATAAATTGCGCCGAGCAGCGCCTCGAATGAGTCCGCCAACGTCGACGTTCGGGCACGCCCGCCGCTCGCTTCTTCGCCGCGGCCCATCATCAGGAACTGCCCCAGATCGAGCCGGGCCGCATGGCCGCGCAACGCTTCGCGCGAGACCAGCCGCGACCGAAGTTTCGTTAGGCGTCCTTCGGCTTCGCGCGGAAACATTGCGTAAAGATGCTCTGTGATGATCAGCTGCAGGACGGCGTCGCCCAGGAACTCGAGCCGCTGGTTATCGAAATGGTGGCGTTGGGTTTCGTGCCCGAGACTCGGATGAGTCAGTGCCTCCGCCAGCAGGAGCGAATTCCGGAACTTATGGCCGATGCGCTGCTCGAGTGGATTCACAGGGAGGCTAAGTTAATGGGCAGTTGCAGCGTTTTCCAGCAAGGCGACGCTTTCCAGAAGGAACTAACGCGCCTGGTAAATTGAGAGCGATGTGACCACGTCGATTGCCCGTTGCAAGACAGCATCCCGTGGCTGCGGCTTCTCCGCTTGCCGTGCGCGACGTTGCGCCGTCTCGAGCGCTTCGATCTCGGGATTCTTACCGGCGAGCAAGGCCGCTTCGTTCAAGTGCGGCCTTTCGCTTTCGAAGACGAACGGCGCCATTCCACCCTCCAAGCTTTTCTCGAAAATCAGGCGCTTCTCCGCCGCAGTCATCTCGACCGGCACGTCTGGCTTCAGGCCGGCAGGGAACAATTCCCGGTTCTCGGGAAGAACCGCTTCCGCAACGGCGACCCGCAAGAGCTTGCCGCCATTCAACGTGAGGTCTGAAAATTCAACCGCGCGACCAGCTGTCGGCTGACCGATTAAAAGCGCTTTGTTGTAGAGCCGCAACGCGCCCGCAATCGCTTCCGCAGGACCCGAGGTGTCGCCGTCGGCGAGCACGATCATCACGCCTTGAAACGCGGGGTCACGATCGGACGCGAACGTCCGCTCCTGCTTCACAGCCGTCTTCCGGAGCGTGAAGAGGGTCTTGCCCTTTGGGCAAAAGCGCTTCGTGAACTCCGCCGCGATCGCGAAGTCATTTGTCGCGCCGCTGGCCCGCAGGTCGAGGACGACCGCGTCCATTTTCTTGCCCGCGAATGACTGCAGACTCGTGTCCATCGCCTGCAGGTTTGCGCTCGTGAGGGCGCCCGGCCGAAGGTAACCGATGTGGCCTTCCAGCAGTTCGCCGCGGAATGGCTGAGTTGCCTGCGAGTTATCCGTCGCGGGCTGCGCGAGTAGCGTGGCCCCGCCGCGGAGCCGCATCAGCAATCCCGCCAGCGTTGCGCGGTTCAGCTCTGTTTCGTCTAACGCCTCCGGCTTGATGTAACTGCTCTTCAACTGCTGGAGCGCCTGCTGCAGATCGGCAGCAGACATCGAGTTGATCAAGGTGTCGCTGGTCGGACTCGCAGCTGGCGCCGGCGCTTGCGCACGCAGCTCCAGTACGGCGACCAGAAAGAGCAGAACGGAGAGCAGGCGCAGCATCAATGGGGTGCGACGTTAGCCGCACTCAGCGGAAGGGCAATGTCGCTCCGGTGATGCTCACCTTCGAAGCTGATCCGCGAGACGGCATCATACGCTCGCGCACGGGCGGCGGCGGTAGTTTCGCCCAGTGCCGTGATTGCCAGCACGCGTCCACCAGCGGTCACGACGTCACTCTTTTCCCGGCGAGTGCCCGCGTGAAACACATGCACGTCAGATAACGCCGCGCACTCCGAGAGACCGCGAATGATCTTCCCAGTGTCGTATTTCTCCGGGTATCCGCCCGACGCCATGACGACGGTCACAGCGACGCGCGAGTCCCATTCCAAACGCATGTCTTCGAGGCGGCCGTCGATCGTCCTTTCAAGCAGTTCGACGAGGTCCGAGCGTAGTCGCGGAATGATCGCTTGCGTCTCGGGGTCGCCGAAACGGCAATTGAATTCGAGAAGACGAGGACCGTCTGCCGTCATCATGAGGCCGGGAAAGAGCAACCCGCGAAACAGCGTGCCCGAGCGCTTCAGTCCGCGCAGCAGCGGCGTCATCATCTGTTCCTCAAACGCCTGCTGCGTCTCTTCGCACCAATTATCTGCCGGGCTGACCGCGCCCATTCCGCCGGTATTCGGGCCGGTGTCGCCATCGCCGGCGCGTTTGTGATCACGCGCGGTCGCGAGCAGGCAGTGCGCGTTGCCACTCACCAACGCGTGCACGGAGCATTCTGTCCCGCGCAGAAACTCCTCGACGACGATTCTCCGGCCGGCGTCGCCGAACTTCCCCTCGTCCATCATGCAGTGGATCGCGGCGGTCGCTTCCTCGCAATTGTTTGCAATCACGACGCCTTTGCCGAGCGCAAGACCGTCGGCCTTGATCACGATCGGGAACTGGAGGCGCTCGCAGAATTTCAACGCTTCAATGCTGCGCGAAAACGAACCGGCGAGCGCCGTCGGGATGTGGCATTTCCGCATCATCTCCTTCGCGAAAATCTTCGACGACTCGAGCCGAGCGGCCGCTTTGCACGGCCCGAAAACCCGCTGACCTTCCGCTTCAAACAGGTCGA
>JBHENE010000011.1:0-10636 GCA_046262215.1 Chthoniobacterales bacterium | reverse complement strand
ATGCGCGGAGCGACAGAGCGCGCCGAACAGCCCTTTGCCGCCGCCGTCGAGCTGAGTCACTCGCTTTTCAGCACGCAGAAAGTGCCGCTCGGTGCGGAGCACTCGTTAGCTACTGGTCCGCGGCCTTGCGGTCTCTGGGTGGATACCGAGCGTGCACGCTTCGTCCGTCGCCCAATCACTGAAATCCTGAATTCAAAAGGTGAATGGGAGCCGAAGACCGCGGCGCCGCAAAGCTGCTCGTTAGGCGAACTGTTTGTCTACGAGGCCGAGCGTTGGCAACGCGCGCTCACGTTGCCACGCATGCTGGATGGTCGAGGCTTTGGAAACCTGTGCCGGTTACGCGAGCAAGGCATCTACGGCCGCGAGGTTCCGATCGCGACAATCGCACCAGACGACAGCGTGCTCCCAGTAAAATGGCTGCGGAAGTTGATCAGCGAGAAGTCCCTCACGCATGCTGTACTGCACGAGAAGATCATGGCGCGCAGTCCTGAGTTTATCGCTGGCGCGCAGGTGTCCGAAGTCGTCACGCGCAACGCCACCATCTCCGCGCGCCTTGATTTTTCCTCCGTCGAAATGACTGCCACAACCGACTCGCACGGCTGCGCTTTGGAGACACCGCCGGAACGCCAGGCGATTCCGGTTGTCTGCCGTGGATGCGACCAGCTCGAGCACGACTCGACTGTGCAGATCGTTTCGTCACCGGCTTACGCCTGGCGGCGCCTCGGCCTCGTCGAGGAAGATGGAACGCCGACGCGTCGTGGCGTTGTTTTTTCGTTTTTCCAAAGCGGTGAAGGTCTCGCGATTGCGGCCGCGCTCGAAGACGAACGCTACCCGATCGATGATCTCATCTTCGATCTCGCGAACATCCGCGGCGGTCCACGTTTCGCTGGCGAAGATGCGTCGATGGGCGGCCGTCTCGGGATCCTTTGCCAGCGCATTTACGACCGCGCGGACCATGCTGGTTATCTGGAGATGGGAACGCCCGCGCATTACGGCTCCGGCGCGTCGGAAGTGATTCGCGAGGTGGTGACGAGTCCCGGCTCGCGCTACCGCCTAACGAATGATGCGCTCCGTCCCGGCGACATCGAGCGGGCGCTGATGGAGTGGCGCAGCTTGCTTCGACACATCGTCAACGCGCCCGATCTCGAATGGGATCGTTGGCGCGGGCTCAAGATTGCGGCGCGCCATTTCGTCGACACGACGACCTCACCGGCATTGCTGGAATTTCCGCCGCTGCTCGCTGCGCAACAGCGACGTGCGACGTTCTAATTCTCCATGAACGCAATCTCATCGAAGACCCCTGCTTCGCTCGGCTATCGTATGCCGGCAGAATGGGAACCGCACGCCGCGACGTGGCTGTCGTGGCCGAGACGCGAAGGCATTAGTTTCCCGGGCGCGTTCGATCGCGTAATGCCAACGTTTCGCAGTATCGTCGAGACTCTGATCACGTCCGAGGCGGTCAACATCAACGTCTGCAACAGTGCGCATGAAGCCGAAGCGCGCGACGTCCTGCGCGGCTTACCTCTCGACCGCGTTACGTTCTACACCATCCCGACAAACGAGCCGTGGTGCCGCGATCACGGTCCGATCTTCCTCACGCGCAACAATGAGCCGCAGCTCGCCGTCATTGATTGGGGGCATAACGCCTGGGGCGGCAAGTATCCGCCGTTCGATCTAGATGATGTCGTGCCCACGCGCGTCGCCGAAACGCTCGGCCTGCCGGTGTGGCAAGGCGGCATGATTCTCGAAGGCGGCTCGATCGATGTGAACGGCAGCGGCGCGTTGCTGACGACGGAATCGTGTCTGCTAAACGAAAACCGAAACCCCGGTATGACACGCGTCGAGATCGAGCAACGCATGCGCGACTTTCTCGGCGTGCGCGACATCCTGTGGCTCTCGCGCGGGACTGAAGGCGACGACACCGATGGCCACATCGACAACCTGGCGCGCTTCGTCGGCGAGCGGACCGTCCTCGCAGTCGTCGAGCAGGATCGCAGCGATGCGAACTACGAGCCCTTGCAGGAGAACCTTGCGCGCCTGCGTGAAATCCGAGTAGGCGGCGAACCGCTCGAAATCGTCGAACTCCCAGTGCCAGCGAAAATGGAGCGCGAAGATCTGCGCTTACCCGCGAGCTACGCCAATTTCTACATCGCAAACAGCTGCATCTTGATGCCGAGCTACCACGATCGGAACGACGCGGTTGCGGCTGCAGCCGTGCAACGCGCGTTCCCGGAACTCCAAGTCGCGTCGATTGACTGCCGCGAATTGATCTGGGGCCTCGGCGCGTTCCACTGCCTTACGCAACAGCAGCCGAAAACGCCGGGCGAAGCAGCTCAGCTGGCAAACGGCGCGGCTTTGTAGCCGGTGCGTTCGATCGCTTCGAACACGCCGGCGTTCTGGATCTTCCGCGCGTCAAACGTCACGAAAACCGCGTTCGCCTTTTCATCCACGCGGACGTCATGGATGCCGTTCACTTCCAGCAGCGGCTCGCGGATTCGCTCGATGCATTCTTCGCAATCATTGCCGTCAGTCGCGATTTGGATCGTCTCCATGATCGCGTGATCGGCGGTGTCGTGAAGATTATGCGGGTCGGCTGGGTCCATGTGCATACCCCTAATTTACGCGCGCGGGCGCGGCGGCGGTTGCTTTGGCCAGGACGGGCTCGAGCACGCGCCAGACGTTATCTGCAAGGATGCGATGGCCGGCGGCATTCGGATGAATGTAATCGCGCAGGTTGAGGCTCGGATCACCTCCGACTCCTTCGAGTAGGTACGGCAACAGCGCAGCGTGGTTCTTCTCGGCTAACGCTGCATACATCTGGCCGAACGCCTGCACATAGGAATCGGCGCCATACAGCGGCAGCTGCATTCCGGCGATGACGATCGCGACCTGCGGATTGCGCTCACGCGTGCGGTCGATGATCGCCTGGAGATTCGAGCGCATCTGTTCGACCGGAATCCCGCGGAAGGCGTCATTGATTCCGAGTTCGAGCACCAGCACATCGATGTGGCCGGTGAGATACTTCGGAATGCGCCGCAGACCGCCAGCTGTCGTATCGCCGCTCACGCCGGCATTGATGATTTCGTATTTGTAACCAGCCGCGCGCATTTTCTCCGCGACCAGCGCGGGATATGCCTCGCTGCGGTTAACGCCGTAGCCGTCAGTGAGGCTGTCGCCGAGCATCACGATGGTCCTCACGCTAGGAGCATCGCGCCGCGCGGCGCTGGCGGATTGCACCGGCGCGAGTGGCGCGGTCGCAAGCAGCGCGGCGCCGATCATTAAATGCGCTGATCTCATCTACGAGAAACGCAATCGATGTGGCGTTTAGCCGCGCGGGAGCGCGGTCTTCAGACATTCGCGTGTTCCCTCTGGCTGCCGCGGGGGCTCGAGGCGGCGGAAGATCATCCAGACTCCCGCCAAGACGAGCGCGCCACCGACGAGCGACCAAAGCGAAAAGATCTCCCCGCCAAAGAACCAGCCAATCGCGACCGCCCCCGGCGGAGTGATCAACGAGATCGTTTGCAGATTGTTAACCGGCATCCGCGGCAGAAGCCAATAGAGCAGGAGAAACGCGAGCGCTGACCCGATGATCGCGAGATAAAGCAGGCAAACGATCGCCAATCCCGACCAGTGGAAGCGGATTGGATTTCCATCGTGCACAAACCCGACGGCGAGTAGCGGCACAGTTCCGAAAATCATCTGCCATGCCGCGATCATCGCGGGCGCGACCTCGAGCGCGCGGCGTTTCAATAGAACATTCGAAAACGCTGCACCGACTCCGCCGATGACGATGCCGAGGCCGCCCCAGAACGCCATCATCCCGCCATGATCGAAGAGCCTTCCGCAGATCATCGCGACGCCTGCGACCGCGAGGAGCGCGCCGGCGAGGCGTTGCCAGCGCATCGGCTCGCTCGGCAGCATCCAGTGCGCGAATACGAGTCCGGCCACAGGGATGATCGCCTGCAGCACTGCGGCCAGCCCCGAAGAAACATGCAGCTCGCCCCAGAAGAGCAGGCCGTAATTGATCGCGAACATGATGACGCCAGTGAGGGCGAGGATTGCCCAGTCGGTGCGGCTGCGTGGCAACAGCGGGACTCGGCCGATGGAGACGGCGAGTAGCGCAACGATCGCCACGAGAAACCGAATCGCGGCAAACGAGATCGGCGGCAGATCCTGCAGGCCCCATTTGATCGCGAGCCAAGTCGAACTCCAGATCACGCAAAGCGCAATGAACGACGCCGCGACGGCAAATTTTCGCGTCTCCGGCATCGGCTAGCAGGCCACTGCGCGGTGGACGTTGCAACCGCGTTTTTGCTGGCGGCAGCGGGTAGTTAGAGCTCGCCGCGAATGAGGTCGGCGTAGGTTTGGCGCTCGCGCACGAGCGTCGCCTCACTGCCGCTTATCAGCACCTCGGCCGGAAACGGCCGCGAATTGTAATTCGACGCCATCACGAACCCGTAGGCACCAGCACTCATGATCGCCGCCAGATCGCCTTCTGCGAATTTCGCGAGCGCGCGATCTTGCGCGAAGAAGTCGCCGCTTTCACAAACTGGACCGACGATATCGACTGGCGCTCGCACGTCATTCGCCGGCTCGCGAACGGGCACAATCTCGTGGTAGCTCTCGTAAAGCGCGGGACGGATCAGATCGTTCATTCCGGCATCGACGATCACGAATTTCTTCTGCTCCGCTTCTTTCACGTAACGTGCGCGCGTCAGCAGGACGCCCGCGTTCCCGACGAGAAAACGGCCCGGCTCGAGAAGGATGCGGACACCGAGCTCGCGCAACGGCGGTACAATCGCGGCTGCATATTCCGCCACGCTGAAGGCTGATTCTTCGCCATCGTGATCGTGCCACCATTTGCCCGTGCCACTGTCCAAAGCGCGCTTGTAAACGATGCCCATTCCACCGCCGATGCTGAGGAACTCGATCGCGTAGCGCTCCTTTAGTTCGCGCACGATCGGCGCGATTTTGCGGATCGCGTCAGCGAACGGCTGCGCAGCCGTGATCTGCGAGCCGATGTGCATCTGCACGCCGCGAATCGTGATGTTCGACATCTGCGCAGCGCGTTCGTAAACCGCCGAGACACGCCCGAGCGCGATGCCGAACTTGTTCTCGCTCTTGCCGGTCGAAATGTATTTGTGCGTGGCAGCGTCGACATCGGGATTCACGCGCAATGCGATCGGTGCGCGCATGCATTTCTCCGTCGCGATGCGATTGATGAATTCGAGCTCGGCTTCACTCTCCACGTTGAAGCAGAAGACGCCTTGCGTGAGCGCTTCTTCAATTTCGTCGCGCGATTTGCCGACGCCGGCGAAGGTGCAGCTCGCGGCGTTTCCGCCGGCGTGCAGGACGCGATGAAGCTCGCCTCCGGAAACGATATCAAAACCTGCGCCTTCCTCGCGCAAGAGGCGCAGGATAGCGCCGTTCGAGTTCGCCTTTACCGCGTAGCAGATGAGGTGATCGAGCTCATGTAGTGCCGCGTGCAGGCGACGATAGTGATCAAGAATAGTGCCAGCGCTGTAGACGTAGAGCGGGGTGCCGTAACGTTCCGCCACAAGGCGCAACGCGACATCTTCGCAGTGCAATTCGCCGTCGCGGTAATGGAATGAGTGCAAAACGTGAAGTTATCTAGGCAGCCGGGCTCGCAGGTGACCTGCCGCGCAACATCGCGACTAAAGAGAAGAGAACGAGAAGGGCTCCGAGCGTGCAGACGATTGCGGCACCCGACGGAAAGTCGCCGTAGAACGACAGATACAGTCCCGCGATTCCGCCGACGAGGGAGATGATCCAGCCGATCAGCAACCGCACGCCCGTGCGACGCGCGAGCGGAATCGCGCAGACCGCCGGCACGATCAGATAGCTGAAGACGAGCAGCACACCGGCTACCCGCACGAAGATGGTCACGACGAGACCGAAGAGCGCGTAGAAGAGGAAATCCCACCAGCGCACGCGGAGCCCGCTCTCGTACGCGCGCTCACGATCGAAGGAGACGAGCAGGAAAGATTTGCGCAGCAGATAATGCACAACACCGACCGCGGCGAAGACCGCGAAACAGCGCCAGACTTCGTCCGCGCGTACCACAGTAATGTCGCCGACGAGCATGTTCCGAATCTCTTCGTTGCCATGCGCGGAACGACTCAGGAGCAGCACCGACGCGGCAGCCGCGACGACATAAGTAATTCCAATGATCGCCTCCTGCGGCACGGCGCTAACGCGTTTTCCGGTGAGCGCAAATAGCGCCGCGGCGAGCAGAGTAACTACGAGCGCGACGGCGAGCGTTCCCCAATCCTCTGGTTCACGGCCGAGAAGAAGCGCAAGGCAGATACCGAGCGATGCCATCTGCGCCATGGCGATATCAATGAAGATGATGCCGCGTTGCACGACATGAAGGCCGAGATAAACGAGCAGCCACGGCAAAAGCACGCAGGCCATGATCGGCCAGAAAAGAACGTCCCACATAATTTAGCGATATCGGCGAGCGATTCGGGTAGCGCAGGCTGCCAGCCTGCAGTTTCCGGCAGCCTGCCGGAAACGTCCGGGAGCGTTAAAGACTTCTCTGGCCTGGCCGAGCGCGGGAATATCTCGGCAGGCTGCCGAGACCAGCAGGCTGGCAGCCTGCGCTACCCGGAGCTGGTCAGCCCGGCGCATCATTTCAGCGCGGCCGAAAGATTCGCCACGAGTTTGTCGATCAACTGCACGTACGTCTCTGTGCCTGGAAGTCCGCCGGGATACTGCGCAAACTCGACAACCTTCGCGCCGCTCGAGCTCGCGACTTTGTCGGCGATCTTCCGGTCGTGGAATGGCTCCACGATAATCGCTTTGATCTTCTGCGCTTTGATTTGCTCGATCACTTCGGCCAGATGCGCAGGGGACGGCGGGATGCCCGGCTTAGGTTCGAGAAAGACGTCGATCTCGATGCCGAACCGATGCGCAAAGTAAGGCCATGAATCGTGATACGCGACGACGTGCTGACCTTTGAACGGCAACATCGCCGTGCCCCACTGCTGCAGCTTGCTGTTGATCGCCGCTTCGAACTTTTTGTAGTTCGCGTCGTAGCTGGCGGCGTTCGCGGCATCGACCGCCGAGAATGATTGCGCGATGTGCTGCGCGACCGTCTTCGCGATGATCGGATCAATCACGAAGTGCGGATTGCCAAGCGCGTGGACGTCGCCGGCGGCACGCGTGACGTTCGTCGGGACGTTCATCAGGCGCACGCCTTGCGACGCCTGCACGCGGCCCGGCTGGCCGACTTCCAGCTTCGGATTGCGCGCGTTTTGCAGCAGTGGCGGCAGCCAGCCAATTTCGAGTTCCGCGCCGCCGTCGATCAAGACATCGGCGCCCCGCAGTTGGACGACGAAGCTCGGCCGCGCGTCCACAAAGTGCGGATCTTCGGTTGGCTTCGCCATTGTGGTAACGTCGACTTTGTCGCCGCCGATTTCGCGCGCGAGAGCGCCGAGATCCGGCAGGGTCGTGACGACGTTTAGTTTGGCTTCGGCGGCGATGCTCGAGAGCGCCAGGAATGCGAGCGTTAAGATGCAAGTCAGTGTTTTCATAGATCGTTAGAATTTGTGTGCGCCATGTGCGCCGAGGATGAATTCAAATTGGAAGAAGACCGAATCGACGTCGCGGCCAGCGAGGAAGTGATTCTCCTCCAGGAAATCGTGGTTGTACTGAAGCCTGAGCTTCGAAAACTCTGTCGGATACCAAGTCAGATTCGCTGAGATACGAGAGCGCGTCTGCCGAACGTCATCGTCGGTGAACTCGGAGTCGGTCATGTGCAAGTAGTCGCCGCGCAATCCAGCGGTCCACCCTTTCTTGAATCCCCAGACGATCTGCGAGTAGAGGCCCCAATCGCGGAAGGTCTCGGCGACAGGGAATGTCTGGTCGATGCCACGGCCCGCTTCGAAGCGGCGATACATCGCTTCGGTTTGCCATTTCACAAACGGGAAGCCGCCTTCCGCGTGCGAGCTCTTCCATTTGTAGAGAAGGTCAGCGCCGTAAATTTGCGTGCGGGAATGCCCGCCCGTTTCGTTTGAGCCGAACGCTCCGGAGAGGCCGCCGAGCACCGTCTGCGTGTCGCTCGGATTGAACGAATTTTCCCAGCGCGGGATGTAGACGAAATCCTGCAGCCCACGCATCTCGCGATCGGTCGTTAGGCGGCCGAAGAAGCGGCCGTTGTCGCCCGGATTGCGGAAGGAGTAACCGGTCCCGCCGCGGCCGTTCTGCACGGCGAATGTCACCTGCGAATACCACGGCACTGGCACGGTCCAGGCGATCTGCGCGCCGACGCCGCGGAGACCATCCGGACCAAGAAGACGACCATGAACGAGCGAGTCATCGGCGAAATCCCAAGCGTGCGGGTGCATCGAGTTGATGCGCCCGAACGGCGCGAAGAACTGCCCGCCTTTCGCCTGCAACCCGGCTGGCAAACTCGTCGTCTGCAGAAATGCTTCCTCGAGCTCGATCTCCGTTTCGTTGTTGTTATCGAGCTTCAGCACGATGTTGGCGAAGCCTTCGAAAAACGGGTCGACCGCGCCATCCAGCGCGATCTCAGCGTTGCGCGCGTTGAAGCCGCGCTGCTGCGGATCGTGATCGCCGACTTCAACGTTGTGGAGGTCTCGCGCGCTGGATGCCGCGAGGGCGAACATCCCGTCGAATGAGATGTTCATGTAAGTCTTTCCGCCGCCGCCGGCTACCGGGATCGGCTGCGCCAGTGATGCGCCCGCGGTGCTCGAGGCGCCGCCGCTCGCGACCGCATCATCGGTGGTCGGAAAGGTGGTTGCGGCTCCGTTAGCATCGACGCCTACCGCGGTCGGAGCAGCGGCTGAAGGCGGAGCGGAGGCGACAACCGCCGAGTCAGTGGTGGGGAATAATGCCGGCGCGCTCGCTGCTGCCGGCGCGGCGGCTGGACTTGCCCCAGCCGTTGCGGGCGGCGGTGGTTCGGATCCCTGCGGCAACACGCCAGACGAGGGCGCAGCAGGTTGCGTCGACGCTTGTCCATCTTTCACCTGTTGCTGCAATTGCTTCACCATCTCGGTGAGCGCTTGCACTTGCTGACGCAATGCCTCGACGTCTGCAGCAGCGGCAGGTGTCGGCGCAACGGCGCCAGGTTCCCCCTGCGCAAAACAGGACGTCGCCGCGCAGCACGCGATCGCCACTGAGATAAACTTTTTCATCCTTCCCCTCCGTTCGGCGCATCGCGCCTGACAAAACTCCACCCGACTGGTGCGTTCGCGCGCATTGGATCGAGCGGCGCCAAGAACGCGCGGCGACGCTGCCCGCGGACGCGGGACACCAATGGTCAGGAGTTTGCCGGCGGCGCGTGCTCGAGGACCGAAGTCTCGGCCAACGCGATAGCCCGAGGCTCGGGCGCGACGAAAGAACGGGTGATCGGCGCGCGCTCTGGCTCGCTAAGGATTGGCTCAACAGCGGAGTGTTCCCAGCTGCCATGCGACAGCAAGGTGGCGGAGCATTCGTGCGACGTGCCGTTCGTTTGATGCAGCCATTCGTGCAGCTGCGGCGCAGTCGAAAGCCCGACGCTCAGAGCGACGCCGCAGAAGAGAACGGCTGCAACAAGCGCGGAGAACGCGCTCGAATGCCGACCGTTGAGACGGAGCCTCATCCGCGGCGACTGTGGCGGAAGGAGAGAGCCGCGGCAATATCTGTTTTGTGTGCGCAGATGAATTCCGGGTAGCGCAGGCTGCCAGCCTGCTGCATCCGGCAGCCTGCCGGATGTGCTGTGCGCTGTCATCGCCGGGATTGATCGAGACTGGCCTGTGTAGCCACGCCGAGCATGTTCGCGGCAGGCTGCCGCGAACTGCAGGCTGGCAGCCTGCGCTACCCCGTTGTGACGTTACTTAGCGAGGCGTTACGCGACGCTCCAGTAGTGATGATCCTGGCGGGAGAGCGACCAGTTCGGGTTCGCTTTTGCGAACTCGAGACAGGTGCGCAGACTCGCCGGGTCTTCCTGTTTACCGATCGAGAGCGGCTGCACGTAGCGATACATAAAATCCGTTTGGTCATCTGGATGCGCGGCGCGGAAATCCTCAATCGAGAAGCCGTTTAGCCCCGGCACGATTTTGACTTCGCTGCCGTAGGTCTGGACCCACTTCGAAGGGTCGTGAGGTGACACAGAAAGCCAATCGACCGGCGGGATCATGCGACGATGTCCGCTGGTCGCGACGGCAATCGAGAAGCGACGGGCGCGCAAGGCGCGGATGAGCGGCAGGAGATTGTGATCAGTCGGTTCGCCGCCCGTGATCCAGACCCAGCGATCGCGGGCGTTCTTCGGCGTGATGTCGTCGGCGCGCGCCGCGATTTCTTCTTCGGTGGCGGACTCCTGTCGGCTGTAATCAGTGTCGCAATTGGGACAGCCAACTGAGCAGCCGGCCAGCCGCACGAAGCACATCTGGAATCCACGCAGATGCGCTTCGCCCTGGATCGTCCAGAAAATTGGGTTGGGTGAGAGCGGGTATTTCATTTTTTCGCGCCGCCGCCGTTCTTCGCACGATGAAAGTAATGCTCAAACGAGGCGTAGAGAAAGACGCCGTATGTAGGCGTGTTTGAGTTCAAGCCGATCGGCGCGGCAATGCCGAGGACGGTCTGCGCGCCGATCGATTTGTGATCGATCGCG
>JBHENE010000010.1:0-2659 GCA_046262215.1 Chthoniobacterales bacterium | reverse complement strand
CCCGACTGACGATCTCACTGCCGTTCAACGATCCGGAACCCGTACGCCAGGCGTTCCGTGAAAACAGAGATAGCATCGCTGCGATTATTGTTGAGCCAGTTCCCGCTAACGCCGGATTGTATCTACCGCGCGAAGGCTTTCTCGAGACGCTGCGCGACGAATGCACCCGTGCCGGTGCGCTCCTGATCTTCGATGAAGTGATGACCGGCTTCCGTATCGCACGTGGCGGGGCACAGGAAATCTATGGCATCACGCCCGATCTGACGGCGCTCGGCAAGGTGATCGGCGGCGGGCTGCCTGTGGGTGCTTTCGGCGGGCGGGCGGAGATCATGGACCAGCTGTCGCCCGACGGTCCCGTTTACCAGGCCGGCACGTTATCCGGGAATCCGCTGGCGATGGCCGCGGGTCTCGCGCAACTCCGCGAGTTGGAGCGCATCAACGGATGGCAAATGCTCGAGACGCGCGGTGCGCAGCTCGAAGCGGCAATGCGCGAGACAATGCAGCAGGTCCGAACGCCGCTCACCTTCCACCGGATCGGCTCGATGTTCTGCGTCTTCTTCACGGCAGGACCAGTCACGGATCTGGCGACAGCGAAGCGGAGTGATCGCGGCGCGTTCGGCCGATATTTTCGGCATTGTCTCGACGCCGGCGTTTACTTCGCGCCGTCGCAGTTCGAGACCGGCTTCATCTCCACAGCGCACAGCTCTGTCGAGATCGAGCAGACAGCGGCCATCGTCCGATCGGCGCTTACGTCTGCGACTTAGCCGGCGGGCGAATGGCGAACATTCCTGTTGCGACGTCCTAGTTATGTCTATCTAGTGTCTAATGATAGCACCGGTAATGTCTAACAATACGACGCCTGCACTTTCTGATGATTGCGAACTGCTCAAGAACACCGCCCGTGGCGATCACGGCAGCCTTGCGCAACTCCATCAGCGCTATTCGGGCGTGCTGACGGCGACGGCGTTTCGCGTCTTGAACAACGCCAAGGATGCGGAAGAGGTGGTGCAGGAGGCGTTCGTCCAAATCTGGGAAAAGGCCTCCGTCTACGATCCACGCCGCGGCAAGCCGTTGACGTGGGCAATGACGCTGACGCGCAACAAGGCGATCGATCGGCTGCGTCGTGTGCAACGCCGGCAGCGGTTGCACGACGATATCGAGCAGGAGACGCAGATCTGGGAGCGCATCGCGGAACGTGATTCTAGCGACGAGGCGATGGCGCACGAGACCCAGGCGATCGTGCGGAGTGCAGTGATTCAGCTGAGCGATTCGCAGCGCCGCGCGATTGAGCTCGCGTTCTTCAGTGGGCTGACGCAGCACGAAATCGCGGAGAAGCTGGAAGAACCGCTCGGCACGGTGAAGGCCCGGATTCGTCGCGGAATGATGAAGCTGCGCCAGATCATCGGCTCCAACCTGGCGCACGCGTAACGCAGCAGCGGTCGCCTCCACCGGTGGGAAAGCTTTGCGTCGCCTAAGCGCTTCGACTAGGGAACTCGGCTGTGAGCTCCCTGGCGCCGGGCCCCCTGCGGGCTGTTGCGAAATTCTTCTTCGAGGGGGAGCGCAAGTTCTTCGTCAAAGGCGTCACGTACGGTCCGTTCCGGCCAGGCGCCGACGGTCACTATCTCGGCACCACTGAGCAGTTGGCGCGCGACCTCGCGCAGGCTTCCGAAGCTGGTTTCAACCTCTTCCGCATCTATCACCAGCCGCCGCTTTGGTTTCTCGATCAATGCGCGGCTGCGGGAGTGCGCGTGCTGGTGACGTTGCCGTGGGCGAAACATGTCGAATTTCTGCGCGAAGAAGGCGCGCGTACGGCGATCGCGCAGTCAGTCCGAACCGCGGTCGCGGAACATGCCGGACATCCGGCAATCTTCGGCTATCTCGTCGGCAATGAGATCTCTCCGACGATGGTGCGCTGGCTCGGTGTTCGTCGTGTCACGGAGTTCATCGAGCACCTCATCCGGATCGGGCGCGCCGAAAACCCGAACGTCCTCTTCTCCTACGCAAGCTATCCGCCGACCGAATTCCTCCTCCCGCAGAACGTAGATTTCCTTTGCTTCAACGTTTACCTGCATAACCAACGCGACTTCGAGCGTTACCTGCTGCGGTTGCAGAATCTGTCGGAAGATCGGCCCTTAATCCTCGGCGAGTTCGGGATGGATACGATCCGGCACAGCGAAGAGGAGCAGGCGAAAATGCTCAGCTGGCATCTGGAGAGCGTCGTGAAGTGCGGCCTCGCCGGGACGATCTTCTTCGCGTGGACAGACGAATGGTTTACCGGCGAGCAGGAGATCACTGATTGGGCATTCGGCCTCGTCACACGTGCGCGCGAACCCAAAAAATCGCTGCTCGCGCTGCGCGATCGGTTAGGCCGCGACAACGCCGCTCTACCGCATCTTCCGCTGCCGCAGAGGCCTTTCGTCTCCGTCATCGTCTGCTCATATAACGGCGGGAAAACACTCGCGGCCTGTCTCCAGTCGTTAGGCAAAATCGACTACCCGAGCTACGAAGTCCTCCTCGTGGATGACGGTTCGACCGACGACACACCCGCGATCGCAGCGCGGTTTCCGCGCGTTCGGTACATCCGGCAGCCGAACCATGGGCTGAGCCACGCGCGTAACACGGGAGCGGCCGCTGCGCGTGGTGAGGTCTTCGCCTACAC
>JBHENE010000009.1:0-37557 GCA_046262215.1 Chthoniobacterales bacterium | reverse complement strand
TCCAATGCCTCAGACCCGTGAGCATATTCTGCTCGCTCGTCAGGTCGGCGTGCCGTCCGTCGTCGTGTTCCTGAATAAGGTCGACATGGTCGATGATCCGGAACTTCTCGATCTCGTGGAGATGGAAGTCCGTGATCTGCTCACGCAGTATGAATTCCCGGGCGACTCGATTCCGATTGTCAAAGGCTCGGCGTTGAAGGCGCTGAATGGCGACGCGGACATGGAAGCGCAGATCCTCGCGCTCATCGCTGCGGTGGATGATTACATTCCGATCCCGGAGCGTCCGATCGATCAGCCGTTCCTGATGCCGGTCGAAGACGTGTTCAACATCGAAGGTCGCGGCACCGTCGCGACTGGTCGTGTCGAGCGCGGCATCCTCAAGAAGATGGAAGAAGTCGAGATCGTTGGCATCAACGACACGGCGAAAACCACCTGCACCGACATCGAAATGTTCCGCAAGCTTCTCGACGAAGCCCGCGCCGGCGACAACGTCGGACTGCTGCTCCGCGGCGTGAAGAAGGAAGACGTCATGCGCGGTCAGGTCATCGCGAAGCCGGGTAGCATTAAGCCGCACCGCAAGTTCAAGGCCGAAGTATACGTGCTCTCGAAAGAAGAGGGCGGCCGTCACACGCCGTTCTTCACGAACTACCGTCCGCAGTTCTATTTCCGCACGACCGACGTGACGGGCACCGTCAAGCTGCCGGAAGGCGTCGAGATGGTTATGCCTGGCGACAACGTTTCGGTTGAAGTTGAGTTGATCACCCCGATCGCGATGGAGAAGACCATCCGTTTCGCTATTCGCGAAGGCGGCAAGACCGTCGGCGCGGGCCGCGTAGGCGACATCCTCGACTAAAGAAAATCTCGTGATCGTGCTCCTGCTCGCCAAACGGGCAGGAGCACGTTACGTTTCCCCCTCAGCGATTTAGGTCAGTAGCTCAATTGGTAGAGTAGCGGTCTCCAAAACCGTCGGTTGGGGGTTCGAGTCCCTCCTGGCCTGTTTCACCGCTCACACCCTCGTTCTGATTCCCCCACGCATCTCATGATCGGCAAATCCAAAAGCTTTCTCGGCGAAGTGAAAGTCGAGCTGCAGAAAGCCTCCTGGCCATGGGACCCGAAGGAGAAGGGGATGAAGAAGTATAAGGAGCTGACCGATTCGACGCTTGTCGTTATCATCGCAATGCTCCTGCTCGGCGGCTATGTCGCCCTCTTCGATTTCATCCTCGTGAACGTGCTTCACTATTTCACCCGCCTCCACTGATATGCCTTCTGTTCTCGCACCAAAAGATCAGTGGTTCGTCATTCACGTGCTCTCCGGCCAGGAGAACAAGGTGCGCGACAACATCGTCAAGCGAGTTAAAACCGAAGAGATGAGCGACGTCATCTTCGAAGTGCTGGTGCCTACGGAGCGCGTCTCCGAGATTAAGAAGGGCAAAAAAAGCGAGACGACCCGCAAGTTTTTCCCAGGTTACCTAATCGCCAACATGCACCTGCTCGACGAGAACAATCAGCTCGTCGGTCGCACCTGGTATTTTGTCCGCGACACGCCTGGTGTGATTGGATTTGCCGGCACCAAAGACAAGCCGATCCCGATGCAAACGTCGGAAGTCGAAAGCATGCTCGCGCAGATGCGTGAGCGTGAAGAAAGTGTAAAACCGAAGGTCAGCTTTGAAGTTGGCGAGACCGTCAAGGTCGCCGACGGGCCTTTTCAGAATCAGAACGGCATCGTCGAAGAGATCGACCCCGCGCGCGGCAAGTTGCGCGTGTCGGTTACTATCTTCGGTCGCGCCACTCCAGTGGAACTAGAGTACTGGCAGGTCGAGCGCGGCTAGATATCAGTCGCGCCGCAATAAATTTCAAAATTAGCATCTCCTCTCCATGGCCAAAGAAATCGTAGCATTCGTAAAACTCCAGATCCCCGCCGGACAGGCAAACCCGGCGCCGCCAGTTGGCACTGCGCTTGGGCCTCGGGGGGTCAACATCATGGCGTTCTGCAAAGAATTTAACGCTGCTACCCAGAAGCAGGCCGGCGACATCTTGCCTGTGGTGATTACTGTTTTCAAAGACAAGTCGTTCACGTTCATCACGAAGAGCCCGCCCGCCGCGATCCTCCTCAAGAAAGCTGCGAACATCGCCGCGGGCTCCAAAGAGCCGAATAAGAACAAGGTCGGCAAGATCACGCGCAAGCAGGTGATGGAGATCGTCAAGACCAAGGCTAAAGACCTGAATTCCCGCACCGACGAAGCTGGTTTCAAGATCATCGCCGGCACGGCGCGGCAGATGGGTCTCGAAATCATCGATTAGGCAGCGGCGTCAGTTCCGATCCGGGTAGCGCAGGCTGCCAGCCTGCTGGTTTCGGCTGCCAGCCGAAACGAACTTTAGTCTGACTCGGTCGCAGTCCGGAGGTGGCACGCGAGGCCTCCCCTACGACGCGGTGCACAGGCAAGTGTTTACATCTCCTGCGGCCATGGGGATACTCCGCAGCCGTGGAGGAACCTGCACTTAGCGAAGCCCGATACTCAATCGGCGAGACGGAGGCACCACCCACGTTGCGCATTGCGGAGCCGCGTGGCGGACCGGCGATGCAGTTCATCCACTCGCGCCGACACCTGGAACAAAGCCAGATCGTGCAGCTCGATTGCGACACGCAGTGCCACTTCATCCTCCTGACCGACGCCGACTTCGCTGCCTACCAGCTCATTCGTCCATTCCGCTGCGAAGGCGGTACTTTCAAGCAATTCCCCGCCCAGATTACCGTCCCGTCGACTGATTACTGGAACATCGTCATCGACCTCGCGGGCGCGACCAAAGAGATTCAGTACAACATCACGATCATTCTCGGCTGACTCCGCAGTCGAAATCCGCGGATCCGCGACAGCTTCGCAGCGTCGGGAGCTTGCCTGGAGCGGCTGCAGCGCATACACCCGTCGAATGCCTCAACATCCGATGTTCGTTCGACCGTTTGTCGTCTCACTCGTCTCCATCTGCAGCCTGCTCGCTTTACCGCCTTCGACCCCTGCGCAGACGCCTGCGGCCGGAGCGGTTACCGTGCTGAAAGCCGCGCGATTGTTCGATGGGAAGGCGAAAGCATTGGTCCCGAACGGAGTCGTCATCGTTAGCGGCGACAAAATCGTAGATGCCGGGAGCGGCCTCGCTATTCCGCAAGGTGCGCAGGTGATTGACCTGGGTGACGCAACGCTGTCGCCGGGCTTTATCGATTCGCACACCCATCTGACTTCTGACTATTCGAAGCCTTACACGCAACGGCAGCTGGAAGAACTGCAGACCGAGCTGCCCCTCTCGGCGTATGAGGCCATTCCTTTGGCTGAACGCACGGTGATGGCTGGATTCACGACGGTGAGGGATCTCGGCAGCGCCAACTTCATGGATGTCGCGCTCCGCGACGCAATCGCGAAAGGCATTGTCCGCGGGCCGCACATGCTTTGCGCAACGAAAGGCATCGGCGCGACCGGCGGTCATTTCGATAATACGAACGGCTTTCGCGACGAGCTGTTCGGCCGGCAGCCCGAGTTCAAGGATGGTATCGCAGACGGCCCCGAAGCGATTCGGCGGACGGTCCGTTACGAGATTAAGAATGGCGCCGATGTGATCAAGGCCGCTGTGTCTGGCGGTGTGCTCTCGATGAAAGATGAAGTCGATGTGCCGCAGTTCGCGCCCGACGAGATCGCGATGCTGGTGACGGAAACGCATCGACTCCGCAAAAAAGTGGCGGTGCATTTCCACGGTGACACCGCCGCCCGCGATGCAATCAACGCTGGCGTTGACTCGATCGAGCACGGCTCGTTTTTGAAAAAAGAGACGCTGGCGCTAATGAAGACGAAGGGCACGTATCTCGTCGCGACGCTCGAAGCGACGGAATACATCATGGGCAAGATAGAGAGCTATCCGGCCGGCGTGCAGGCAAAAGCACGGGCGGCGGCGGCAGCGCGCGGCGAGATGTTTCGCAACGCTGTGCAGATGGGCGTGAAGATCGCGTTCGGCACCGATGCCGGCGTGTTCCCGCACGGGACGAATGCAAAGGAGTTTGCGTTGATGACGAGCTTCGGCATGACGCCGATCGACGCGCTGACTGCCGCGACTGCAGGGGCGGCGGACTTGCTGGGGATTACGGCGACGACTGGCACGTTGGCGAAAGGTCTGGTTGCGGACGTCGTGGCGGTGCCAGGCGATCCGACGCAGGATATAACTGCGACGGAGCGCGTGGTGTTCGTGATGAAGGACGGCAAAATCGTCAAAAACACACTCGGCCAGTGAACTCGCGGTGCGCGTGATCAACTCGCGTTGAAATCCTTTTGACACCGGGAACGATCCCGCTACTTTCCACGTCCCACAGCGCCCTGGTCATCGACCTGTGCTGCTTCTCAGCAGGAGAGCCCGTGCTCGTCCGCACTGCATAAAATCATGAACAACAATCGTAGCAAACGTTATCGCGCGGCCGCCGAGCAGGTTGATCGCACGAAGAATTACAATCTCGTCGAGGCTGTCTCGACGCTGAAGAAACTACCGCCACCGAAGTTCGACCAAACGGTGACGGTCTCGTTCTGCCTCGGGGTTGATCCGAAACAATCGGATCAAATGGTTCGCGGCACTTGCCCGCTCCCGCATGGCAGCGGCAAACAGGTGCGTGTGCTTGTCTTTGCAGAAGGCGATTCCGCGCGCGCAGCGAAGGAAGCTGGCGCTGAATTCGTCGGCTACATGGACATGGTGAAGAAGTGCCAGGAAGGCTTCCAAGATTTCGACGTTGCGATCGCGACACCAGGCGCAATGGCCGAAGTGCGTAAGCTTGGAAAGGTTCTCGGTCCCCGTGGATTGATGCCTAACCCTAAGACCGGCACGGTGACTGACGACACCGCGAAAGCTGTGCGTGAGGTGAAGGCGGGGCGCGTCGAATTTAAGCTCGATAAGAACGGCAACATCGCGGTGCCGCTCGGAAAATTTTCGTTCGCCGACGAGCAACTCGTCGAGAACGGCACGGCTGTCATCGAGGCAGTCGTACGTGCGCGGCCGGCAACAGCCAAGGGCCGCTTCGTGGATGGCATGACCCTGAGCGCGACGATGTCGCCGGGGCTGCACATTGACCCTTCACCTTACCTCGGCGTCTAATCACGGGAACGACTTACAATGAGACCTGAAAAAGCAGATATCGTTTCCGATCTTTCGGAGAAGCTGAACGGCTCGTCGTTCATGCTGGTAACCGATTACCAGAAGATGAAGGTGCCGCAGTTCGGCGAACTGCGAAATCGTCTCTCGCCTGCGGGCGGTGAGATTCACGTCGTGAAGAACAGCTTCCTGCGGCGCGCGATGGCGAGCAGTGGATTGCCGGACGTCGGCGATCAGTTGACTGGCCAGACGGCCGTTGTTACGGGCCAAGCTGACGTTGCGCCGATTGCCAAGATCCTCAAAACCTTCGCGGCTGAATTTAAGGTCGCGGCGCTCAAGGTCGGCGTTGTCGACAAGTCGGTGCTATCGACGAAAGACGTCGAGGCGTTGGCGGACTTGCCGCCGCGCGAAGTGCTTCTCGCCCAGTTGCTCGGTCTTCTTCTTTCGCCGGCGACGGCTTTGGTGCGGGTCCTCAATGAGCCTGCTTCTTCGTTCGCCCGGTTGATGAAGGCGAAGGGTGAGGCGATGCCGGCACCTACCGAAGCGTCCGCTTCACCAGCTCCAGCGGCAGCACCTCAGGCAGAGGCGCCCGCGGCAGATGCACCACCGACTGCGCCTGCAGCCGAAGCGCCAGCAGCGGCGAGCGAGGCGCCGACACCACCCGATGCACCAGCAGCTTCACCCGAGGCGGCGGGCTAATAAGATTTCGCTGGGCAGTGAGCCTGGCGGGCAACCAAACAACAACTGTCCGGACTGGCGGCTGCCGGTCTCAATTCTCCGAAGGCTTTCGGGGGCGGCAATTAGAAGGAAAACAACATGGCGGATACAAACACATTGGTAGATCAACTCAGCGGCCTGACCGTTCTGGAAATCGCTGGCTTGGTAAAACAGCTGGAAGAAAAATGGGGCGTCAGCGCAGCGGCACCGGTCGCGGCGGCAGCTCCTGCCGGCGGCGGCGGCGCGGCGGCTCCTGCAGCTGAAGAGAAAACAAGTTTCGACGTCATCCTGACGGAGATGGGCTCCAACAAAATCGGAGTCATTAAGGAAGTGCGCGGCGCAGTGCCCGGACTCGGATTAGCCGAGGCGAAGGCGTTGGTCGAAGGCGCTCCGAAGACCCTCAAGGAAGGCGTGACCAAGGCAGAAGCCGAAGAGATCAAAAAAAAGATCGAAGCGGCCGGCGCCAAAGTCGAAATCAAGTAATCAACTTTCACTCGCTACGGCGCGCAGGAGGAAATCTCTTGCGCGCCGCTGGCGTCTGTGGCAAAACATCACTCCGTTAGCAGTATCGAGAGTTATTTGTAACCCTCCCCACCGCAGCAAAATTCAGAGCTGGCACCGGAATAGCAGTCGTCGATTTGACGCACAGCTATTTCGATGCCAGTTTTGTCGTCTTCGCGTCCGGTCGACGCGATAACCCCAGAACCTCGCGGCTCCGGTGCCGCTTGGTATCACGATCAGGTCCCATTTTATGGCAGCAAGCAGCAGCAGCACTACGGCAGAGCGTCTCTACTTCGGCACAATCAAAGAAGGCGTCGAACCGCCTAATCTGATCGAGGTTCAGCTCAATTCCTACGTCGATTTCCTCCAGAAAGACGTGCCCGCATCGAAGCGGAAAGTCTCCGGCCTTCAGGCCGTGTTTAAAGAAGTTTTCCCGATCGAGAGCTACGACGAAAAGGCGACGCTCGATTTCAGTCACTACGAAATCGGCGAGCCGAAGTTGAGCGCGATCGAGGCGCAGCGCGAAAGCCAGACATTCAGCGCGCCGCTCCACGTGACGTTCCAGCTCCGCGAGGAGAAGGGGACGAAAGAGGAGAAGGTTTACATGGGCGAAATTCCGCTCATGACTCCGCAGGGCACGTTCGTGATCAACGGCGCTGAGCGCGTGGTGGTTTCGCAGTTGCATCGCTCACCCGGCATCGCGTTTGAGTCATCGATTCACTTGAACGGGAAGGTTCTCTATAGCTTCCGGATCATTCCCGATCGCGGTTCCTGGATCGAAGTCCAATTCGACACCAGCGACCTGCTCTACATTTATCTCGATCGCCGCAAACGGCGCCGGAAATTCCTCGCGACGACCTTCCTGCGCGCGCTCGGCTACGGTTCGGATGAGGAAGTCATTAAACTGTTCTACAGCATCGAGACGCTGAAGCTCAGTGACAAACTCGGCGAAGAAGAACTCGCGACCAAGGTGCTCATCGCTGACGTGCTCGACGGCGAGGCGACTGTGGCGCGTGCTTTCGAGCCGCTGACCGCGGCGACCGTCCGTCAGATCATGACGCTCGGCACGTCCGAGGTCAAGGTGATCGACATCTCCGGCGACGACACTGTTGTGAAGGCGCTGAAGAAAGATCCAGCGCACGATACAGAAGAGGCGCTGAAAGACATTTACCGCAAGCTGCGCCCTGGTGATCCACCAACCGTCGCGAACGCGAAGGCATTGCTGAAGCGCTTGTTCTTTGACCCGAAGAAATATGATCTCGGTCGCGTCGGTCGCTACAAGATCAACCAAAAGCTGGGGATCGACGTCGACCTGAGCGAGCGCATCGTTACCGACAAGGATTTCATTGGGGCGATGAAATACCTCATCAGCCTGCGCAAAGGCGAAGGCACGCTCGACGACATCGATCACCTCGGCAGCCGGCGCGTTAGGACAGTCGGCGAGTTGCTCGCCAACCAGTGCCGCGTCGGTCTCGCGCGCACCGAGCGCCTCGTCAAAGAGCGCATGACGTTGTTCGACATCAACATCGACGGCATGACGCCGCAGAAGTTGATCAACCCGAAGGCGCTCAGCGCGGTCATCCGCGACTTCTTTGGTCGCTCGCAGCTCTCGCAGTTCATGGATCAGACGAACCCGCTCGCAGAGTTGACCCACAAGCGTCGGCTCTCAGCCCTTGGGCCTGGCGGTATGAGCCGCGATCGCGCCGGCTTCGAAGTCCGCGACGTTCATCCGTCGCACTACGGACGTATCTGCCCGATCGAAACGCCGGAAGGTCCGAACATCGGTCTCATCAGCTCGATGTCGACGTTCGCTCGCATCAACGAATTCGGGTTCATCGAAACGCCTTACCGCAAAGTCGAGAAGGGTCGCGTGCTCGAACAGGTCGATTACCTCACGGGTGATCGCGAGGAGAACTTCCTTGTCGCGCAGGCGAACGCCACGATGGATGCGAAGGGCCATCTGACGCAGGAGAAGGTGTCGGTGCGTTATCGTGGCGACTTCCTAGAAGTCGAGCCCGAGAAGGTTCACTACATGGACGTCTCGCCGAAGCAGCTCGTCTCGGTCGCCGCAGGGCTGATTCCGTTCCTCGAGCACGATGATGCGAACCGCGCGCTCATGGGCTCGAACATGCAACGTCAAGGTGTCCCGCTGATCGTCAGTGAGTCACCGCTTGTCGGCACCGGCCTCGAAGGCAAAGTCGCACGGGATTCGCACGCGGTGATTGTTGCCGCGGACAGCGGAAAGATCGCCTCCGTCACGGCGGACCAGATCATCATCACGAAAGACGGTCACATGCCCGAAGGTCGCAAGAAACTGAAGACCGACCACGAAGCGGGTGTGCACATTTATGAACTGCGGAAGTTCATGCGCTCGAACGCCGGCACTTGTGTGAACCAGAAGCCGATCGTGAAGAAAGGTCAGTCGGTGAAGAAGGGCCAGGTCATTGCAGACGGACCGAACACAGACAAAGGCGAACTAGCTCTCGGCCGTAACGTGCTCGTCGCGTTCATGCCTTGGAACGGCTACAACTTCGAAGACGCCATCATGATCTCCGAGAAGGTCGTGAAGGAAGATATCTACACTTCGATTCACATCGATGAGTTCGAGATCGGCGCTCGTGACACGAAGCTCGGACCGGAGGAAATCACGCGTGACATCCCGAACGTTTCGGAAGAGGCGCTACGGAATCTCGGACCGGACGGCGTCGTGCGTGTCGGAGCTGAGGTAAAGCCCGGCGACATTCTCGTCGGCAAGATCACACCCAAGAGCGAAACAGAGCTGGCACCGGAAGAGCGCCTCTTACGCGCGATCTTTGGTGAGAAGGCAGCCGATGTGAAGGACACGTCGCTGACGGTTCCCTCGGGCACCTACGGCATTGTGATGGACGTGAAGGTCTCGTCCCGCCGCGAAATCTCGCGTGAGAAGCTCACGCCAACTGAAACGAAGCGTCAGCTCAAGACGATCACCGAAGACAACAAGAAGAAGAAGGACGAGCTCACGGAGCAACTGACCGACTCGCTCTCTAACGTCTTGTTAGGCGAGAAGATCCCGCTCGATGTGGTGAACGCCGAAACCGGCGAAATCATCATCCCGGCGAATCGTAAGATCACTAAGACTCTTCTGCGCAAGCTGGCGATGGTTTACGATCACATCGAAATCGATCCGTCGCCGATCCGCAACAAGATCCGCGAGATCATTGCTTCCTACGAACATAAGTTCGCCGAGCTCGAGCTCGAGCGTGAGCGTTCGATGGATCGCGTCGAGAGCGGCGACGACATTGACCCGGGCATTATCAAGCAAGTGAAGGTATTCATCGCTTCGAAGCGCAAGCTTTCGGTCGGTGATAAGATGGCAGGGCGTCACGGCAACAAGGGTGTTGTCGCACGAATCGTGCCTGAAGAAGACATGCCTTATCTGCCGGATGGAACGCCGGTGGAAATCTGTCTTAATCCGCTTGGGGTGCCGAGTCGTATGAACGTCGGTCAGGTTCTGGAGACACACTTAGGCGTTGCTGCCAAGGCACTCGGCTTCAAGGTGGCTACACCGGTCTTCGACGGAATTTCGGAGGTCAAGATCCGTGAGTACCTGACCGAGGCGAAGAAGATGGAAGGCTTCAGCTGGGTGCAGGAAAGCGGTAAGTCTCGTCTGTTCGACGGACGCACCGGCGACCAGTTCGACCAAGAGGTCGTGGTTGGTTATATCTATATGCTCAAGCTCGGCCACTTGGTCGCGGATAAGATCCACGCTCGTGCGGTCGGCCCGTACTCGCTTGTGACGCAGCAGCCGCTCGGCGGTAAGGCGCAATACGGCGGCCAGCGCTTCGGCGAGATGGAGGTCTGGGCGCTCGAGGCTTACGGCGCGGCTTACACACTCCAGGAACTGCTGACGGTGAAATCCGATGACGTGCAAGGACGCACGCGCATCTACGAATCGATTGTGAAAGGCGACAACTCGCTAGAAGCGGGAACGCCAGAAAGTTTCAACGTGCTGATCAAGGAAATGCAGTCGTTAGGGCTCGACGTGAAAGTCGGCGGCTCGGCCCCTGCGCCATTCCTCGAAAACGTCGCGTAGTTTTAGAACCAAAGAATCTCTTATTTAATGAACGAACATTCCTGGCGTGAGTTAGTGGGTGAAGAACGCGCGGTCGGTTTCGACCAAGTCGCTATTGGTGTGGCGTCTTCCGACACGATGCGGTCGTGGAGCAAAGGCGAAGTTAAGAATCCGGAGACGATCAACTACAGGACCTTCAAACCTGAAAAGGGTGGTCTCTTCTGTGAGCGGATCTTTGGTCCGACGCGGGATTGGGAGTGCTCCTGCGGCAAATACAAGCGCATCAAGCACAAGGGTGTCATCTGCGATCGTTGTGGCGTTGAAGTTACGCTCGCGCGCGTTCGCCGCGAGCGCATGGGACACATCGAGCTAGCTGTGCCGGTGTCGCACATCTGGTTTTACAAGTGCATGCCTTCTCGGCTCGGCCTGATGCTCGATATGAGTGCTCGCCAGCTTGAGCGCGTAATCTACTACGAAGACTACATCGTCATCGATCCGGGTAACACTCCGCTCACGAAGACCCAGCTGCTGAATGAGACGGAATACCGCGAAGCTCAGGAGCAGTATGGCGAAAGTTTCGTCGCTGGCATGGGTGCCGAGGCGGTGAAGAAGCTTCTTGGCGAGATTGACCTTCACAAGCTCAACAAAGAGCTCGAAGAGGCGATGGGAAATACCAAGAGCAAGCAGATTCGCAAGAAGCTCGCGAAACGCCTGAAGCTCGTCCAGGGCTTCGCTTCGTCGCATGCCCGGCCTGACTGGATGGTCCTGGATGTCCTTCCAGTTATTCCACCGGATCTGCGTCCGCTCGTTCCGCTCGAAGGTGGACGTTTCGCGACGTCAGATCTGAACGATCTCTACCGTCGGGTCATCAACCGTAACAACCGTCTTAAGAACCTGCTCCAGTTGAAAACGCCGGACGTTATTATCCGGAATGAGAAGCGCATGCTGCAAGAAGCTGTTGATGCGTTGTTCGATAATGGTCGCCACGGCCGTGCCGTCACTGGCGCCGGCAATCGTCCGCTGAAGTCCCTGAGCGATATGCTCAAAGGTAAGGGCGGCCGGTTCCGCCAGAACTTGTTAGGTAAGCGCGTCGACTATTCCGGCCGTTCGGTCATCGTTATCGGACCTGAGTTGAAGCTGAATCAATGCGGCCTGCCGAAGAAGATGGCGCTCGTGTTATTCGAGCCTTTCATCATTCGGCGTCTCAAGGATCTCGGCTACGTCCATACCGTTCGAAGCGCGAAGAAAATGATCGAGCGCCAAACGCCTGAGGTCTGGGACATTCTCGAGGAGGTAACCAAGGGTCATCCGGTTCTCCTGAACCGCGCCCCAACGTTGCACCGTCTCTCGATCCAAGCTTTCGAGCCGCAGTTAATCGAGGGCGAAGCCATCCGCATTCACCCGCTCGTTTGTACGGCGTACAACGCTGACTTCGATGGTGACCAGATGGCTGTGCACGTGCCGCTGTCAGTTGAGGCACAGATGGAAGCGCGCATGCTCATGCTCGCGCCGAATAACATCTTCTCGCCTTCAAGTGGCAAGCCGATCACGACCCCTTCACAGGACATCACGCTCGGGTGCTATTACCTGACGCAGAATCCTCGCCGCGCCGCTGGTGCCGCTGCGGAATCTCGGCTGCCGCTGTTTGCTGACGCGGTCGAAGTGGAATTCGCAATGGCGGATGGGGCAGTTAAGGCGCATGACCGGATTCGGTTCAAGAATCCGGATCACGGCAAGGAAACGATTTACGGCAACAGCGCTGATCGTGTGATCGAGACCACCGCCGGTCGTGTCATCTTCAATGACATCTGGCCGAAGGCGATGGGCTTCTTCAACAAGGCTGCGGGTAAGAAGCAGCTGAGCGACATTATCTGGCGTTGCTATCAAGTGTCCGGACAAGACGGAACCGTCGAAACCCTGGACAAGCTGAAGGAACTCGGGTTCCGCGAAGCGACCAAGGCTGGCATCTCGATCGGGATCAATGACATGATCATCCCGAAAGAGAAACAGACCGAACTCGATCACGCCTACAAGGCGATCAAGCAAGTCGAGCAGCAGTATCGCAAAGGCATCATCACGGATGGCGAGCGTTACAACAAGATCATCGATATCTGGACCCACGCCGGTGATGAGATCTCGAACGTTATGTTCCGCACCTTGGAGCATAACGAAGGCCGTAAGGAACTGAACCCAGTCTTCCTAATGGTTGACTCTGGTGCGCGCGGTAACCGTCAGCAGGTGAAACAGCTTGCAGGCATGCGCGGTTTGATGGCTAAGCCTTCCGGCGAAATTATCGAACGACCAATTACTTCGAACTTCCGCGAAGGGCTGAGCGTGCTCGAGTATTTCATCTCCACGCACGGTGCGCGTAAAGGCTTGGCCGATACCGCGCTAAAGACGGCCGATTCTGGTTACCTCACGCGTAAGCTCGTTGACGCGTCACAGGACGTGATCATCAACGAAATCGATTGCGGAACTGTTAACGGCATCACGGTTCGTTCGATCTATGAAGGCGACGAAGAAGTCGTGGATCTGTCGACGCGCATCATCGGTCGGGTGAGCTGCGAGTCGATTGTTGATCCCGTGGCCAAGAAGAAGGTTGTAAAAGCGAACCAACTTATCGACGAGCCGACGGCGGCAGCGATCGAGAAGATCGGTGTTGAAAGCCTCAAGATCCGTTCTGTTCTAACCTGTGAGTCTGGTCGCGGAGTCTGCGCGCATTGCTACGGACGCAACCTTGCTACCGGCCAGTTTGTGAAGCTCGGCGAAGCTGTCGGCATCATTGCCGCACAGTCAATCGGTGAGCCTGGCACGCAGCTGACCATGCGTACCTTCCACATCGGTGGAACGGCGAGCCAGACCTTCAAGCAGCCGATCATCAAGGCGAAGAATGACGGAACACTACAGTTCAATGACCTGCGCACTGTGCAGGCTCTGGATGGCAGCTGGATCGTGCTTAACAAAAACGGCTCAATTGGGGTGCATAACTCCGAGGGGCGCGAACTAGAGCGCTACAATGTTGTTATCGGTTCCGTCATTGCGAAGCCAAATGGTTCTGCGGTGAAGAAGGCCGAAACCTTCGTGCAATGGGATCCTTACAACGTTCCGATTCTGACGGACAAGACTGGTAAGATCGAATTCCGCGATATGATCGCGGGCGTGACAATCAAGCGTGATGTCGATGAAGCGACCGGGCTGATGGGAACGGTTATCATCGAACACAAAGAGGATCTCCATCCGCAGATTGTGGTCGTCGGCGACAAGAAAGAAGTTGTCGCGAGCTACTCGATCCCAGCAGGCGCCCACGTCATTGTGGAAGAAGGCCAGAAGATTCAGGCTGGGGCGTTGCTCGCTAAGACTCCGCGTAAGATTGCGAAGACGAAGGACATCACCGGCGGTCTACCGCGTGTGGCAGAATTGTTCGAAGCTCGCCGGCCAAAAGACTCGGCCGAAATCGCGAAGATCGATGGTGTGGTCGAGATGGGTGGAACCGTCCGCGGCAAGCGCAAGCTGATCGTGAAAGACACTGAAACGGGTGCGGAAGAAGAGCACCTGATCCCGCTGACCAAGCACATCATCGCGTTCAAGGGAGACTTCGTGAAGAAAGGGCAGCAGCTCACCGAAGGTCCAGTGGTGCCGCATGAGATTCTCGAGGTGTGCGGACCGCAGGATCTGCAGGAACACTTGGTCAACGAAGTGCAGGAAGTCTACCGCCTCCAGGGTGTGGAAATTAACGACAAGCACATCGAAATCATCGTCCGCCAGATGCTGCGGAAGGTGAAGATCACGGAGCCAGGCGACACTTCGTTATTGTGGGGCGATCAGATCGATCGTCTCGACTTCGAGCGGGAAAACGCCACTGTCGTTGAACAGGGTGGCAAGCCTGCGGAAGCGACGCCGGTGTTACTCGGTATCACGAAGGCCTCGCTCGAGACGGACAGCTTCATCTCGGCGGCATCGTTCCAGGACACGACGCGTGTTCTCACGGAAGCGGCGACGCTCGGCAAGGTCGATCGTCTGCGCGGGTTCAAGGAGAACGTAATCATGGGTCACTTGATTCCTGCGGGCACAGGCTTCCCGGCTGTCCGTGAGATCAAGCTGGTCGAACTCGGCGAACAAGTCGGCACATCGCTGATGGACGAGCCGGAAGCGCAGCCAGCCCTCGGCTAATCAACCAGTAGTGGAAGTGTGGAATGGCGAATCGGCGAGAGCTGGTTCGCCATTCGCGTTTTAGAAATCCTCTATCATGTCGATCGCGACGAAAACAGGCGACGCGGGCGAAACCTCGCTGATGTATGGGCGTCGCGTTCACAAAACAAACAGCCGCGTCGATGCGTATGGCTGCGTGGACGAAGTGAACGCGGCCTTGGGGTTCGTTCGCGTGACGTCGGACGACCCGTTTATCACCGAGGAGGTACTCGCAGTACAGAAAGAGCTGATCAACGTGATGGGCGAGCTGGCGACCGCGCCTGAGGATCTCGCTCGCTACGTGGCGGATGGGTATCAACTGACGAGCTCCGAGATGGTGGACCGGTTGACCGGCGTCATCGATCAACTGGAGAAAGACAAGCTGTTGCACTTCAAAGGCTGGGCGATCCCGGGCAGTATGATGGTGTCGGCCGCATTAGATATAGCGCGCACGACGTGCCGGCGTGCGGAACGACGAGTAGCGGCGTTGCTCGACGAGAACGCCGCGTTTAACCGGGAAATCCTCCGTTACCTGAACCGGCTCTCCGACCTCTGTTGGCTGCTCGCGCGACATGCGGAACACATCAAGCAACTCCGGGAAAATAGGGGCGCTTAATGACTAACATTCTGTTTGCCATCCCGCAGGCGCTGTAGCATCTTCCTCGTTCGCTCCGCTCGCGCGGAGCGCTTACGTTTTTCCCTATGGCGATACCGACTGAACTAGTACCCGAATTGCTCGAAGCTGGCGTCCATTTTGGACACCAGACGAAGCGCTGGAATCCGAAGATGAAGCCGTTCATTTTCGAGCAGCGCAACCAAATCTACATCATCAATCTCGATGAGACCGTGAAGCAATTGGAGCGCGCGACTGACTTCCTGCAGGATGTAACGCGTCGCGGCGGCAAGATTCTTTTCGTTGGATGCAAGAAGCAGGCGCAGGAGGCGATCAAAGAAGCGGCCGTTGCGTGCGGACAGTTTTACGTCAATCAGCGCTGGCTCGGCGGCACGTTAACGAATCTCACCACCATCCGGAAGAGCATCGGGCGTTTGAAATACATCGAAGACATCGAGAACTCGCCTGATTTCAAGAAGATGGGCAAGCAGGAGCTGGCAGCACTTGGCCGCGAAGGCGCGAAGCTGCGACGGAACCTCGATGGCATCCTCGAGATGGCGAAGTTGCCCGATGCGATGGTCGTCATCGACACGACGCGGGAGCAGAATGCCGTCCTAGAAGCGAAGCGGCTTGGGATTCCGACAGTAGCAATCGTAGACACGAACGCTGATCCGGAGATCATCGATTATCCGATCGCTGGGAATGACGACGCGATCCGGGCGATCCGAGTGGTCCTGCAAAAACTCGTCGACTCCGTCGTCTCCGCGAGCGGTGAGGCACGTGTGCGCGAGCAGGTCGAAATGGCTGGCGTTTCGGCGTAGCTCGACCGCCAAGTCCTGCGTTTCTGCGTTGGTCAACGTGACCAATGCTCGTCCTCCATTTTCCTAGACCCTATCCTTCCTCTTTTATGGCCGAAATTGATCCTAAACTCGTCAAACAGCTGCGTGAAAAAACGAACGCTGGCATGATGGACTGCAAGCGTGCGTTGACCGAATCCGGCGGCGACCTTGAGAAGGCGGAAGCGGCGTTGCGCACCAAAGGGATCGCAAGTGCTGGCAAGAAAGCTTCGCGCGCGACGAAGGAAGGTATCGTCGCTTCCTATATCCATCTGCAGGGGAAAGTCGGGGTGCTTGTCGAGGTGAACTGCGAAACGGACTTCGTTGCGAAGAACGAAGGTTTTCGCGAATTCGTGAAGGATATCACCTTGCACATTGCAGCGGCGCATCCGCTCTACGTCAGCCGCGAAGAAGTGCCGGAGAGTCTGGTGGCGAGCGAACGCGCGATCTACGCGGGTCAGGTGCAGGGCAAGCCAGAGAACGTCATTTTGAAGATCGTCGAAGGTAAGCTGGACAAATTCTACAGCACAGTGTGTCTGCTCGAGCAGGGCTTCATCAAAAATCCGGACCAGACGATCAAGGAGTTCGTCGCGACGAAGATCGCGGCACTTGGCGAGAACATCGTGATCCGTCGTTTCACGCGCTACCTTGTTGGCGAGCCCCTGGCGGGCGATACGACTGCCGCTGTCGAAACTGAAGCGGGAGCGTAGCTCAAGTCGTCGGCCCGATCGATTTGATACGCGCGCGCGCGTACGCTGAACCGTTTCTTCACCGGTGCACCTCGCACCGGGCCTGAACGAATAATTCGTTAGGCTGCAACCCCACACGACGGAGAAATGTTATGATCGATTCATTAAAGGAACTGCTAGAAGAGGAACTGAAGGACATCTACAGCGCGGAAAAGCAATTGCTCAAAGCGCTGCCGAAGATGGTGAAAAAGGCCGCTTCGGAGGAATTGAAGAGCGCTCTCGAAGAGCATCTTGACGTCACGCAGGGTCAGGTGGCGCGCCTGGAGGAAGTTTTTGAGGCTCTCGGCAAACCTGCGAAAGCGAAGACCTGCAAAGCGATGAAGGGATTGCTGGAAGAGGCTACCGAAATCATGGAGGAGGACATGGAAGATGCCGTCATGGACGCTGGGATCATCGCGGCAGCCCAAAAGGTGGAGCATTACGAAATTGCAAGCTATGGGACTGTCCGCACCTGGGCGCGGCTTTGCGGGGAAGAGGAAGCTGCCGAATTGCTGCAGGAGACGCTCGATGAGGAAGGTCAAGCTGACCAACGCCTGACTGAAATCGCCGAGAACCATATCAATTCCGACGCCGAAGCGGGAGATGACGAGGAGCCGGCGTCGCCGAGCAAAAAGAGCGGCGCGAAAAAAACGGCTGGCAGCAAATCGCGTCGATAAACGGCCGGCGGAACTTCGCGTTCGCCATTGAAATGGCCGGCGCTGCAAAATTCAGCCACCGCAGTCCGCGCGACTGCGGTGGCTTTTTCGTTTCTATCTGTAGCGACGTCAGATGGGATTAAAGGAATACAAAGCGAAGCGGAACTTCACCGTCACGGCGGAGCCTGCGGGCGGGAAGCCACTCCCGAAGGCGGTGAAAGGGGCGTCACGCTTTGTTATTCAGAAGCATGATGCGACGCGGCTGCACTACGACTTCCGGCTCGAAATGGATGGAGTGTTGAAATCATGGGCGGTGCCGAAAGGTCTGCCGTGGGGCAAGGGTGAGAAGCACCTCGCCGTCGAAGTAGAGGATCACCCGATCGAATATGAAACATTCGAGGGCGTGATTCCGCACGGTCAATACGGCGGAGGGACCGTGATGGTGTGGGACAAAGGGACGTATTTCGTCTTTGGCGAAGATCCGCCGAAAGCGCTCCGGGAAGGGCGACTCCACATTGTTCTTCATGGCGAGAAGGCACACAGCGAGTGGGCTCTGATTCGCACACGGATGGACGCAGCCAAGCCACAGTGGTTGCTGCTGAAAAGCGGCGAAAGCGTGTCTGAACTTTCCGCCAAGCTCGACAATCAATCGGCGAAAACCGGTCGCACGATGCAGCAGATCGCGGAGCAACGCGACGCAGAGTGGCAATCGAATCGGACGGCAGCAGAGAACGTTGCTGTCTCGAAACGGAGCACTGCTAAAACGGCGAAGCGTGCTTCAAAAACAAAGGCCGCATCACGCAAAACACCGAGTGTCTCCGGAATCGCGGACGCCGTGATAGGCTTCCCTGCAGGTAAGCCGCGGTTTATCGTTCCGATGAAGCCGAAGCTTCTCGCCGAGCCGCCCGGCAATGGGGATTGGCTTTATGAGTTGAAGTTCGACGGGATCCGGCTCATTGCGGTGAAAGCAGGACAGAAGGTGAATCTGATCTCGCGAAACGGCAACGAACTCGCTGCGCGCTTTCCCGAAATAGCCGATTCAATCCGCTCGCTGCCAGTCAATAATTGCGTGATCGACGGCGAAGTCGTTGCGCTCGACCAGGAGGGCCGGTCGTCGTTCCAGCTACTGCAGAGCCGCGAAATGGACGGAGCGAAAATGCCCGTGTGTTTCTATGTCTTCGATCTGCTGCAAGCGGAGGGACGTTCGCTCTTGAACGCGCCGCTTCAGACGCGCAAGAGCTTACTCGAGCAGCTCTGCGGCGAGACGGGCGAACCGATTCGCTATTCGGGAGAGATCGGCGGTGACCCCGTAAAGCTGCTCGCTGAAGTGCGGCGCCGCGGGCTTGAAGGGTTGATCGGCAAGCAGCGCGAATCGGTCTATGAACCGGACCGACGGAGCGGTGCATGGATCAAGCTGAAGGTCCTGAACGAGCAGGAGTTTGTGATCGGCGGCTACACGCCGCCGAGTGGTTCCCGAAAGCATTTCGGTGCGCTTCTTGTCGGATACTATGATAAAAAACGGCTCCTGTTCGCCGGCAAGGTCGGGACAGGTTTCACCGCGAAGCTTCTCGCCGCCATTCACAAAACATTGCGCGCCGAAGAACGGGCCGACTGCCCGTTCGCTGATCTCCCATCGAAGCAGGGGGGCGCATGGGTGCAGGGCATCACGCCCGCGATGATGCGCCGCTGCACTTGGGTAAACCCGACGCTTGTGTGCCAGCTCAAATTCGCTGAGTGGACGCGTGACGCCAAGTTGCGGCAGCCGGTTTTCCTCGGATTGCGCGAAGACAAGGCACCGTCGGATGTAAGACGCGAAGTCGCGTAGCCGTCCATCGGCTGAGGCGGTGCGCACTTGCGCTCTTTGCCTCGTATTCGAGGTTCGCGGCCATGCGAATTCTATCCGGCATCCAACCGAGCGGCGTTCTCCACATCGGTAATTATTTCGGCATGATGCGGCCGGCGATCGCGCTGCAACAGGAGGGCGAGACGTTCTACTTCATCGCCGATTATCACGCGCTGACGAGCGTGCACGATCCGGCCGCGCTGCGGGAAAACAGCCGCCGCGTTGCCGTTGATTTTCTGGCGTGCGGCCTCGACCCGGAGAAGGGGGCGCTTTTCCGTCAATCTGATGTGCCTCAGGTGACTGAGCTCTCGTGGATCCTTGCGACGCTGACGCCAATGGGTCTGCTGGAACGTTGCACCTCGTATAAAGACAAAATCGCGCGCGGACTTCCCGCTTCTGCCGGGCTGTTTACGTATCCGGTGCTGATGGCGGCGGACATTTTGATCTACGACAGCGATTTGGTGCCTGTGGGAAAAGATCAAAAGCAACACATCGAAGTGACCCGGGATGTCGCCATCAAGATGAACGAAGCCTTTGGCGACGTGTTCAAGCTGCCCGAGCCGCGCATTCAAACTGCAACCGCGACGGTGCCGGGGCTCGACGGCCAGAAGATGAGCAAAAGCTACGGGAATACGATCGACCTTTTCGGCGACGAGAAGGAAACACGAAAGCGGATTATGAGCATCGTGACTGATTCGACGGCCGTCGATGCGCCGAAGGATCCGGACGCTTCTGCGATCTTCCAGCTCTACTCGTTAGTCGCTGACGACGCTGAAACAGGCGTGATGCGCGAGGCGTTCACACGGGGTGGGACGGGCTATGGAGAGTTTAAGAAGCAGCTATTTGCGAAGGTGTGGGAGTACTTTGCGCCAATGCGAACGCGTCGCGAAGAACTCGTCGCGCAGCCGGAACTCGTCGATGCGGTGCTGGCGCGAGGAGCGGAGCGGGCGAATGCAGTTGCGGACGAGGTGATGGGCCGCGCGCGATCGGCTGTCGGATTGTAGCGCGAGTTACGACGCGACGGGCATCGGCGCTGCCGGCTTGTTTTTCAGCTCCGCGAAAATCAGCCGCCCTGCGCCAGTTTGAAGGGCGCTCGAGACGATAACCGCCGCAGTCGTGCCGAGGAGTGCGCGAGCGTGATTAACGACGATCATCGTGCCGTCGGGCAAATAGCCGACCGCCTGATGCGCGTCGCGGCCTTCTTTCACCAGCGGCAGATCGAGCTCGTCGCCCGCGACCACAATCGGTCGCAAGGCCCGCGATAAATCGCTCAAATTCAGCACCGCCACTTGTTGAAGGCGCGCGATTTGGCCTAGTGCGCTGTCGTTTGTCAGGAGGCGCGCTTGCAATACCTTCGCCACTCGAACGAGGCGTGCGTCGGTGTCGAGTTCCGTGTCGCCGGTGGACTCGTGGATCGTAAGCTCAACGTCGCGCGAGTCCTGCAATTGATTCAAAATCTCGAGACCGCGCCGGCCGCGCTCCCGTTTCAATTGCTCACGAGAGTCGGCCAGCGTCTGCAGTTCACCAAGCACGAACCGCGGCACAATGAGGGAACGGCTGAGGAAGCCGGTCGCGCAGAGATCGGCGATTCGGCCGTCGATGATCACGTTCGTATCGACGACGAGCGGCTCGTGTTGCGTCGTCTCGCGAGCGAACCGCACATACGGGATGATGAGCGAAAATTCGTCACGATTGCTGCGCATCGCGAGCATCATGCCGAGGTAGCCAAAGGTGCAATAAAGGACGAGGCGCGCCGCCCATTGCACCACGTCCGGCTGGAACCGGAGAATGTCGGAGGCAGAGAGCAGATTCGCGAAGAGCAAACCGAGGAGGAGGCCGAATGTCGCAGACGAGAAAGCGCGCAGCGAGAAGCCTTTCAGCAGGCGGTCGATCAGCACGATGAAGAGCCCGAAGACAAGACCGACAGCCACGCCGGGGACTGGGCTGCGCTGCAGTTCGCCGCCAACGATGCCGCCGATCGTCGCGCAGAAGGTGACGAACAGGACGCGGAGCAGATTGAGCGTAGCAAGTGGCGTCATGGGCGTCCTCCTCGGCGCGGTGCTTCCTGCTCGCGCGCACGCGCAGCGCGGGCGTCATCTTTGGCAGCACTGTCGCGGTAGAAAAGCACACCGTGGCTTCGCATGTTGCTGATCAGCGCCTGCAGATCTTTCGCGAGCTCCTGATTTGTGAGCAACGTGGCAAGCAATCCATTCCCATTGGTCGCCTCGCGGATCACCTGTCCGGCCGACTGGATGGTCTTCCGCGCATCAGCGATCAATAGCTGCACATCGTCCGCGGCTTTCTTCGAGGACGCCATCGTGCCGTCGGCTTTCTCGATGACGCCGTCGAGCTTCTTCGAGGAGTCAGCGAGAGCTCCGGTCGCCTGGCTGAGGTGATCCATGCTCGCCTTTAGATTCTCCATGTTCGCTGGAGCGAGGGCCTGCTCGTTCAATCTCGTGACTGTGCCATTGATATTCTGCACGGCGTCACGCAGATCCTTCACCAGAAACCCACCTTCGCGGGTGAGATCATCGATGCCGGTCTCGCGGGTGCCCGAGATGATCGCGTCGGGATGGAGAAATTCAGTCGGCTTTCCTTCGGGAACTTGAACGGCGACAAACCGATCGCCGAGCAATCCGGAACTACCGACGGTGAACTTGCTGCCGACGGGAATCTTTACGTAATCGTAAATTCGCAGCGGCACGAGAACGCCTTCACCGACGCCAGCGAGCCGCGGGCCACCGGAGACCCGGCCGACTTTCGCGCCGGACATCAGAACGTCCGAACTCTTGAGGAGCCCGCTGGCATTCGGAAACTGAATGGTAAGCGCGTAGTAGCTCTTCATCCCTTCTCCGACGCGTCCGAATTGCACGACGAGGGCGGCGAGGGCGGCGAGGCCGACGAAGACGAACACGCCGACCTTAAATTCGAGTCCTTTGCTGCGCTGATTCATTTCGAGTTGAAGGCCGAGACAGCTCGCCTGGCGGGTAATTTACCACGCCTTTCGGAAGCGTCAGGAAGATGTTGGCGCGTGTTCAGATCGACCGAGAAGAAAATCCTGGAGGAGGGGATCGTCTGATCGCTGGAGCTCTGCCGACGTTCCATAGAAATACATCCGGCCTTCGTGCAGGTATGCGATGTGGTCGGCAATGTGGAACGCGCTCTTCATGTCATGCGTCACGACGATGCTCGTGACGTGATAGCGCTCCTGGAGGCGGCGGATCAGGTGATTAATGCTATCGGAAACAACCGGGTCAAGCCCTGCGGTTGGCTCGTCATACAGTACGACGGACGGCCGCCGGACGATCGAGCGGGCAAGGCCGACGCGCTTCTTCATGCCGCCGCTGAGGTTGACGGGCATTTTGTCGTTCTGCCCTTCGAGTTCCATCACATCAAGCATCTCGTCGACGAGTTGCCGGATGATTTTTGGGTCGCGTTCGCCGGCTTCACGCAGCGGAAAGGCGATGTTTTCCTCGACCGTCATCGAGTCGAAAAGGGCGCCGCTCTGAAACAGGATGCCGACCTTGCGGCGGATCGCGGCGAGCTTCCGTTCGCTCAGACCAAGGATGTTCTGCCCTTCGATCCAAATTTCGCCGGCGTCGGGCTGCAGCAAGCCGATCAGGTGTTTCAACAGCACGCTTTTGCCGCCACCGCTCCGTCCGATGATCACGAGCGTCTCGCCTTTCGCGACATTGAGGTCGACGCCGCGCAAGATTTCTTGCGTCCCGATACTCTTCGTTAGGCCACGGACGGAGATCATCGGCTGAGCGATCGAGAGCGAATGAGCTGATGGAGATGGCGCGGCTTCGATCATCCGCTCGCTATTGATAACCCGCCGGAAAGACGACGTTCAGACCCATCGTCAGGAAGAAGTTGAAGATCAGAACTGCGAGCGATGAATCGACGACTGCTTCAGTCGTTGCTCTGCCGACGCCGACGGCGCCTTCGCGTGTCGTGAGTCCTTTGTGGCAGCTGATAAACACGATCAGAAGCGCGAAGCAAAACGCCTTCGACAGCGCCATGACGATGTCGCGCATTTGCGTCCAACGCACCATGTTCGCCATGTAGTAGGTGCCGTTGACTTCGAGCAGACCAATCGCAACGAAATAGCCGGCAGCGATTCCCACGCCGACGCATTCCGCAACTAGCAACGGCATCGAGACCATCATCGCGAGGGCGCGCGGCACGACGAGGTAATCGATTGGGTGAACGGCCAGCGCGCGGAGGGCGTCGATCTGCTCAGTCACTTTCATGGTGCCGATCTCTGCCGACATCGAGGCGCCGACGCGACCCGTCACCATCAGAGCGGTCAAGACGGGTCCGAGTTCGCGACAAATGGAAACCGAAACAACAGCACCAACGGCCGAGCCCATGCCGAGCTTATTGAATTGAAAAAACGTCTGCGCGGCGAAGACGGCGCCGGTAAACGCCCCCGTGATCACGACGACGAGCTGCGATCGCAGGCCGATCTCGACAACCTGGTCGAGAAACAAACGCCACCGCAATTTTTGCGTGAAGATCGACGCAAACGTCGCCGCGCCCAGCACGACCAGCTCGCCGGCGTAGATGAAGATCGAAATCACCGCCGCCCCGATCGCGCTGAAGAAGCGTGTCATCGGTCGATTTATCCGCGAGGAAACTGCAGCACGGCGCGCTTACGGCGTCAGGACCTGAGTCTTCGTCTTGGGCCGAAGCTCGTCGGGAATGTTGCCGATGAAGCGCGGCTCCAGGTCCAGCTTCCGGAAGATCCCGCGGATCTCACGAAACGTGACGGTGGGCGCGTCGAGCTTCAGATAAACGAGGTCGTGGTCCCGATTGACTTTGTAGCGCAGGCCGGCGAGCGGCTCGAGTTCGTGCTCAAGCTCCAGGACCTTGTTCAGATCACGCACGCCGGGTGCATAAACTTCCAGTTCGAGCATGCGCCGGAACGTAGGAGCAGCGCTCGCGTCATGCAAAATGAGATTCATGGTCATTCCGAGCGCAGGAAAGCGGAGTCGAGGAACCCCGTGGCAGTACGAGCTGTTACGCCGCGGGGTCCCTCGACTTCGCTCGGGATGACTAGGAATTGCGCGAGCGGTTCGTCTGGGATACAAAGGACGCGATTATGCAACGCGCCGCTCGTTTAACCGTTTCCCTTTACCTGCTCGCAATGGCCATGCTCTTCGCCGGCTGCGCGGGGCAACCACAGGGCATTCAGCAGGCACGGCTCGCTGCTTCGACCGCGATCCAGAACGAGACCCCGGGCAATTACTACATCGGGCGACGTTATTATAAGCCTGTCTACAAGTTCTGGGGTTACGTCCGCCGACCGGGGCAGCCCTGGAGTACATCGCAGCTCGTAATGCTGAATGAGAAGCGCAAGCTCGCACCCGATCGTGCGCAGGTGAACTTCGGCGTCGATAACAATTACGAGTACAAACTCTACGGCGATTTCAGTGGCGACAAGGTTTACGAGCCGGCCAGTAACGGGATTTACCCGGAGTTTGTGCTGAAGAATTTCGAGCTCATCTCGACGAATCCGCCGCCGATCTTCAGGAGTCAGTTCAATGGCCGCGCCCAGGCTGCGACGGGCAGTCTGACGATTGAAAAGCCGGAGTAAGGCAGAAGCGCCACCGGCTCCGCGCGATGCAGCTGCCGAAGATTTTTTTCGTTACCTCGAGGTGGAGCGAAACGCTTCGCCGCGCACGCTGACCGCCTACGGGCAGGCGCTCTCCGCTTTTCGTCTGCACAAGGGCGAAAAGCCGTGGACGGACTGCACGGCCGACGATTTCCGCGATTACCTCTTTGCCGCGATGAAGAAGAAGCAGGCGCGGTCCTACATCCGTCTGCAGTTCTCGGCGTTTCGCACGTTCTACCGATTTCTGGTGGAACGGAAAGGTCTCGCAAGGGATCCGGTGCGCGAACTGGAGCTGCCGAAAGCGGAGAAGAAATTGCCGCTCGTCCTGACGCGGCAGCAAATCGATGAGCTGCTTTCGGCGCCGTTGCGCACGCGCAAGGAACGGAGCGCGCCACCTTGGATGCCGTTACGCGACGCCGCGATCATGGAGGTGTTTTATAGCAGCGGACTTCGCCTTGCCGAGCTCGCCTCGCTGAATGTGGCGGATGTCGACATGTACACCGAGTCCGTGCGGGTGCTCGGGAAGGGGCGGAAGGAGCGTGTTTGCCCGGTTGGCGCGCCAGCGCTAGAGGCGGTCTCGCGTTACCGAGCCAGCGCGAAGGTGCAGAGCGGGCCGCTGTTCATCAACAACCGCCGCCAGCGAATCTCGCCTAGGTCGGTCTGGCTGGTGCTCAAACGTTATCTTCGCCATACGTCCATTCCGATCTCGCTGAGTCCGCACAAGCTTCGACATAGTTTTGCGACGCACCTGCTCGATGGCGGCGCGGATCTGCGCAGCGTGCAGGCGTTGCTGGGGCACGCGAGCCTGTCGACGACGCAAATCTACACGCATGTCACGGTCGAGCGGTTGAAACGCGCCTACGATGAGGCGCACCCGCGGGCCTGACGGCAGCTCGCCGCTGACGCAGGCGAGGGGCGTCGAAGTACGTCAATACGAATCCCTCGACATAGGCTAGCGACAGCTGCGCGTGCCTCGTTTGAGCAGCTCTCTGCGCAAAGTTTGAAAGGGTTGGTCTGCTTCGTGCTTTAGACACTTCCGCAGTCCTCAACCTCATCATACCTATGTCATATTTTAAACATCTCGCCTGCGGAGCGGCGGCCATGCTTCTGGCACTCCCTCTTGCGCAAGCGCAGCTCACTCCCGCAGCGGCGCCGCTCGCGAGCCCGATGCAGACAGTTCCAGCGGCTTCCGCGCCGGTTCTAACCACAAAGCCTGCTGCTCCGGCGACAGCGCTGCCAACCGGTAACGCCGCGTCGAATGAGCTTCTCCTCGTCCAAGCTTCGACCGCTCCGGTGGCGCCTGCAATGCCTGCAGGTAGCACGAGTACGACCGCTACAGCACAAGCCCCGATGACGGATTCAGTCGTTGACAGCGGCGGTGTTGGTGTGCGCGAGTTTCAGGGGGACGATGTTGGACAAGTGCTGCGACTTCTCGCCCGCCAGGCAAAAATCAACATGGTCGTCAGCGACCAAATTCCTCCAGGATCCAGCGTGACGATGCGTTTGGAAAACGTCACTGCAATCCAAGCGATCGAGATCATCGCGCAGTCGAAGGGCTTGTTTTTGAAGAAGCTAAACGACGTTTACTATGTGAAGACGGCCGCCGAGCAGGAGAAGGAACCGACGGAAAGCGGTAGTTATCAATTCAGCTATGCACGTGTCGCCAAACCAGAAGCTTTGACTGTTACAGCGAGCGCTGTCGGTGGCGCTGGCGGAGCTGGCGGTGGCGCCGGTGGTGCAGCGGGCGGCAGCCAGGGTGGCTCCCTCTCGAGCAGTTCGCTGGCTGTGAATACTGACCTGCTCGCGTTGATCAAAAATCAGCTCCACAGCGGTCTTGAACCTCAGTTCGACGTGCGGACCAACACCGTTTTCTATCGCGAATCCGTCAGCAATCTCGACAACTTCCGGCAGTTCCTCGTCCAAATCGACCGCCCCACCAAGCAGGTGATGATCGAAGCCCGCCTCGTCGAAGTTACCGCGAATCCTAAGCAGGCTTACGGCATCAATTGGAGCGGTGTGGTCGGCAGCTTCGATAAACCTAAAACAGTTAGCTACGGCACGAACCAAGGAGGGTTCAACCTAAATAGCTCGAACAACAATATCATCGGCAATTTCGGCAATCTCGCGCAAGGTGCGTTTGCGATTCTGTCGGTCCCTGAGATGTCGGTAACTTTGCAAGCGTTAAATGAAGACGCGGATGCTGAGTTTCTAGCCAATCCCCGCATTGTTACGGCAGACAACCTCCCAGCAAAAATACAGATTGTCCGAGCACAACCCATCGCAAGTTATATCCCCGGCGGAGCTGGACCAAACGGGTCGCTCTTGCCACCAACATTCAGTGGGTCCGAAGACAAGCTCTTTGGTAACACACTCCTCGTGAGGCCCTCGGTGAACAAGGACAGCTTTGTGACTCTCTCAGTAAAACCTGAAATCAGTAATAAAGTAGGCGACGAATTTTTCCCAGTCGGCGGCGGCCAAAGCATAAAGAGCCCGGTAATCGACACCCGTTCACTCGAGTCTAATGTTCTCATCAAGAGCGGCGATACGCTGGCGATTGGTGGCTTGATCCAGGACGAAGTTCGTAAGTCCCGCACGAAGGTCCCGGTGATGGGCGATGTGCCGGTTCTCGGTTACTTCTTCCAGAGCCGCAGCAACGAGCGGGTGAAACGGAACCTGTTGGTTTTTGTGACGCCGACGGTGTTAGACCCTCACTATGGAACTGGCCTCGAAGATCAGGTCAGCGGCCTTCATCACTCCGGCGACGAATACGCGGATCCAAACGGCTGGCGCAACAATGCCAAGGGCGCGGTGCGGCTAGTGCCGACTGCGAACCGCCAGGTTACGGCTGATTATCCTAAGCCGGGAGTTCCGCCAGCTCCAGCTCGCACCGGCAGCAAAGATAAAGTCCGCTTCATCACCGAAGCGAAAGACAGAGATTTCTAGAACGAAACAATTGGGGTTGAGAGAAGGCGGGTCTCGCAAGGGGCTCGCCTTCTTGATTTTCGGGGTGGCTAACGAAAACTCGTTGGTAGCACCGAGAAGCTCACGCGAGCTAAGGCGCTTTTGAAACGGAAGTCGGCGCTGTAGCGGCGGTTATGACCGCCGTTCTTAGCAGGAACTTTAAAAGACTCGCTACGCGGCGACTGTGCGACGCCGCTGCTTTACGAGCGCTTTGGTCGTGCGCGCCGTCGACGGCTTCGCCTTCCGCGTGCTTTGATTTCGATTCAGGCTTTCCTGCAGCACCTTTACCAGATCGACGACGTTTGTCGCCGGTCGCGGCACTGGTGCATTGCCGGCCACTTCCCTGTTCTGCGCCTTCTGCTCAATGAGCTCACGCACGGCGGTGCGATACTCATCGCGATACTTCTCCGGCTCCCAAGGCCCGGCCATGCTGTCGATCAGCGCCTCCGCCATCTTCAACTCTTTCTCGCCAATCTCCTTGTCTGGCCCGTTCTTTAGCTCTTCCGCGCTAAGGATCTCATGGGCGAAGTGCATCAACTCCAAGATGAGGAATAAGCCGTCCGGCTTTACCGCCGCGAGGTGTTCGCGATTGCTGATGACAACTTTAGCAATCCCGATCTTACCGGTCTTAGAAAGCGCTTTGTGGAGGAGACCATAAGCCTTCTCGCCGCCCTTCTGTGGTTCAAGAAAGTAAGGCTTGTAGAAGAACTTAGGATCAACCTGCTCGACTTCGACGAAGTCGGTGATGTCGATCGAGTGAGTAGATTCGATCTTCACCTTTGCGAAGTCCTCGTCCTTCAGAATGACGAAGCGTCCTTTCTCGTACTCAAAGCCTTTGACGATGTCAGCAGGGGCCACCTCTTTAGAATCAGCCTCCGCGACTTTCTTGTATTTGATCGGGCTCAGGTCGGACGACCGGAGTTGCCGGAAACTGAGTTTCTCCTCCCTGGTCGCGGGATAAACGGCCACGGGGATGTAGACTAACCCGAAACTGATGCTGCCTTTCCAGATAGCGCGCATAGGTGAAAGGCAATCGTGGCACAGTCGCGCTCCGGCCGTCAACCTGCCAATCGCATGCGGACGGGAGACTGGCGGCATCTGCGTCACCGCAAAAACGCGGCAGCGCCTGTGCCCTGTTGAAGACGGTCGCGCGCGCGGCGGACTCACGCCACTCCGTTTGCAACCGCTACGCGCTAAGAGCCCGCGGTTGCAACCGGAAGGGTGCGAGAATTAACGCGCGTACATCGAGCTATGGGTTCGATCCGTCTGTGTCGTAGTCGTCGTGGTAGAGCTTGCGCCGCCTGCGCAGCCGGACAGAACAAGAGCGACGCAGGTTAACAGAGCGAGAGCAGTGAGTTTGGTTTTCATGCCGTAGATACGCGATAAACCGGTATTCTGGTCGGGTGAGTGTGTGCCGATTTGCAGCGCGTCGATAGCGCCGGAATTCCTGCGAGCCACGACGACTGTGCGGCGGTGACAAAGCCCGGAGCTCCTGTCACGCTTAAAGTCCCGCTCTATCCGTCAAGGATCGATTTTGGAAAACGATATCGGTCGCCCCACGTCACGCTCGTGACGTCGGTCGCTCCAAAGACCCATTCGAGGATTTTCCAACGGTCGCCTTCGCGCCGGAGAAGTGCCTCGCCCTGCGGGTCGAAGGCACCGAGTTCGACCTGCTTGCGAAACTTGGTCTTCGAATAATCGATCTCTTCGCCGTTCGGCGTTGTGGGCGAAACGCGGGCATAGGCCCAGTCGCCAGCCATTCGCAGCGCATCCACCTTAAAAATGACGGCGCGCCCAAGATCTTTTTGCGCGGCCACGCGAAGCGCGTCCATAATCGCCGCCCGCTCCGGTGTACCGGGCTGCGGAGTATGTGCGTCTTGCGCGAACGCCCCGGCGCAAACGAGGAACGACAGAGCTGCTGCGACTTTCGCGTAAACCATGTCGCGGAGCAGATCAGCTTCGGCTTTCGCGGGCAAGGCAATTGCCCCTCGCCGCCGACGTGTTTAGGCCAGCATCGAGATTGGCGCTCAGCTATCGAGCCGTGCGGCTAATTGACCAGTGAGACAGGGATATCCCGCGATCGATCGCGCGGCCCATCAGGCAGCCTGATAGAGCGTTGAATCGCAAACCAGAACCGAGCAGTCTAAGCGCATGTCCACCTCCACTCCCTCGATCTTAGTGCAACCGTATCTTTTCTTCGGCGGTCGCTGCCACGAAGCGCTTGAGTTTTATCGCACCGCCATTGGAGCCGAGATCCAGATGGTGATGCGCTATGATGAGAGCCCGGAGCGACCGGAACATCTGCCTTCCTGCTTCGGCGATAACGTGATGCACGCGAGTTTCAGGGTCGGCGGGTCTACTCTGATGGCGTCCGACGGAATGTGCGACGGCAAGCCGAACTTCGATGGTTTTTCGCTCTCGATCACGGTGCGCGACGAGACGGAAGCGGAACGCGTCTTTGGGGCGCTTTCGGTCGGCGGGTTGGTCACGATGCCGCTCGAGAAAACGTTCTGGGCGCCGAAGTTCGGCATGCTGCAGGACAAGTTCGGTCTAGGCTGGATGGTGTCAGTCGAACATAAGCGGCAGCCAGCTGCCTAAAGTCGGCGCACGCCGGCAACGCGGAGCACGTGCTGCGGCTCAGCATGCTCGCAGCGATTACCTCAGCGGGCACCGCTTTTCGCGTGTATAGATGGGCATGTCAGATCCCCGAAACGTTGCGCACGATAAGAAAGTCGCGCAGGAAAAAGAACACGAAGACGCGAAGTCGAAAACGAACGGCGCCGCCTCGCATGAAACTGAAGCTGCGCCAGCGCCCGCGGAGCAGGCGAGCGGCCAAGCTGCTGAGCTGGAGAAGTCGATCGCGGTGCTATCAAAGCTCAAGGAGATGGAATTTCACTCCCGTGCGAACCTCGAGACGCTCGCTGGCCTCTCGTTGACGATCGACGATGAGTTGAAGCAGAAGGAATTCTCCGAGCCGATCGGTTTGCTTTATTCAGCACAGGACGGCTTTCAGACGCAGATCACCGCGTTGATTGCGAACTACGAGACGAAGTGTGACAGCCTGAAACCGGCTGCATAGCTTACCGCGATGCAGGACGGCGTGCCTGTGGACAGAACGCCAGTGGTGCCGAGCCAGTTCGACGCTGACGGCGCGCTCAGCCGCGAGTTCCTTGTCGCCCGTGGCTTCTGTTGCCGTGAGGGCTGTCGCAACTGCCCTTACGGCTTTGAAGCCGGTGCCGACCTGCCGAAGCAGCGGGAGCGGAATGAGCCTTAAGCTTTACCGCCGAAGGTGACGTGGTCGTCGAGATCGAGGTAGTCAGCCCAAGTCTTCACGTCTTCGCGGTTGGGGTGTAGGTCCCCAACCCGTTTCGTAAAAAATTGGAGTGTCTCGACGTCACCGTCCGGGCCGCGCTCGCTTAGCCAAGCGCTCCATTGTTGGATCTCCCACGGGGTGCGCTTGTGCGTCGCATTCTCCTGGATCCACGTCAGCATCTCACCATCGCCTTTGCCGGTAGCGAGCTCAGCTTTGAGGGCATCGGCTGTGATGCCAGTGAAACCGAACCAATGGTGGTCCATTGGATTGTTGTATTTGTATTCGCCAGCCGTGCCTGCGAGATCCGCGCGACCTTTGTCGATGATGCGTGCAAGCAGGACATAGCCGCCGAGGCGGACGCGTGGGCTGCGAGGCGGGCGTTGGGTCACGTTCGGCGCGTGCGAGAGGGATGAGGAACTCATGCCGGAATGCTAACAGCGTTTGCGCTGAATACACGCGCTCGCGCTACGAGTGGTTTAGCGGTTCCGAGTGATTCGAACTTCCGGCCGATAAGTGATCCGCACCAGAAGGTCTCCGCGTCCGCCGCGCTGCTTCGGCAGGCCTTCACCCCCGAGGCGCACGACCTCGCCACGCTTCGCACCGGGTGGGATCTGTACCTTGACGAACCCGCCGGTGGGTTTCTCCATCGTCTCGCTGCCGCCCTCCGCCGCGCGCCGTGCATCGATGCGCAGCTCACAAAGCAGATCCGACCCGCGCGCTTTGAAGCGATAGCCGGGGACGACCTTCAACCGAATCTGCACGAAGCCGCGTTCCATCGGGGGTTTCCGCGCAAGCCGAAAGCGCGCGCCTGGCGCGGTGCCTGGCGGAACGGTCAGATCATACGTCTCGGGACCGTGCGTGTTCGCTGGATCGCGCACCTGCACTTCGATCGTCGTTCCGCGGATGAACTCATCGATTCGCAGCCGCACTTCTTGCGTGATGTTTCGTTCAATTCGCGTGCCGCGACCTGGCGCCGCGGCTCTGCTCGCTTCGCCAAGCTCCTGGTCGTAGGCGCGACGGCGCGCTGGGTCCCGCAGCACTTCGTAGGCGGCGTTCAGCTGCTGCGTTCGCACGCGCGCTTCGACAGAGTCGCGGTTGCGGTCCGGATGGTAGCGCTTCGCCAAGAGCCGATACGCGTCACGGATTTGAATGTTGGTAGCGTTCTGGTCAACGCCGAGCGCAGCGTAGTAGTCGGGTGGTTGAACGCTCAAGGGCCGAGATTACCCCGCCGAACAGCTAAGCGCGAGAGCGTGTCGTGGTGGCGTGCTGATTCCAGATCACAATCGCGATGCCACTTAGCACAGCGACGGAAGCGAGCACAAATCGCAACGTCGGCTGCTCGCCGAGAAGTGTGATGCCGCCAACTGCCGCGAGCACCGGCACGCTCAGCTGAACAGTGCCCGCGCTAGTCGACGCGAGGCTCGGAAGCACGGCATACCACAACACATAACCGATTCCGGAAGTGATGGCCCCGGAGAGGAGTGCGCAGATAAGCCCGACGTGGTCCGCGTGAACACGTCCGGAGAACGCGACAGTCAGCACGACCGCGAAAGGGATCACGCGGATGAAATTACCAGCCGTCGAGCTCGCCGCGTCGCCGCCCCTCTTGCCGCGTAACGAATAAACGCCCCACGCAACCCCAGCAGTGATCATCAGCATCGAGCCCCTCAGCGGCGGCGATGCTAATCCCGGAAGGACGAGCGCGACGAGCCCCGCGAGCGCGACGATGAGACCGAACACCTGCGACCATCCGAAACTCTCGCCGCGTCGGAGGCCCCAGAAGATCATCGTCGATTGCACCGCGCCAAACAAGAGCAGCGCGCCGGTGCCAGCAGGGAGGCTGATGTAGGCAAATGAGAACGCCGCTGCGTAGGAGAAAAGCGCGAACGCAGAGAACCAGCTGCCTCCTTGCAACGGCCGCTGGCTGCGAAAAGTAGCGATAACAAATAGCAGCACCGCTCCCGAGATGAGCCGGATGGAGGTGAAACTCGCTGCGTCGATCAGCGAATTTCTAAGCGCGAGCCGACAAAGCAGCGAGTTGCCGGCGAAGCAGAGCATCGCCAAAACCGTGAGGCTGAAGATTCGCGCCGGTTTCAGTGAACCTCACCTGTTCAGCCGAGTAACTCGACGATATCGCCTTTTCGCACCGCGCCTTCAGCAACAACGTTGCCGTAAACACCAGCGGTGCCGCCATGAACCTGCGCGACTTGCTTCAAGAGCGCGGGTGATTTCTCCGCCGTGTCCGGATCGAGCGTGATCATGATGCAACGCGCGTCCTTCGCCGCGACCGCCACTACAAGCGCGTCACCGATTCGGATCGATCGGCCCACCAGCTCATTTTCCGCGAAGCCACTGGACGCGTCGAGGTCCAGGTAGATGTTCGCGCGAAAACGCCGCTTGTCCCACTGAGTGCCGAGCTCCCGGCTAAGCTCCGCGGCTGTTTGCACGCTCAGCAGGGAGATCGGGTAAGCGTCCGCCAGCGCCCGGTCCGAGCGCATCAGCGAGAGCTGGTGCTTCTCATCAACGCCGCGGCGCAACATGGCGAGCAGCGCGGGATCGTCGATCGCTAGGATTGTGCCGTCGGGGGTCGCGACATCTGCCGCGGGGGGAGTTTCATCGCGCAGCACTGGCCGGTATCTCAACATCTCGCGCTGATCGCGGTTCGTGAAATACGGGAACATCTCCCCGTTCGCCGCACTCCTGAAGGCAAAAAGCCGATCGCCGCGAATCCCTCCGAAACCGGCGAATGCTTCCGCGAGTTCCTCGCCGCGCATGCTCTTTACTGGATAACGCCAGAGGCTTTCGACTGTGCCGATGCGAGTCATGGATCGATATCGTAGCCGCTAACGAGACGGAGATGCGAGAGTTCTGATCGGTCGGCTGCGCGCGAAGAATGTGACACTCCGCGAGCGCGCCGGATGCGTTCCGTAGATACTGCTATGCACCGCGATTCTACCGAACCAACTACACTCCGCCGCCAGGGAAATTTCGAACTCGCCCGTCGATTTGGCTCCATCTACGAGGTCGCGCCCGACATCGGCGGACTGCGTCAGCTGATGGTGAATGTCTATTTCGTTGGTGAACCCGGAACGAGTGATTGGTCGCTCGTCGATGCGGGTCTCTCCGGTTCCGCGCGTCCGATTCTGCGCGAAGTGGCGAAACGCTTTGGAGCGAACGCCAAGCCGAAGAATATCCTGCTCACGCATGGTCATTTCGATCACGTCGGCGCACTGCGGACGTTGGCGCAGACATGGGGCGTCGATGTTTTCGCGCATTCGCTGGAGCTCCCATATCTGACCGGTCGCTCGAGTTATCCGCCACCGGATCCGACTGTCGGCGGCGGGGCAATGGCGTGGATGTCGATGCTTTACCCTAAGAAGCCGATCGATCTGTCGCAGTTCATGAAGCCGCTGCCGGCTGACGGCTCCGTCCCCGGCTGGCCGGAGTGGCGCTGGATGCACACCGCGGGGCATACCCCGGGACATGTCTCGTTTTTCCGCGAGCGCGATCGTGCGCTGATCGTCGGCGATGCGTTTGTGACCACGCGCCAGGAATCGGCTGGTGCGGTGATGAATCAAACGCCCGAGCTGAATGGTCCTCCGGCTTACTTCACGCCCGATTGGGAGGCTGCTCGTGAGTCTGTGATGCGCCTCGCAGCTTTGAATCCAGAGGTCGTCGCGACCGGCCACGGCATACCGTTGCGCGGTGAGCGGATGCGGCAGGAGCTGCACGAGCTCGCAAATAACTTCAACGCCGTCGCACGGCCGACGCGCGGCCGCTATTTGAACAAGCCGGCACGCGCGGGCATCAATGGCGTCTTAAGCGTCCCGCCACCATCGATGTTGCAGACGGCGATCGTCGGCACTGCGGCGGTGCTGTTGGTCGGAGCCGTCGTCGGCGCACTCGTCACGCGCGAACGCTGATGCTTCGCACCGGTTTACTGCTGTGATCTGGAGAGACTTGTCGGGACGCGGTTAGTCGCCTTGCCGCACTGCCTCCGCGGATGCGACGTCGCCAGCCTGGAGCTCGAGTGTTTCTTCGGCTGACGTGCCGAAAACTGCGGCGCGTGCGTCGTCGAACTCACCTTCCCAGCGTGCGACCACTACGGTCGCCAGACAGTTGCCGATTAGGTTCACAGCCGATCGACCCATATCCATCAGCTCGTCGACTCCGAAGATCACCGCGACACCAATTGGGCCGAGACCAGCGGGTAGGAAGCTGTTCAAGGTCGCGAGCAGCACGACGGCCGAGGAGCGGGGCACAGCAGCCACGCCTTTCGAAGTGACGATCAGCGCGACCATCATCGTGATCTGCTGGCCAACGCCCATGTGCTGGCCGGTTGTCGCTTCAGCGGCTTGCGCCACGAAGACGGAAGCAGTCGCGAGATGCAGCGTCGAGCCGTCAAGGTTGAACGAATAGCCGGTCGGCATCACAAATCCGACGATCCGTTTCGGGACGCCGATCCGTTCCATCGCCTGCATGGCTTTCGGCAAGGCCGATTCACTGCTCGTTGTAGCAAAGGCGATTGTCGCCGGCTCGCGCACGGCGCGAACGAACTTCCCGAGCGGCACGCGCACGATCGCGATCACGATCCCGAACACGACAACCATAAAGATGGCCAGCCCGGCGTAGAGCGTCAGGATTAAATTTCCGAGGTTCACAAGGACTCCGAGCCCTTGGGTGCCGATCGTGTGCGCCATCGCCGCGCCGACGCCGATGGGCGCGAACATCATCACGTAGTTCGTGAACTTGAACATCACCTGCGAGAGGCTCTCCATTGCGCGCAGGATCGGTTTGCCCTTCTCGCCGACTGACGAAACGGCCATGCCGAAGAGCACGGCGAACGCAACGATCTGCAACACTTCGCCCCGCGCGAACGCATCGACGATGCTCGCAGGGAACGTGTAGACGAGCGTCTCGATCAGCGTCTTCGGATGGCTCTGCCCAATCTTCTGAACGATCTCGGTACTGGCTGGCGCGAGCACCACGCCGACGCCGGGCTTGGTGATGTTGACGATCAGGAGACCGATCGCGAGGGCTGCAGTGGTAACGATCTCAAAGTAGACGAGCGCTTTGACGCCCATGCGCCCGACCTTTTTCAGGTCACCGCTGCCCGCGATCCCGACGACGAGCGTGGAAAAAACGAGCGGACCGATGATCGACTTGATCAGGTTCAGGAAGATGTCGCGGAGGAAATAAACCTTGTTGCCCCACTCGGGCTGGATCCAGCCGATGAATCCGCCGATGACGAGACCGAGCATGATCTGCGTGGTCAGAGACGGTCGATACCACGGCCGCCGCTCGCGCGGGGCTGCGGTCGAAGGTGTGGCGGTGACGTTCATGCGAAGCGAGCTGCGCGACGAGTTAAGCGCGCCTTTTGCCTGCTTGCACCAGCAGATATGCGTAATCGGTCGAAAAAGCACCGAACCGGTCAGCCACACGATAGGCTAGGCGGAGAGAGGCAAGCCGGTGTAAGGTGCGCCGATGAAGACGGTAAATTACGGCTGGCAACAGCGGCTCCGAGAACTTTACGACAAGGCGCAGGTCAAGTACAGCAACGAGAATCGCAAGGTGGAGACGATTTTCACGCCGCGCGAAGTCGGGGTGCTGCGTGCCTTCGGAGCGAAGCCGATGGAGCTGTATGATTACGCCGAGGATTCGTCTGATCTCGATTGGGAAACGGCGCTTCTGATCACCGCGGCGCGGCGCGATTATTTTCTGCACGAACAGGACGGGAAGTGGACGGAGAAGACGATCAACGTGGATGAACTGCCGGCGAAAACTGATGCGCTGGAAGGCATCGTTTGGCTCCCGCGCATTATCCAGAAGGCGATGGGTCGGCTGCGCGGCGAGTTGCCAAACGAGCTGATGTATTGCTGCGGCGGCGACCGCAAATTCTTCCGCACGCACGACATTCACCCCGCTGATTTCCTGCGCACGGTTTGGGCGGCGAAAGGGAAGCCGGAGAAGATCGTCGCCTACGTGAAGAACGGCGGCACGCTCTAACGCCTGTTCGCGGTGGGAATGACCGGCCGCTCTGGCACCGGAGCTGCTTATAATTACCACAAATGCACGCGACGTTCTTTCAAAAGGTGATTATCTGCGCCATTGCAGGCTTTCTGGCCGCCGGCCTGATCGAGTGGAGCAGAGTCTTCGTCACCGGAGCGGATGATGCGCTGAACGCCGGCTACAAGCATACCGCTGGCGACACGTTCGCGGTGCGCAAATAGCGTTCGCGAAAGCCGTTGCTGCCGGACCGGCTGCGCATAATCTGCGTCACCGGCATGAAGATTGGCTTCGCTCAGATCAATCCGACCGTCGGCGATCTGCGCGGCAATTTCGATAAAATCGTCGCCGCCTACGAGCGCCTCGTCGCCGCCGGCGCGGAACTCGTCCTGACCCCGGAGTTGGCGGT
>JBHENE010000008.1:0-17421 GCA_046262215.1 Chthoniobacterales bacterium | reverse complement strand
CGTAGTGCGAGGTAGATCGCGTCCGTGCCGGAATTCACGCCGACAGCGTGTCGGCCGCCGATGGACTCAGCGAAGCGGCGCTCGAACTCGGCGAGCTCGGGCCCAAGGATGAACTGGCCGCGCTCGAAAACACGCGCCGCCGCGGCCATGATCGCGCGGCGATTCTGCCGGATACGTCGCTCGAACGAGAAGAACGGGATCTTCACGGACGCGATTGAGCGACTTCGGCGCGGAAGAGTTCGTACTCCCGGATGTAATCGGCAGCATCGAAATGGTCCGACGCGACGACCGCGATGACACAATCGGGCGAGAACTCAGTCATCGTGTGCCACAACATCGGTCCAAGCCGAACTCCGTATGTTGGCGCACTCAGCTGAATCCCTTGCGTCTTTTCGCCATCGTCGAGACAGAGCTTAAAGGAGCCATTGACGCAGAAGATGACTTGCTCGAGGCGGCGATGCGCGTGCTTGCCGCGGACGGCATTCGGGTTTGCGAGTGCGTTAATGAAGTAGACGCGCTTGATGTCGAACGGGATCGCGCCGAGGCCCTCGGCGATGAACAGGTCTCCGTCCGGCGCGTCTCTGAAAACCTGCGACGCCACCACGCCGGAGCGCGCAACCTTTATGACGGGCTCACTCATTCGAGGCAACAGCTTATCCGCGTCGATGACGTGCGCATATGGGACCGGGGAAGACATGAGGGACAGTAGGAAGGTTGAAGGAGAAAGTAGAACAAGCGGATTCTTGAGAGCGGTTTTAGCGCGGGTAATCCTTCGCGTCGAGGGCTGGCGCGTGACGGCAGCTTTTCGCCTGCGATCAGCTGCGGCGTTTCCACTCAGGCTCGACAGAGTCTCGCGTGCCATTCGGCGTGACCTCAGCAACAAGGCTATCTGAAGCGGCGGTCTATCGCCGCGGATTCGACGCATTTGTGACATCAAAGCAGGGCAGTCGCAGATCGTCGCTACAGCCGCATCCGTCGGGTCAGCGCACTCGGCTTGCCACATGCGCAGGCGGCGCTCAGAGTTCCGCCGCGTCTCGTCCGGCGCTTGTGTGAATCTCGACGCTGCACATTTCGCTCTCCTTCTCGGCGGGATCATCGTCGTGGCGTTTCTTTACTCGTCCGTGGGGCACGCCGGGGCATCCGGTTACATCGCGGTGATGACGTTGTGCGAGGTGACGGCGGCGTTCATTCGCCCGACGGCGCTGGTGTTGAACATTCTGGTGGCTTGTGTTGGCGCGTTTCAATTCTGGCGCGCGGGGCATTTCTCGTGGCGCTTGTTCTGGCCCTTCGCGCTGCTGTCCGTGCCGTGCGCATACCTCGGTGGGTTCCTGAAAGTTCCCGCGCCATTACTGAAACCGCTGATTGGGACGGTGCTGTTGTTTTCCGCGGCCCGACTGTTTTTTCGGCACCGCGACCCGGTTGAAACCGAAGCGCCAAGCTTGCCCCTCGCGGTTGGGACAGGCGCGGCGATCGGCTTCCTCTCCGGAGTCACCGGCACTGGTGGCGGCATTTTTCTGACGCCGTTGTTGCTGTTCTGCCGGTGGACTTACACGAAACGCGCTGCGGCGATCTCCGTCCTTTTCATCCTCGTGAATTCGCTTGCCGGCCTCGCCGGCTACGTCAGCAGCGGTCAGGCGGTGCCGCGATTCGCATGGCTGCTCGCCCTTGCGGCAGTGGTATCGGGCGCGGCCGGTTCGTATCTCGGCAGCCGCCGTTTTCCGGTGCGCACGATTTCGCTGCTGCTCGCGGCGGTGCTGGTGATCGCGGGATTCAAGCTGGTGTTCGGCGGCTAGCTGCCGCTGCGCGGGCACGGGTAGTCATCCCGAGCGAAGTCGAGGGATCTCGCGAAGGTGACGGCGTGACGAACCTGGCCTGCGTGACTGCAGACCGGCGGCGAGATCCTTCGGCCGTCTTCGCAGCTCAGGATGACGGACTTCGCGACCGAATCGCAGGTCGGACGAGTTCCCGCCGCGAACCAGCGCTACGGCAGAAATAGCTTCGGCGCTCTCGCGGGCGACCAGGGGTTGCGCGTGAACTCGGAGTCGACAATCGCTCGGGCCGTCCGGGCAAGAAGCGCGCGCAGGGCGCCAATATCAAATCCATGCCGGACCGCGCCGAACGGTTCGAGATTCGCCTCGGCTAAAGCAAACAACCGCACCGCCGGTCCGAGCCGCCGCCCGTGCTTCGGATGCGCCGGATGTTCGAACTGCTTCTGCAGATGCACGAATCCGCCCGCCGCCTGGATCAATCCTTTGAAGTAGCTCGCGTCTTCCGTCCGCGTCTCGAGCCAGAGATGTTCCAGGACATCGTGCGCCTCGTAATAACGCTGCTCGTTCCAGCAGCGGAAGAATCCCCGATAGCAGGGATGTTGCGCGACGTCGCCGGTCGCTGCCGCAGGCGCGCTCCCCTCGAGCTGCTCCACGAAACGCGAAATCCTCTCGCCTTTGTTCACGTTGGCCGTAATTTGCGCCCGTCTGAGATGAGGGGCAAACCGGCACGCGCAATTTTCCGACGCGGAAAATATCTTCGGCGCGCGGGTCGCAAGGTAGAATGACCGGCGGGGGCCTTATCCTCCTCGTGGTGGCGGTCGCGGCGTTGGTGTTTCTTTCGGCCGTCTTTTCGGGGCTCGAGACCGCGCTTTTCGCGTTGAAGTCGCATCAACTGAAGCGGCTCGAAGAGCAGCATCCATCGCTGAAGAACTTCATCCACACTTTCCGCGCCAACCCGCGGCGTGTGCTCAATGTGATCCTGCTCGGCGATGCCATCGTGAAGGTGCCGTTGATCGTGCTGCCGCTCTACTTCCTCTGGGAAAGCCCGCACGCGGCCCCGGTGCCGAGGTGGGTCGCAGCGACGGTGATCTTCGCAATTCTGGTTATCCTCTGCGACCTCGTACCGAAGCTCTTCGCCCTCTCGGCGCCGTATCGGCTTTCCGCGATCGGAGTGTTCTCTTTGAAGGCTTCGATGCCGCTGCTCGATCGGGTCGGCGACACTTTGGAGAAGATCAGTGAGGCTTTCGTGGACCTGCTCACGCCTGCGAGTTTTCGCACCCGGACCGCGACTGCCGATGAAGAGATCGAGACGCTCGTGGAGATGAGCGAAGAGGAAGGCGCGCTGCAGGAATCTGAAGGCGAGATGATCCAGGAGATCATCAAGCTCGGCGACAAAACCGCGAAGGACTGCATGACGCCGCGCGTGGATACCTTCGCGTTACCGGACGATCTGACGAACGAAGAAGCGGTTGCGCAGTTGCAACAGCAGCGTCATCGGCGCGTCCCGGTTTACAGTGAGACGCCGGATCAGGTGCTCGGCGTGCTGGATGTGAAACGGTTCCTGCTCGATCGGTCCGACCATTACACCGAATATCTGCTGCCGCCGTCGTATGTGGCCGAGACGATGCGCGCGCCGGATTTGTTGCGCAGCTTTCTCTCGCATCCGCAAGGGGTGGCTGTGGTGGTCGATGAATTCGGCGGGACCGAAGGTTTGATCACGCTCTCGGACATTATCGAGGAGATCATTAGTGACGCCGCGCCGCTCGGGCAGCCCGATCTTTATATCGAGCCGCTCGAAGACGGCCGGCTGCTGGTCAGCGGCAATGCGCGGCTCGACGATCTCGAGGAACATCTCGGCTTCGAGCTTGAAGCGGACGGGATCGATACGATCGGCGGGCTTGTGTTCAACCGGCTCGGTTATCTTCCACAGTCGGGCGCGCAGTTTGAGATGCCGCGGCTGGTGGTCACGATCCGCCGGGCCGGACGGCGCCGCATCGAGGAGATGCTGCTCGAGAAGACGGCCTGCCTCACCGACGATGACGAGGAAACCGCAGATGCCGAAGCGCGCGAGGAGGATTCGTGATCTGGTTCGCTGTCTTTCTGCTTTGCGCGGTCTCGTTTGTCTTCGCAGGAATGGAAGCAGGCTTGCTCTCGATCAGTGCCGTGCGCCTGCGGCATCATGTGAAACTCAGGACATCCGGAGCAAAACGGCTCGAGCGCCTGCTCGAACATCCGGAGCGGCTCCTGGTCACTGTTCTGATCGTGACGAATGTCGCCGACATCGTGGCGCTCCTGTTGGCGACGCAGCTGCTCGTCGCGCGCTATGGCCGCGCCGGCTATTGGATCGCCGGATTGGCGGCGGTGCCGGTTTACCTTTTCGCGCTCGGCGTCTTGCCGAAGTCCCTCTTTCGCCGGTTCCCGTTTCGCGCGCTCGCGGCGCTCAGCGGGTTGCTCGCGTTCGCAGCCCTTTTGCTCACACCGGTGGTCGCGCTCGGCGAAAGAATTGGTCGCACCCTCGTCTCGCGGCGGACGACGGACCGGGCGCGATTGTTCGCGGCACGCGAGGAGTTGAAACAGGTCGCAGTGCAGAGCGAACGGGAAGGTTCTCTGACTTCGACCGAGCGGGCGATGATTCACAACGTGGTCGACTTCCGCCGCGTCCGCGCGCGAGAGGTGATGGTGCCGCTCGCGCAATGCGTCACCGTCACGCCGGACTCCTCGGTGCCCGACGTCCTGCAGCTCAGCAGCACTTCCGGCGTCGATCGGTTTCCAGTGATTGCGAAGAGCGGGGAGGCAATCGGACTCGTCAACGTATTCGATTTGCTCTTCGACGGACGCGCCGCGCAGCCGCTCCCCCGCTATATGCGCCGTATTATCACCGCCGGCGAGAATGAGCCCGCTTATCGTCTCATCCGTCGTTTACGGGCCGCGCGGCTCGGGCTCGCGGCGATCGTCGATGCCGAGAAAAAGCTGATCGGCATCGCGACCGACGAAGAGCTAATCAAGCGGCTCGTGCAAAGCGCCTAGCACTTGCCGCTGCGCGTTCGCCCTCTCCTAATCTCCGCCAGATGCGGTCTCTGCGAGTCGGCGCGCGGTGTTGATCAACGCGACGTGCGAGAAGGCTTGCGGGAAATTGCCGAGCATTCGTTTCGCGCGCGGATCGTACTCTTCCGCAAGCAGCCCGACATCATTGCGCAATGCGAGCAGCCGCTCGAATAGCGTGCGCGCATCGGCCTTTCGGCCGATCAGGTGCAGACAGTCGGCCAGCCAAAACGAGCAGAGCAGGAAGGCCCCTTCAGTTCCCGGCAAGCCGTCGACATTCTGTTTCTCCGGCCGGTAACGCAGCACAAAACCGTCCTCCATCAGATCGCGTTCGATCGCTTCGACGGTGTTGCGAAATCGTTCATCACCCGGCGGCAAAAACCCGGTGTGCGCCATCATCAGCACACTCGCGTCGAGCTCGTCCGAACCGTAGTACTGGGTGAACGCTTTGCGCTTCGCGTTGTAGCCGCGTTCGCACACCTGCGCATGAATTTTGTCGCGCACTTCACGCCAGCGGTCGAGGTGGTCGACGGCCGAACAGCCGCATTCCTCTACGAGTTTCACCGCGCGATCGAACGCGAGCCACGCCATCAATTTTGAGTGCGTGAAATGCTGCGGCTCACCGCGGATTTCCCAGATTCCGTGGTCGGGTGCTTCCCATTTCGTCTCCAGGAATTGCAGCAATGCGACCAGCAAACGCCACTCTGCTTCGGTCGATTTGATGCCGGCCTGGTCGGCGCTGTACATCGCCGCTAGCACTTCGCCATAAACGTCGAGTTGGAATTGCGTGGCGGCGCCGTTACCGACCCGGACCGGCTGCGATCCTTCATAACCGGTCAACCATGGAAGCTCGAATTCCGACAGCCGGCGTTCACCGCTGGCACCGTACATGATCTGCATCTGGGCCGGTGTCCCGGCGACGGCCCGAAGCAGCCATTTGCGCCAGGCGCGCGCCTCATTGAGGTAGCCAGCCTCCATCAGACTAACGAGCGTGAAGGTGGCGTCGCGCAGCCAGCAATAGCGGTAATCCCAATTGCGCACCCCGCCGATCTGCTCGGGCAACGAAGTCGTCAACGCCGCGACAATCCCACCGGTCGGCGCATAGGTGAGACCTTTCAGGGTGACGAGCGAACGCACCAGCGCATCCCGCCATTCGCCGCCTAACGAGCAGTGCGAGGCCCAGTCGTTCCAATAACTCTCGGTGTCGGCGAGCGCGTGCTCGGCATGGACTTCGCGGGGCGCTTTTTGATGAGACGGGAACCAGGTGAGGACAAACGGGATCCGATCGCCGGCGTTGACGGTAAACTCCGCGACCGTCCGAAGATTCTCGCCGTGCGTGGCGATCGGCGTGCGCAGGATGAGCGCGTCGGGGCCGGCGATCGCGGCGAGACCGCCATGCTGTTTCCGCACCCATGGGACGACGTGTCCGTAGTCGAAGCGGATCGTGAGCTCCATGCGCACCGAGACACTGCCCGTGACGCCTTCGACGATGCGCACGATGTCGGGCGCTTCACCGCGCGGCGGCATGAAATCAATCAGCCGCACGGTGCCTTCGGCGGTATCGAGTTCTGTCTCGAGGATCAACGTGTCCCCGCGATATTTCCGTCGGGTAGCGGTCAGTTCGCCGGCGGGCGTGAACCGCCACGAGCCGTTGTTGTCGTCGCCGAGCAGCGCAGCGAAGCACGCGCCGGAATCGAAACGCGGAAAGCAGAGCCAATCGACGCAACCATAGCGACTCACGAGCGCGCCGGTCTGCGTGTCGCTCAGGAACGCGTAGTCTTCGATTAGCGCGCTCATCTTGGTTCCGAGTCCCCCAACCTGCTCAAGGCGAGACCTCGGCGAGGCGCGCAATGCCATCGGTCGTTAGGCGAAACGTGGTCCACTCATTCATTGGGGTCGCGCCGAGCTTCCGATAAAACTGAATCGCAGGATCATTCCAATCGAGCACTGCCCATTCCATACGCCCGCATCCACGCTCCTGCGCGATCTGCGCCAACCGGATGAGTAACGAACGGCCGTAGCCTTTCGCGCGGTGTTCAGGGCGGACGAAGAGATCTTCCAGATACAGCCCCGGCTTCCCCAGCCAGGTGGAGAAGTTAAAGAAGTAGACCGCGAACCCAACCGGCTCACGGCCTTCGCGCGCGATCAACACTTTCGCGGCAGGCGTTTCACCGAACAAAACTTCGTGAAGCTGCGGCTCTGTCGCGACGGCGTCATCCGGCGCGCGCTCATACTCGGCGAGCTCGCGGATCAGTTGCAAAATTAACGGAACATCTGCGCGTGTGGCGGGTTCGATCTGGAGTTGTGGGTGCAACATTGGCTAGAAGCGAAACCGGCGTCGCTGCGAACTGGAGCACGCGTCGATGCGAAGGGCAACGCCACCGCGATCGCGCCTTGACAAAGCGTCCCGTCGAACGGAACCGATAGACAGAACCCGGCGACACTCACGCATGAGAGACACGCTTCGAAATTCGCTCCGCGTCACGCTTTGCGCGCTCGCTTTGGCCGCAGCCGCGACCGCTCCGACACCGGCCCACGCGCAGGACGAACCGAAGTTGATCGCGGACGTCGCCGACTTCAATCTGCTCCTCCCGCTACTTCCCGAACCGCCCGCTGGCTGGAAGGCTGAGAAGCCCGAAGGCTCCACTGACGATCTCGGCGACACCAAGATTACGACCGTCCATCGCGATTATGATAAGGGGGACACGAAAGACGCCCCGACGACGTCGATCAGCATCCTCGATTCAGTCGCGAATCCGGACTATGTCGAGCTGACGACCGCCGGCTGGAAGCTGACCGAGAGCACGCCGGAAGGTTACACCAAGCCCGTCGACATCGGCGGTAATCCCGGCTTTGAAACGTTCGAAACCGACGGCAAACACGGGACGCTGTGGCTGCTCGTGGCGAAGCGCTACTTCCTGCAAATCGAGACCACTGGTCAGGACGCAAAGGAGTTGCAGGAATGGCTGAAACGCCTTGATCTGGCCAAGCTCGCCGCGGTCAAGTAGCGGCGATCTCGCAGCCGCTATCGCCTGCGTTGGACGCGGGCGCGCTCAACTTCCGCGGCTGCTGGCGATCGTCGTTACGGCGCTTTGATCGACCAAATCCCGCGGCCATGCGTGGCGGCGTAGAGCTGACCATCAGGCGCGAGATTTAGGTCCATCACGGTCGTCGCAGGAAGACCAGTGCCGAGACGCGACCAATGCGCGCCACCATCGATGGAGATGAGCGTCGCGAGATCAGTGGCGACGACTAATTTGCCTCCGTTGATGACGATGTCGTCGACCGGAATATCCGGCAGGTCGCCGCTGACATTGGTCCACGTGGCGCCGGCGTCGGTTGTTTTCCAGAGGTGACCAATGCCCGCTCCGGGACCTTCCGTCCAGGTGCGCGAGAACCCATTGAAACCGACATACGCAGTGCGACCGCTCGGGTCCGCGGGATCAACCGCGAGCCCGGAGATGTAGCGGTTTGGCACCTCCGCAGGGAGCGTGAGCTGTCGCCACGAGCCGCCGGCGTTGGTGGAGATTCCGCGAGTGAAGCCGCTGTTGTTGCAAGGGCCGCACCACGCAGTCCAGATCGCATCGCTCCGGCTGGCGATCGTCGTTGTCGAGTGGCCGGAGCCTTGGTCGAAGACTTTCGTCCACTGGCTGCCGTTCTGAATCGCAAAGCCGCGGGTGTTCGTCCAGACGTATTGCCCGCCTGCAACCCAGTGGTCCTTGTTCGCTCCATCGGCGCGGAAAGGCGCGATGAAGCGCGGATACGGATCCGCCGGCGCGATGGAACGGATTGCACCCGGTGAACCGGTGGAGCGCCCGCAGGTCTCGGTCAGCTCCATATCGAGAAAGACATACTCCGCGACGATCTTGCAGCCGTCATCGGGATCGACCAGCGTGTCGCCGCCGTCGCCGCCGAAAGGCGAACCCATTTTGCCACCTGTGGCGCGGTCTTCGGGCAGCAGGAGCGATTGGCCGTTATCCTGCAGACCACCCGACACGGAGAAACCGCCCGGCACCTTGCCGACACCGACGGAGTAATACTGCAACGTCCGCAAGTTCGCGTTCAGGCTTTGCCAGCCGCCGGTGCCATCGAGGTTGCGCGCGTAAACGCCGCCGTCGTTGCCGACGTAAAGTTTGCCGTTCGCGATCGCGACGGAATGCTGGTCGGAATGCGGCGTTTTCGCGCACGTATTCAGCGAGTCGGAGATGTTCCAGCACGGGAACTCGAAGTTCCAGTAGGGCCCGATGGTCGTCCAGCTCACGCCTGCATCTTTGGTCTCGTAAACTTCTTCGAGGCCGACGACCGCGTGCTTCGAGTCTGCGGGATCGACGATGATGAAGTTGTTATACCAAGCCTGCACGCCGGGGCGGTAACCCTGGTAAAGCTTCAGCGCCGAGCCTGAGCCAGCGAGCTTTTGCGAGTCGGCGATTTTGTTCCAAGGGCCAGCGACATCGCCGCCGGGCGAATCGTAAATGCCGGACAGACAGGTGTTCGCCGTGTTGGTGTAGCGGTTGATTGATTCGACTACGGCGTAGAGGTGCGACCCGTCAGCTGAGTACGCGAACTCTGTGTTGCCGATGTCCTGCGCGTTCAACGCACCGGTCGGGTTGATCTTCGCGAAGCTGTTGCCGCCATCGGTCGAGAGGTAGAACCCGTTATACGCTGCGCCGCCGCGCCACGCGCAATTCGCGATGACGCGTTTGCCGCCGGTGTTCGGCGTGATCGCGACATCGTTACAGATGTTGTCGTAGGGCGATTGCGAACCAGCGACCGGGTAAAGCACGCGAGTCCATGCTCCCGCGTTGGTGTTGGCGACGTGCTTCCAAACGCCGCGCGATGTCGCCGCATAAACGTTACCGACATCATCGAACTTCAGCTTGTTGATCATCGTGCTCTCGAGCTCGGTGCCTCCGACGCGATTCGTCGTCGCGAAGACGCTGCTGCCGGGACTTGGCAGGCGATACACACCCGACCCGACGTACGACGTCCCGCCGGTATTCCCCTCGCCTGTCGCGAGCCAGAGAGCGCCGTCAGCCGCGAGCTCGACATCACCGACCGAGAGCGTCGGCAGGCTGTCGGTCAGTGGCGTCCAATTGTTGCCACCATCACCGGAACGGAACACGCCGCCATCAGCGCCACCCGCGAAGATAAAACTACCGCCAACCGCAAGACCAGTTACACGGCCCGCGACAACTCCTGAGCCGCCGCTCGAGTTCGAGTAATAGGGATCACGATACCGCGCGTCATCAGAGTCGTAAGGACGATTGGTGACTTCCGTCCAGCGGTCTTTGCCGTAAACAGGGAGAGCTAGCAGCGATGTAAACGCCGCCGAGTACGCGCCCGGCTGCACGAGCCCCGGCGCAGTGCGCGCTTCGGCAAATTGCTCCAAACCAATCTGCGCCTCGTGCGTCTCGTCGCCCGGCTGGCCGACTTTGCCGAACCGCTTTTCGCGTCGTTCCAGGCGGTTCGATTCGTCTCCGCCGCGCAGTTGAACATCGGCCGCACAGTAGAACAAAACCGCTCCGGAGATTCCAGCCGCGAGGGCCGGATACAACTTGATCGCTTTCATAGTTATCCTTTTCTTCACCGCCCCGCTACGCTGCCAGAGGAGGACTTTTAGAGGTGAACTGTCAAGAACCGAACGCTGAGATCGACGTGTCGCGGCGACACGAAATCATCGTCCGCGTAGTCGCCGCGGACATCGACGAGATGGACCACGTGAACAACACCGTTTACCTGCGGTGGGTCCAGGAAGTAGCGATTGCACATTGGCGCACGCTTGCGTCGATCGACGCGCAGGCAGCCCTCGTCTGGGTCGTGCTCCGGCACGAGATCGACTACACGGCGCCTTCGTTCATCAACGACGAAGTGCGGCTGCGGACATGGGTCGGCGAAGCGAGCCGGCTGACCTTCGAGCGACACACCGAGATCACTCGTGCGATGGACGGAGAGCTTCTCGCAAAGGCGCGCACACTCTGGTGCCCGATCAGCACGAAGACTGGCCGACCAACTCGTGTGACCGCTGAATTGCGTTCACAATTTTCTGCCTAACGAGTGACGCGGTGGTTGAAATTGGACCCGCGACCCATTACACCGTGCCGCATGGTTCCTGAAGACGCTGCACCGCAGCAGGCGGCATGATCACCTTCTATTCGCCGGGTGTTCCGAGCGTCCGGCTGGATGATCCCCAGCTCTGCGTGGAGCTCACCCACACAGCCGTTTGGATTGATCTGTTTGAACCAACCGAAGACGAAGAACAGACCCTCGAGCGCGCGCTCGGCATCGACATTCCGACCCGCGAAGAGATGCAGTCGATCGAGCTTTCCAGCCGGCTTTACGAAGAGAACGGCATCCTCTTCCTCACGGGCACAGTCTTAACCAGAGCCGACACGACCAATCCCTCCAGCTCTGCCATCACCTTTATTCTTTCGGCCGATAAGCTGGTGACGCTGCGCTACGCCGATCCCGCGCCGTTCAAGGCTTTCCACGCCCGCCGCGAGGCGAACCTCGATCGCTACCGCACCAGCTATCAGATGATGGGCGGCTTGACCGACGCGGTGGTCGAACGTCTCGCCGATATCCTCGAAGGCGTCGGAGTCGACCTCGACCATATTTCCCTCCGCGTCTTCGACAGCCCAATCGTTCCGCTCCGGACATCCGCGCATAATCCTCTCGCCCGGACCCCGAAAGGTAACGCGCGGAAAGCTCGGCAGCGCGATTTCGTGGAGATTTTAACCCATATCGGAGCGGCCAGCGATCTGGTTTCGCGCGCGCGGGAAAGCCTCGTTAGCTTCGTTCGGCTGGTGACATTTTTTCGCGAACTGCGCGAGCACGAGCCGACTGCGCAGGACGCGCTGGTGCATTCGAAGACCGTGCTGGCGGACCTGACGTCGTTGAGCGACCACGCGACGTTTCTCGGCAGCAAGCTGAGCTTTCTCCTCGATGCCACGCTCGGCATGATCAACAACGAGCAGAACGCGATCATCAAGATCCTGTCGGTCGCCGCACTCGTGTTTCTTCCGCCAACGCTCGTGGCCGGCATCTACGGGATGAACTTCAAGAATCTGCCCGAGCTCGAGTGGGTGCACGGTTATCCATGGGCGCTCGCGCTGATGGTAGTGTCGGCGGTGCTGCCTTACGTTTTTTTCCGGCGAAAGGGATGGCTCTAGGCGTCCGTCGCCGCAACGGTTGTTTCCATAGACGCGGAGTCTTTGCTATCGTCGCTTTCATGAAGCGAGGTCTGGCGTTCCTCATTGCGACGGCATGCCTGGCCACCGCTTTCGCGACCGATGAACTGCCCTCGTCTGAGGAGAGCGAGCCGCTCGAGATCGACCCGCCGCTGTTGATCCAAGGGCGCACCCTTGAGGGACCCATCCCGATCGGGCAACCGAACGCTCCCGGCGATCTGGATGTTGCGCGGCTTGAGGTCGACCTCGCGCGCGCGAAGAAGAACGCCGCGTCCGGCGAACGTCTCTACCGGGCCGGCATTCTCGCGAAAGTGGAAGCCGAGAATCGAGCGCTGAAGGTGGTGCGGCTCGAGGCGACACTGGCGGAAGCTCGATTACATGATGCGAAGGCGAAGCTCGACGAACTCAAGGCGGGAAGCAGCGCGGACGAGGCGTTCGGTCGCGAATTGCAGGCGGCGGAAGCGATGGTGGCCGACACAACACAGGAAGCAGCACGCGCCGCAGCGACTCGCCGGGCAGCCGAAGTCGAAGCAGCCGCTCGCAATGTGGAGCGCCAACAGAAGCTGCTGGCGCTCGGCAGCGGACGAAAATCGGATGTGAACAAGGCGCAGGAAAAGCTCGCCGAGTTGAAACAGCCTCCGCAGTAGGTTCGTGTGCGAATGAAGCTGTTGGCGCTGGCACTCATCGCCATCATTGCTAGCGTGACAGTGCAGGCGGAGCCGAAAACAATTGCCGAGCGCGTGGCCGAATTCCGCGACGCAGTAGGAGTACGACTCGCGCCACCGTTCAAAGCGGCTGGAGTAACATATCCGCCGGCAAAAATCGCGCTGATCGGGATCAAGAAAGATCGCGTTCTCGAGCTGCATGCTGCGGGTGAGGATGGTGTCTTCAAGTTCATCCGTGCGTATCCGGTTCTCGCCGCGAGTGGCGAACTCGGGCCGAAGTTAAACGAAGGAGACCGGCAAGTTCCGGAGGGCATTTATCGTGTCCGCGAGCTGAACCCGAACAGCTTATACCACCTTTCGCTCTGGCTCGATTATCCGAATGACTTCGATCAAGCCCGCGCGACGGAAGAAGCACGGACAAAGCCCGGCAGCGAGATCATGATTCACGGAAGCGATCAGTCACGCGGCTGCCTTGCGATGGGAGATGAGGCCGCGGAGGATCTGTTTGTCCTAGCAGCGTCCGTCGGAATCGAGAACGTTCGCGTGCTCCTCACGCCGGTCGACTTCCGGACCGAGACGTTCAATCCACCAGCCGGCACGCCGCCATGGACCGACCGCCTCTACGAAGAGATCGCTTTGACGTTGGCTACCTTTACCTCGCCCGCCAGTCGTTAGGCATAAGGTGCGGCCGCCGCAATCCCCTACAAAACCCTTGTAGCGCGGTTTGTTGATCGGTTAATCTCTTTTCATCTTCTCCGCGAGAAAACTACACTACTCCTCCGCCATGCTGGCGTTGCTGATGGCTCACTTTGCGTCCGCGCAAACGACGGTGGAAACCAGATTCCTGCCGCCGAACTATTCCTCCGGTGTATGGAGCGACCCAACGAAGTGGTCTCCAGCGGAAGTGCCGAACGACACCGCTAGCCGGTTCTACAACGTCACGCTGAGCGACCAGCAGTCCGTCGCCATCGACATCGATCCGACGATTCACAATCTCACTGGCGAAGGCCGGTCCGGGCTGCAGCTTTACGGACACAATTTGACAGTGGTAGAAGCGGCCCGTTTCACTTCACCTCTCATCCAGATCTCAGGCGGGACGTTCAAGGCGGGCACGTTCTCCACCGGGGCAGCTGGAGTGCTAACCGGCTTTTTCGGCCTGATCAGCTATCCCGGCAACGCGGCCTTGCTGCAGTTCCCCGGTGCGCACATCACCAGCTTGCAGAATGCGCAGATCACCCTCTCCGGCACAGGTGCGGGCGTGATCGATGAGAACAGCAGCAACGCGCTGAGGGATCTCGCGAAGATCGATTCTCAATCAACGCTGCATTTGAACAACCACGCGTTCACGGTTTCTGCGCCCGTCTCGATTGAAGGAATCGTTCGGCTTTCCGCAGACGCCTCCGCTAGCTCAACTTTCACTGCGGTAAACGGGATTGGAAATTACGACGCCACCACGAAGACATTGTCGGGCGGCACCTTCATCCTCAACGCCCCCCGGATGCCGCAGCCGCTGCCAACCGAGTTCCGGTTCGCAGGAGCGGACATTGTGAACAATGGAGCCTCGATCCAACTCAACGGCGAAGAGTCGCGGTTTGCCGACCTGAACGGGCTGGACGCGATGCGCAATTTCGCGCGCAACATGCCTTCAGGTGAGTTGGCCCTCTCCAATCGCACCTTGCTCGTGGCGCGCAATTTCACGAACGACGGTGTTTCGAAACTCGTGTCCTCCACTCTCGCGATCACTGGAACACTCACGAACCTGGATGCCGCTACACGCACGTTGCGGGGCGGTTCGTGGACGCTGAACCATTCGAGCGTCCGCTTCGCCAATGCTGACATCGTTCACAACGGCGGCGCGATCTCGTTAGCTAACGGCTCGACCATTCTCGACGGGAGCGGGAGCGATGCCTTGCGCGGGTTCACCGATAATCTCGCGGGCGGCACTTTTATCGTCGGGATCGGACAGAGCTTCAATTCTGCCGCCGGGTTTACGAATGCCGGGCGGGTGGAAACGCAACCGGCGCCTTTGTTTGGTATTCCGGAGAGCACTCCTCCGCCCGCCGGGCAATTCACGGTGGCCTCCGCCGCCGCTTACACCCAAACCTCCGGCGCCACAATCAACGACGGAGTTCTCACTGCCGGACGCGTGGAAATTAGCGGAGGCGCTTTGTCCGGCAGTGGCACAATCAACGGCGATGTGACTGTAGGCGCCGCAACCGTGAATCCCGGCGGAGACATCAACGGCAATCTAACGCTTTCGCCGGCAACACGCGTGCACTGTTTCGTTGATCGGTTCAGCACATTCAGTGGGTGGCGACGCATCGCTAAAAATGTCGCGCTCGCAGGAGCTCTCGAAGTGGAGATTCGTTACGAAAACTACCTCGGTAGCACGGCAACATTCACGTTGCTGTCAGCGACCCAGGTCTCCGGAGCTTTCAGCAATGCCGCCGAGGGCGCGCGCGTGCCCACAACCGACGGGAGCGGGTCGTTCGTCGTGCATTACGAGCCGACGCGCGTAAAGCTGAGCGACTTTCAAGCGAATCCACCGCCGCGTCGGCTACTGAACATTTCGACACGCGGGTTTTTGAAGCGGGCGGACAACGACACTTTTGGTGACTCGGTGCTCACCGGCGGCTTCATCGTGAACGGAGCCGAGACGAAGAAGGTGGTAATACGCGGCATCGGGCCGACGCTCGGCGCCTATGGCGTCGCCTCTCCAGTGCAAGACCCGCGCATCGACTTATACAATGCCGACCGGCAAGTGATCGCGACTAACGACAGCTGGCGCGACGCGCAGCAACCAGAGATTGCGAGCAATGGCCTGGCGCCCAACGATGAGCGTGAGGCAGCGTTGGTCGCTCAACTTCCGCCGGGGGTATACACCGTTGCGCTGCGAGACAACACCCGCGCCGGCGGCGGCGCTCTGATTGAGATCTACGACCTCACCAGCACCGACGCGTCGAAGCTCGTCAACATCAGCACGCGCGGCTTTCTCGATGCAGGCAATCCACTCGTCGGCGGCATCATTGCGCGTGAGGGACAGGCGAATGCTGAACTCGTCGTGCGTGCACTCGGGCCACAGTTACGCCGCAACGGTGTCTTCGACGCGGTGGACGATCCTATGCTCGAGCTGCGCGATGCGAACGGCGCGGTGATAGCGGCCAATGATGATTGGGTAGTTAACCCCGACCAAGTTATCCGCGAACTTCAGCCAGCGTTCCCTAGCGAATCCGCGATGCGTGTCTCGTTGCTGCCGGGCAGTTATACCGCAATCGTTCGCGCGAAAGGCGGAGGAGAAGGCCAGGCTCTCGTCGAATTCTACGACCTGCGCCGATAGACTTCCGAGAATCCCGAGCGCTCAAGACCAAACTAAGTTTCAAGCGACTCGTTAGGAGTCAGCTGCCCATGTGCGCTTCGTTTCAGCAGCGGCGCGCAGAGCAGCAACGCCAGGGCGCATGGACCGGTTTTCATCTTACCATTCTGCGCCAGCGCGACAGCTTCGCCGGCCGGAACCAGCTTCACCTCGATCGACTCAGTTGATTCGGTTTCTTGCTCGTTCGTCAGCTCGACTCCTTCGGCCAGAAACACGTGGCACTTCTCGTCCGTGAGCGCGTTAGCTGAGTAGAAGTAATCCACATACCTGATCGACTTCGCCGTGCCGCCGATCTCTTCGCGCAACTCTTTGCGCACCACGTCTTCGAGTGCGGCGTCGCACGTGTCGTGCGTTCCGCCGGCAGGAATTTCCAGACACCATTCATCAACCGCATACCGGTACTGCTTCAGTATCACAATTTCGCCAGCAGCCGTGACAGGAACGACGATCACCGCGTCGGCGCGCTCGACGTAAGCGTACTTGATCTTCTTCCCGTCGACTTCAACAGCGTCCTCGCGCAGCCGAAAGATTTCGTTCTCAAAACGGCTCTCGCTCCCGCGCAGCTGCCAGCCAGCCTTCCCGCCGTTCGGCTTCCCTTTGTTTCCCGTCATGACGGACGATAGCACGCACCTCACGTCTGTACGCAAAACAGCCTGTCTGGCAGCACATCGCTGCCGGACAGGCTGCTAAGTTCGCGGTGTAGCTGCTACTGTAGGTTGTAGACCTCGACCAAGCCGACGCCCGTGTTGCCATTCTTCCCGGCAACGATCGCGGTGTAAGCCGCGGGTCCGAGCTCCGGGATAAGCAGCGCCGCTTCGTTGTCATTACGTGGCGCAAGGCCGGTTGCCTGTATCTCCGCTGCCTGTTGGTCTCTCCAGTTGTCGTTTTCCGCCACTTTAACTCCGTCGCGGTTTCGCAGCTCGAGCGTCGGGTCCGCCATCGCATTCGCGACACCCGCGTCACGCAAGGAAGGACCGATCGCGCGAATTACAACGCGCGTTGAGCCGGCATTCTGTGGACCCGCCAGGAAGCCGCCGATCAAGACGTTATCACCCGTGCCGATGAACCCGCGCGTGCTGATGTTCGCGAGCTTGGAGTTCGCGAAGGGATCCAAGTCGTACGCCTCTACGACCGCCAGACCGGTCGTGTCATTTTTACCGCGCAGAATCGCAGTATAGTTCCCTGGGGTTAGCGTCCGGATGAGCGCAGACTCGCGATCGTCGGTCGGAGGAATCGTTGAGCCCTCTATCTCAGCCTGCTGCGACTGCCGGGTCAGATCATCGGTCTTCCAGTTATCGTTCGTTGCAATGGTCGCTCCGGTCGAATCGTGCAGCTCCAGCACCGGATCCTGCAGCGCACCGTTCAGTTTCGTGGACGGCCCGATG
>JBHENE010000007.1:0-22191 GCA_046262215.1 Chthoniobacterales bacterium | reverse complement strand
GCGGCACACGTGATGACGGCGCCGATGTTGCTTCGTCGCGGGTGCGATTCACGTGCGCAATATCCGAACTAGCAGCGCCGGCGCAATGTCTCAGCCCTCGTCCAGACGCAAGGCAGCGATAGCCGCCATCACACGCTCACTGAGCCGCTGGTAAAGTTCTTTGCCGTGCGGTTCCAGATCAGCCTCGGTGAAATACATTGGCTCACCGACGACGATGGTGATGGGATGCAAACGCAACCGTCCGCCGCCGCGCGGCAGCGCTTCGCGCGCACCGAAAATCCGCATCGGCACGACCGGAGCGAGCGTCTTCGCGATGACAAAGCCGACGCCCGGAAGCGCCGGCTGCAGCTCGCCGTCGAGGGTGCGCGCGCCTTCCGGAAACACGATGGTCGCGCGCCCGGCTTTGAGGATCCGCAACAACGCCTTCAACGCGCTGCGATCGTTCCCCTCCTGGTCGACTGGGACGACGTTTAATTTTGGCAGTAACCATCCCAGGAAGGGCACATCGAGCAGGGTCTTGCGGGCGAGAAAAAATACTTGGCGACCCGTCGAGACTCCTGCGAGCGGCGGGTCGAGATAGCTCTGGTGATTCATCGCGAAGATCACCGCCCCTTCGCGGATGATGCGGTCGCGATGCACCACCCGGAACCGAAACAGCACTCGGCCGAGAAGCCACGCCAGGAAGTGGCCGCTCCAGTACCAAAGATTCAGTCGCACTGCGCTTACGAAGCCCTCGATGGATCGTCCACCGCGTTGGCAAAACGCTGCAGCTTCAATTGCTCGATGATCTCGGCGACTACGCCTGAAATTGGAAGGTGTGAGCTGTCGATCACGTGCGCATCCGGGGCGATCGTAAGTGGAGAATCGCGGCGCGATGAGTCGGCGCGGTCACGCGCTGCGATCCGGTCGGTTTGCCCTTCGGCGGCGCGGCGGCGCGAACGAATCTCGGGCGACGCATCGATGTAGAACTTGAACGGAGTGTCGGGAAAAACGACCGAGCCGATGTCGCGTCCTTCCATCACCACGTCGTGATCCTGCGCGTAACTGCGCATCTCGGCCACGAGGATTTCACGCACCTGTGGAACGCTGCTGACGCGTGAAACGCCGTTGTTCACCCGTTCATCTCGAAGGTGCTCGGAGGGATCGATCCCGCCGATCAAGATGCGTGACTCGCGCTCATGCAGATCGCAATGGATCTCGGCCGATGCGATGACCTGTGCGATCGCGGCGGGGTCATCGAGATCAACGCTGCGTTCGAGCGCTAGCCAGGTCGCGGCGCGATACATTGCGCCGGAGTTTACGTAAGCAAAATTCAGCTGCCGCGCGAGTTCTCGCGCGACGCTGCTTTTACCCGAGGCCGCTGGCCCGTCGATCGCAATGACGCGCGTCCTGTTCATAACGCGCCGCGATCACCCTCCGCAGACCGGCCAGGCATTCTATTCGTCGTCGGCCAGTCGACTCGGTGACAACGAACTAATCACCGGCGTCGTCGTGCGGACACGCTTCGGGTTCATGATTTCGTCGAGAGCCTTGCCGAATTCCGGATACGATTCATGCACGCATTGCGCATCCTGCACGATGGTATCTCCATCCGCGAAAAGGCCCGCAACAGCGAATGCCATCGCGATCCGGTGATCGCCGAAACTGGCGACGCGCGCGCCGCGCAAGCTCCCGCGACCATGGATCTCCAGCCCGTCGTTGAGTTCGAGTACTTGCACGCCCATTGCGCGCAAGTTGTGCGCGATCGCGGCGATGCGATCGGTTTCTTTCACGCGCAATTCTTCGGCATGACGGATCGTCGTCGTGCCAGTCGCGAGAGCGCCGGCCACAGCGAGGATGGGAAGCTCATCAATGAGCTGCGGGATTTCCTTACCTTGAATAACCGTCCCTTTCAGCGCTGCGCCGGTTATCTCGACCGTGCCGCACGGCTCGATCTGGTCGACGTCTTCAACTGCTTCGCGGACCTGCGCGCCCATCCGGATGAGAACGCCAAGAAACGCCGTCCGGGTGTCGTTTAACCCGACGTTCCGGACGAGAAGGTGACCGCCGGGTTGAGCGGCCGCGGCAACCAGCCAAAATGCAGCGGACGAGATGTCTCCGGGGATCGTGAAGTCGCGCGACTCCGGTACCTGGTCGTTGTAGACCGTGACGCCGCCGTCTTCATCTTTCGCGGTCCGCACGAGGAAGTAGTTCAGCATTAACTCGGTGTGGTTCCGGCTCGGCGACGGCTCGTGGACAGTTGTCTTGCCCTTCGCAAACAATCCGGCGAGCAGGAGCGCGCTTTTCACCTGCGCGCTCGCAATCGGCGAATGGTATTCAATACCCCGCAGGTTCGACCCCGTGATGCGAAGCGGCGCGCTTTCGTGCGGACCTTCCGCAGTGATTGTCGCGCCCATTTCGCGCAAGGGTGTGATTACGCGATCCATCGGGCGACGCGACAAACTCGCGGCGCCAACGAGGCGACTATCGAATGGCTGACCCGCGAGCAAACCGGCGAGCAGACGCATGGTTGTGCCGGAGTTCCCGCAGTCGATCTCAGCCTGCGGAGGCGTCAGCAGTCGCCGTTTGCCGTGAACGACGAGCATGTCGGGTTCGGGCTGTTCGATCTTGATCCCCATCCCACGAAGCGCGCCAACGGTGCGGAGACAATCTTCGCTCGCGAGAAAACCGCGGAGCACGCAAACGCCATTCGAGAGGGCCGCGAGAATAACCGCGCGATGCGAGATGCTCTTATCGCCCGGAACGGTGATTTCTGTCTCGATTCGAGCGGCTCGTCTTACGCGAAATTCCATGTCGTGAGTGGGTGCAATTCAGGCGGGCTACAGACGCTGCCACGGTGAACGGAAGCGCGAGCGGAGATCAGCATCCGTTAAACGCGGCTGTTGTCGAGCACGCGCGCAATTGGCACGTGAACGCAACGCGAAGGCGCAGATCGCCGACGTGTAACAGGTCTGCAAGCAGCAGCCGCTGTCCGCTACGGAACGAGAAAAATCTTCTGCGTGTACGGGTCTTTGACCTCCGTACCCGGCGCGTAGCCGCGAACGTCGGTCATCTTGTCCGGCGAGTAGGGGCTGCGTACGAATCCCGGTTTTCCAGGGACCGGCACTCCATAAGGGTAGTCCCCCTTCGCGGTCGTCACGGCTGCGGTCGGTGCAGGAGCAGATTCCGGCGGTGCGATCTCAGGATTAGGCGCGGTCTGGGTCGGAGCCGGTGGCACAGCGGCTGGATCTTGTCCGAACGGCTGCGGCTGTGCCGGATACTGCGCCTGCTGCGGCGTCGGATATTTAGCTACCGGGCGCCTCCGCACTGGTGGTGGTTCATCGATCTCGCAGGAGGCGAAAGCGAAAACAGCTAGGAGCGCGAGCGAGAGCGAGAATTTCATAGGCGGTGTGACGAATGTCCGTCCGTTGTAATTCAATGTGAGAAAGCTGACAATTGTTTATTCGGTCGCGATCGTCGGTTAGAGAGTGCGACCGGCGGCCAAATCACGACACGCGAAAAATTTACAGTTCCGCGACGCTCAACTTCCGAATCAGCAAAGAGCGATGACGAGCAGCAGCGACGGCGACAAGATCCTGGTAGCGGACGATGATGCGATGAGCCGACGGCTGCTGACGCGCACATTAGTCGCCGCCGGGTTTAGCTGCTCGGAGTCGCCTGACGGGGTCGACGCGCTCGCGAGCGTGCATCGCGATCTCCCTGCGCTGCTGCTGCTCGACTTCGACATGCCTGGGCTCAATGGCGCACAGGTCTTGACCCGGCTGCGAGGTGACAAAGATCCGGCGGTCGCGCAGTTGCCCGTGATCATGTTGACCGGGCACGGTGGCGAGGAAAGTGAGGTGCGCGGTCTAGAGGCGGGCGCGAACGATTTCGTAACGAAGCCGATCAACCAGGCAGTGCTGCGCGCCCGCATCGAGACGCAGTTGCGGCTTCAAACCATGCGCGTGCAGCTGCAGCAGCAAAACGACGAGCTCGAAGCATGGCGAGTGAATCTCGAGCGCGATCTGGCGGCGGCGCGGCTGACGCAGCAATCGCTCATTCCACAGAAGGCGCCACCGCTGGACGATTGGGAAGTCGCCGCGTGTTACCGGCCGGTCATCCAAGTCGGCGGCGACATCTATGGTTGGTTGCGAATGGCCGACGGCCGAACGCTTTTCTGGATTGCGGATGCGACCGGGCACGGTGCCTCGGCCGCACTGATGACGACGTTAGCGAAACTGCTTTTTCACCACGGAAGCGTGGAGAATGACGACCCCGCCGACATCATGCGCGCTGTGAATAGCGACTTCCGCAGCATCTTCGGCGCGCGCTCGTTTATGACCGCGATGTGCGTCGCGCTTGATCCGGTGAGCGGCCGCGCGTCGGTCGTAGGCGCGGGTCATCCGCCGTTGCTGGTCGCGCGCGTTGATGGAGCGACGGAATCAATCGCGTCTTCAGCACCGCCGTTGGGACTGCTCGAAAACTCACACTTCATAGAGGAAAGCGTGGAGCTTTTGCCGGGTGATACTTTCTTCTTGTACACCGATGGACTCTACGGGGCTGACAACGCCAGCGGCCCGCGTTTGACGCCAGCAAATTTGGCCGAGCTCTTGCATCCTCCCGGTGCAAGCGCGCAGGCGTTGATCAATCGCGTCATCGAAGATGCAACAAGCGGTAAACCGGAAAAGCCGCTCTCCGATGACGTTGCCGCGGTGGCCGTGAGACGCACCCGATGAATGTGGAAACGTCCGGCGCCAGAAAATTAGTATTGCTCTCCAGAGAGTGACCCATTAATCAGCCTCTATGCCGAAAACCACAGCCAAAACCCCTTCCAAGCGTAAACCGAACGCCGCGTTCATGAAACCGGTGCAGCCTGACGAGAAACTCTCCGCCGTCGTCGGGTCGAAACCACTCCCTCGCTCCGAGCTCACCAAGAAGCTTTGGGACTACATCAAGAAGAACGGATTGCAGGACGCAAAGAAGCGCACCCTCATCAACGCGGACCCAGCTTTGAAAGCTGTGTTCAACGGCAAGAGCCAGGTCAGCATGTTCGAGATGACGAAGCTCGTGTCTGGCCATATCAACGCCAGCGCGTAAGTCCCTCCCTTGATCTATTTGGGTTAGCCCGGCGCATCGTCGCCGGGCTAACTCTGTACAGGCCAGGCGTGTGCGCTTTTCTGACCTCCCAACGAAGGCAGGTCGCTTGCGCAATGGCGGAAACACCGGCAGATTTGCAGCGTGAAATATCTGCGCCTTCTTGCTTTTAGTGCCGCTCTGCTCGCTACCTCTTCCTTCGCAGAAGGTAAGCCCGGTTGGCTAACGAACTACAAGCAGGCGCAGGAAGCGGCCAAGGCCGACAAGAAGCTATTGCTTCTCGATTTTACCGGCTCTGACTGGTGCGGATGGTGCATCAAGCTCGACAAGGAAGTCTTCTCGAAACCGGAGTTCAAGGAGTACGCGAGCAAGAACCTGGTCTTGATGGAAGTTGATTTTCCGCGCGGCAAGCAGCTCAGTGCAACAGAGCAAAGCCAAAACGAGCAGCTGGCGCAGCAAAACGGCATCCAAGGGTTCCCCACGATCGTCGTGCTGAACAGCGATGGGAAGAAGGTCGGCGAAGTCGGCTACACTCCGGGCGGACCAGCAGCGTTCATCGCGGAGCTGGAGAAGCTCCGCAAAGGCTAGCGCGCGGGACTAATTCGTCTGCGGCACTTCGAAAGTGCGTTGCAATGCGTCCGCAAGGTCGCGCCGCGTGAACGGCTTTGGCAACGCGCCGCGAAATCCGTAAGCGAGGAACTCCGACAGCGCTGCCTCATCCGAGCAGCCGCTGCAGATAATCGCGTTCACATGCGGATCCATTCCACGGAGCCGTTCAATTGTGGCGATACCACCCATTCCGCCGCGGACGGTCGCATCGAGAATGACTGCCTCGAAATGTTCGCCGCGCCGCAGCGCGCGCTCGTAAGTTTTAACCGCTTCGAGCCCGTCCGGCACCGCGGTCACTTCATACCCAAGAGTGCCAAGCAGCTGCGACGTTAGTTCACGGATGGCCGCTTCATCGTCCATCACCAGCACGCGCTGATGATTGAAGTGATACAACCGCTCCGGCGCCTTCGCGCTTGCCGTCACGGGATCGCCCTGCGTCGCGCGTAGGTAAAACGTGAACGTCGAGCCTTCTGGTGAAGTCTCGTCGAGATGCAACACGCCGCCGTGTTTTTTTATGACCGAATAACTGATGGCCAGGCCGAGGCCCGTCGCGCTCGGCTTCGTCGTGAAATACGGATCAAAGATCTTCAACGCAAGCTCCTCGGGAATGCCTTCGCCACCATCGGCGATCGACACTTTCACGTAATCCCCAGGTGCCAGCAGCCCAGTCTTCTCACGTCGCTGCACATTTTTCGCTACGATGCGCACAGTGCCGCCGTTCGGCATCGCTTCACGCGCGTTTAACATCAGCGCATTGATGACCTGCTCGATCTGCCCGGCGTCGACTTCCGCGTTCCACAGGTTTGGCGCGATATGTAGATCAGCGCGGAGATTTGAGCCGTAGAGCGTAAACTCAGCTGCCTGCTCGAGAAGCTGCGCGATCGAGGCGACCTTTTTCAACGGCGCACCGCCCTTTGAGAAGGTGAGGAGCTGGCTTGATAGATGCGCGGCGTGTTGTGCCGCCTGCCCTGCTTTCGAGAGGAACGAAAGCAGGTTTCCGCAATCGGCTGGCGCCTCGATCTGCGCGAGCCCGATGTTGCCGGAGATAACAGTGAGAATGTTGTTCAAGTCATGCGCGATCCCGCCCGCGAGCGTTCCAAGCGACTCGAGCTTGCTAGTCGTCAGGCGTTCGCCTTCGGTGCGTTTCCGCTCGGTCACGTCGCGGAAGAAGACGGACACGCCGTCGCCGCTCGGATAGGAATGTACTTCGAACCACGTCTTGCCATCCGGCAGGCTCGCTTCGAATTCGACGGCGATCTGCTCGCCCATCACGCGGCGGTAGCTAGACTCAAATGTGGTCCCGCAGAGATGCGGTAATTCTTTCCAGAGCGACTTACCCAGCAGTTCGTCGCGACTGCGGCCAAGCAAAACTTCCGCCTCAGAATTCAGGTAGGTGAAGCGCCAATCGCGGTCGACTGCGAAGAAACCATCCGTCGTGTTCTCGAGGATGTTCGTCATTTTCCGCGCCGACTCCTGGAGTTCAGCGCGCGCTTCATTGCGCTCGCAAAGCTCGCGAATCTGTCGATCGGCGACCGACAGGCGGACGTTCAGTAATCCAAGGTCGAGCGGCTTCGTGAGGTAATCATTCGCGCCAGCCTCGAGTGCCTGCTGGAGGTCCTCCGTGTCGGCGCGGGCTGTCACGAGCAGGATGAACATCTCGTCGCCAGAAACTTGCGCGCGCAGTTCGCGGCAGAGTTCAACGCCACTCTTTCCGGGGAGCATCCAGTCCAAAATCAGGAACGGAAACGTCTCCTTCGCGAGAGCCGCCTCAGCCTCTTCGGCACTGCCGACGGCGACGACGTCGTGACCACGCCGCTCGATCAACCGCTGCAGATTGCGGCGGCTGTCTGGGTGATCCTCAACGAGCAAAATCTTCATTATTATGACAATTATAGCCCGGCGTCAGACGAAGGGCAGATCCTTGCTGCTTTCAGAGCAGGATGACTGCCAATCCTTTCCGCTTCTGCCGTATTTCCCCCTCGTTCGGCGTTTCTCTCCATTCGCGCTACGCACCGTCGTTGCGTGGGTTCGTCTCGGTTGCGTTGCGTATCGGCTCTGCTAAATACAGCGAAGTTTTGCACGCCGCGTCACCGTTCATGTTTGTCACACGTTCGCTTCTCCTCTGCTGCCTCGGCGTTCTTACGTGCAACGTTCTCAATGCGCAGGTAAACCCGGCGGCCTCGCCGACTAGCGGCCCGGCCGTAGCGCCGCAAGAGAAGGCGGTCGCCCCCTCGATCACCTTCAACTCCGTCCACGTCGAAGGTCCGTATATCGCGATGACTTTCGATGACGGCCCGAGCGCAAAGTTGACGCCGAAGCTGCTCGATCTGCTCGCCGCGCATCACATGAAAGTGACCTTCTTCGTCGTCGGCCAATGCGTGGCGGAGAACCCGGAGATTGTGAAGCGCGCCCTGCGTGAGGGACATGAGATCGCAAACCATTCCTGGTCGCACCCGAACCTCGGGAAGATGAGCGACGACGCAGTTCGGCACGAATTGCAGAAAACCGACGACGCGATCAAAGCTGCCACCGGCGTGCGGCCGACGCTGATGCGACCGCCCTATGGCTCGCTTACAGCGCGGCAGAAAAACTGGATCCACGATGAATTTGGATACCGCATCATCATCTGGGACGTTGATCCGCTGGATTGGAAACGGCCGGGCCCGAGCGTCGTCCGCGAACGTATTCTGCGCGAGACGCATCCCGGCTCGATCATTCTGGCTCACGACATCCATCCGCCAACGATCGAGGCAATGCCTTCGACGTTCGACGAACTCGAGGCGAAAGGGTTCAAGTTCGTGACGGTTTCGGAGTTGCTATCGATGTCGAAGCCTCTCCCGCCAAAGCCGGCCCCGACGACGACAATGGTTCCGCGCAAGCAACCGCCAACGGATGCATCGCCGATCCCGACCACTGCTCCAGCCGAGCCCGCAGACGCGCCAGCCGGCACTCCGCACGAATAGCGCTTCGGCATGATCGCCGACAGCTACCTGCAGCTTCGGACAGAGCTCGAAACTGCGCTCGGAGCATTGCTGCAGCTCAGCTCCGAGATGCGTCGCGATCCAGCGACGCTCGCGGCCTTGCAAGGCCTGCTCACCGATCTACGCGAGCCACTGCTCTTCGTCGTCGTCGGCGAAGTCAAAGCCGGGAAGTCATCGCTGTTGAATGCCATTTTCGGGCAGGAGTTCGCCAAGGTTGATGTCCTACCCGCGACGGACAAGGTCTACATTTTCCGCTACGGCGAGACGGAGAGCGCGGTCGAAGTCTCGCCGCATCTGACCGAGCGATACCAACCCATTCCTTTCCTGCGCGATTTCAACGTCGTCGATACGCCCGGCACCAACACCATCGTCCCGGAACACCAGACGATTACCGAGACGTTCATCCCGCGCGCGGATCTCGTGTTGTTTGTGTTTTCGGTTACTAACCCGTGGACGCAGTCGGCTTGGACATTGCTCGACCTGGTGCAAAAGCGCTGGCTGAAGAACATCGTCTTCGTCGTGCAACAAGCCGATCTCCGTGACGCCGCGGAGGTGGAAACAATCGAGCAGCATTTGGCAGACACCGCGCAGCAGAAACTCGGATTTGCGCCACCAATCTTCGCTGTCTCTGCGCGGAAAGCGCTGCTCGCCAAAACATCGCTGGACGGGCGCGAGCCGTTGTGGACCGAGAGTGGCTTCAGGCCGCTCGAGGATCAGATTAACCGGATGGTGACCGAGAGCGGCACGCGAATGTTGAAACTTGAGTCAACCGAACGCACCGCGCGTCTGATGTTGAACGAGCTTAGCGACGACGTGCGCGGAAGCTTCGACACGATCGTGCGCGATGAAGAGCAGCTCGCGCGGTTGATGGGGTTTCTCCAGACGCGGCGCGAGCAGACGCTTCGGCAGGTCGCCGGTTTCCTGCGCGGAGTCGAGCAGGCGTGTCGGGATTCCGCTGCGCACGGCACGAAGCTGCTGGAGGAGAAGCTATCGTTCTGGAAAACATGGCGCCTGATCTGGAGTCGGGCGCAGTGGCAGCACGACTTTCAAAATGAGGTGGAGACGAAGCTCCGCACGACCGTTCAACCGCAGGTGGAAAACGCGGTGCAACTGCTCGAGACCGATTTGCGTTCACTCTGGCCACAGCTGCAGGACATGATCGAGGCGCAGTTCGCGTCGGACAGCAAGCAGCGCGTGGGCAAAGCGATCCCGGATTTCGCGCAGCAACGGCGGCAGCTATTGCAGTCAGTTCAGCTGACGCTCGTCGAACGGATCGCCGGCCAAGGAGTGGAGGAGCGGCTCGCGCAGATGTTTGTGGAAAGCGCGACGTGGCTGCGCGTGCCTGCCGGTGTTGCGGCAGCAGGCGGCGTGGCGACGGTCTTAGCGGCAATGATCAGCGCATCAGTCGCGGACGTGACTGGCATCCTCGCAACCTCCGCCCTCGCGATCGGTACTGTCTTCGCATTCGCGCAGCGCCGCAAAATCCTGAACACCTACGAGAAAGAAATTGACGCGAAACGCACGGAGCTAACGCGCGCGATCGAAGGTCAGATGGAGCACGCGATCAACCTGTTCTACAACGAGGTCGCGGCAGCCTTTCAACCACTGGCATCGTTCTGCGCAACAGAACGCACGCGGTATCAGCCGCTCTTATCGCGGACGGAAGAACTGAAGCAGACCTTCAGTTCAGTGAGGTCGCGGCTTCCCACCGCTTAGCAGCCGGAACGAAGCCCAGGCAGACGCCTGCTACTTCTTCTTCTTATCGGTCGTATCCTGAACGACGCGCTGCTCCGTCTGGCGACGAGCGATGACGAAGTGATTGTTGTCGCCGAGGTTCCGCCATGGACCGGCGGGAACGTCGCGCACTTCCACGAACTGCCAATCGGTGACGTCCGTCGATTGCAAGCCGAGGTAATCGCGCACCGCCGGAGACACATCGAGACCCGCGCCGCGGTTGAGGTTCGGCTTTGGCCGCTCATTCTGGAAGACGTACTGAAAGTGATCGGTGCGAAACGGCCCGCAGTCTTCCCATTGCGCATAGCAGACGCGATTACCCTTGCGGATCGCGAGCCACCGGCCGTGACACACCGATTGGCCGGGCTGGGTGTAGGCTTGCTTGAACCAGGGGATCACGAGCGCGGCCTCCGGTTTGAACTGGCCATGCGTCACGTCGTTATACGGCAACGCGCAGTAGAACGGGTTCTGCTTCGGCACGAAGGAGACCGGAACGAAATTCTTCCGCGACGAAGCGTCAGGCGTATCGTAGCCGCCGTAGCTGGCCGTCCAATTCGCGTCCCAGGAACTCTTGTTATTCGGGACCGGGTTGTTCTCCGTCGGCTGTTCGCCAATCCAGAACACGGTCGTGACGATGTTCGTTTTCCACGGATAACGCTGTGTGCTCGTCCGGGAAGCAGTCGGCACGAAGACCTGCGGTTCCACCTTCAGCATCGCTTGTTCGCGGAGCTTCATCGCGTACTTCGCGAAATCCGCGCTGCTCTCGTACGGCGACTGAGCGACGGAAGCAGCGATGCTCCCGGCCAGCAGCAGGCAGGTTACGAAAGAGGTCTTCATGAGGCAGTCGCGGGTCGCATCTTTAACGATAAATTTTTGCGAGGCAAGCGTTTCCCCTCCCTTGCGTGGAGGCTCACTTCCCTCGCACAGCTAGTCTAAAGCAGGGACCATTCCAACGTCACGTGCGCGTCAAGAGCGTCTCGTGCTTAAAGTGGGGATCGTCGAGCTCCGGATGATCGAGCGTGTAGTGGAGGCCGCGACTTTCTTTCCGGCTCAACGCCGAATCGACGATCAACGCCGCAACCGTGGCGAGATTCCGCAGCTCCAGCAGATCGACGGTGATCTTAAAGTTCCAGTAAAACTCGCGGATTTCCCGCTGCAGATTCCGCAAACGCGCGCTCGCTCGCTGCAGCCGTTTATCGGTGCGAACGATGCCGACGTAGTCCCACATCAGCCGCCGGATCTCGTCCCAATTATGATAAATCACGACGAGCTCGTCGACATTCTGCACGTTCCCTGGCTGCCATTCCGGTAGCGTGATCGGCCGCGCGTGGTGGTTCGCCGGCTTGTCCTGCAGCAATGCGGTGAGCGCGCGGTGCGCCACCACCAGGCCTTCGAGCAACGAGTTACTCGCGAGGCGGTTCGCGCCGTGCAGACCGGTACTCGCCACCTCGCCGATCGCGAACAACCCCGGCAGCGTCGTCGCGCCGTTCACATCCGTCTTGATCCCGCCACACTGATAATGCGCAGCCGGCACGACCGGAATCGGCTGCTTCGCCATGTCGATGCCGAAGCGCAGACAAGTCTCGTAGATATGCGGAAAACGCTCGCGGAGGAAGTCAGCGGGCTGGTGCGTGATATCGAGGTAAACGCACTTCGCGCCAGAGCGCTTGATCTCGCTGTCGATCGCGCGCGCCACGATGTCGCGGGGCGCCAGTGACTTCTGCGGATGGTATCGCGCCATGAAATCCTCCCCGCGCTCGTTGCGCAAAATCCCTCCCTCACCGCGGACGGCTTCCGAGATCAGGAACGATTTCGCTTCCGCATGAAAAAGACACGTCGGGTGGAATTGAATGAATTCCATGTTGGCGATCGTCGCACCGGCGCGCCACGCGATCGCGACGCCGTCGCCGGTCGCGATGTCGGGGTTGGTCGTGTAGAGATAGACCTTCCCGCAGCCGCCTGTCGCGAGCGCTAGCCGATCGGTGCGGATCGTCTCGACTGCCGTAGTGGCCTCGTCGAGCACGTAAACTCCGAGGCAACGATCCTCCGTCGCGAACCCGAGCTTTCCCGCCGTGATCAGATCGACGGCCATGTGATTTTCGAACAGCTGCACGCCCGGCAAACGCGCGAGCTGACGCAAGAGAATCATCTCGATTTCGCGCCCAGTGACATCCTGGACATGGAGCACCCGGCGTTTCGAATGCCCGCCCTCACGCCCCAGATCCGGTTCGCGTTGGCCCGATACTTCGCGCTCGTCGAATTGCACGCCGAGCTCAACGAGCTCCCGAATCCGAGCAGGCCCTTCGCTCACCACGGTGCGCACGGTCTCCTCGTCGCAAAGCCCTGCGCCGGCCTCCAGCGTGTCGCGCACATGCAGCGCGAACGAATCTTCGTCGCTCGTCACGCAAGCGACGCCACCCTGCGCCCACGCGGTGTTCGAGTCAGCGCCTTTGCGTTTCGTGATCACCGCGACGGACCCGTGCGCAGCGGCTTTGACGGCGAAAGTCAAACCCGCGATGCCGCTGCCTATCACGACGAAGTCGAACTGCTTCATGCCAGCCGGAGATTATCGATCAGACGCGTTTTGCCGAACCAAACAGCTGCAGCGAGCAGCGAATTTTCGTTTGCCAAGGGCTCCGGCTGCAGAGTGTTGGCGTCGACCAGCTCCAAGTAGTCGATTCGCGCCGATGTCGCTGTCCCGAGTGTCTTCCGCGCAACCTCGAGAACCTTTGAGCTGGATGTTTCGCCATTCCGAAACGCGCACGCGGCAGCGACTAGTGCAGCGCGCAGCAACGGTGCCTGCTCACGTTCAGCGGGGTTGAGATAACGATTGCGCGAACTCGCCGCCAGTCCGTCAGCCTCGCGGACCGTGGGCGCGGCAATGACTTCGATGTCGAAGTCGAGAGCGCGCACCATTCTCCGGATGATCGCAAGCTGCTGGTAGTCCTTCTCACCGAACACCGCCGCCGTGGGTGCGAGCAAATTGAACAGCTTCGCTACCACCGTGCAGACGCCACGAAAGTGTCCCGGGCGCGACTTACCGCAAAGCGCGTTCGAGAGACTGTGCTCTTCGATGAAAACCGAGCGATCAGCGCGATACATCTCGACCGCAAGCGGCCGGAACAAAACATCGACGCCGGCGTCGCGACAACTTTGCGCGTCCGCTTCTTCGGGTCGCGGGTATCGCTCAAAATCCGCACCCGGTTCAAACTGCAACGGATTCACGAAGATGCTCACGATCACCTCTCCTCGCGCACCCGCAGCTTCACGCGCGAGCCGAATCAGCTCGAGATGCCCGTGATGCAGTGCGCCCATCGTTGGCACAAGCACGCGGCGCCCGCTTTTGTTCCGCGCAAGAGCGTGCGCCTCTTTCGCTGTGTCGATGATCCGCATGCTAATGATTCCGGTGCTCCAGCCAGATTGCCTGACGCGCGAAACGAAACCGCGCTGCGCCGAAATCTTTCCAGCCCGCCTTGAGCGCAAGATCCTTTAGTTCTGGCAGCGAAAACGCGCGTTGCGCTGATGTCCGCCCATCCTCGCGTGTCATGCGATCGCGGAAGATCAGCGCCGTTAATAGATACACACCGAGCGAGGCGAAAAGACCGCGTCGCAAGTCCGCCACCAGCACAAAACGCCGCGAAAGTTCACGACACCGGCGCAACAGCTGCACGGCATCGCTCTCGCTGAAGTGATGCAATGCGAGCGAGCAAATCACGATGTCGAAAGCAGCCGCATTTCCATACGTGAGAATGTCTGCGCACTCGCAGGTGATTTCCGGGTAGTCAGAGCTTAATCGCCGCGCCGTCTCGATCGTGCGCGGCTGGTAATCGACCGCCACGATCTCCACATCCGCGCCGACTCTGCGCGCGTGGTCGGCAATCCGGCGGGGGATGTCCGCAGAGCCAGTCGCGAGGTCCGCGATGCGCAGCTGATCGCCCCGTTTGATCCAGCGACGGAGAAAGCGCTCCACCAAATGATAGCTGCCGAAATAACGGTTCAGCCCGCGCAAACTCTTCAGCGCCGCGTCGAGTTCAGCCGGCGCAGCATCCGCTCGGTCCATCAACTCTGGCTCAGCCGCTTCGAACTGCCGCGCGCGCATGGCAAGGGATGATGGTTATCGCACTGCTCTGATCAAGCAGCTAGGCGTCGAGAAAACGCTGCCACTCGTCAGGCAGGGTCGCCGTCTCAACACCACTCGCGACGCGTCCCTCGAAATCCGCGCGAAACGACGTGCTGGTGCCGTAAACCATGATCAGATCTTCCGATCCTTCGACGCGGATTGCATGCGCCACCCCGGCGGGAATGATCACGCCGACGTTGTTGGCGCCGCGGTGGTTATCACCATCGATGAACAAGCGCATTGTGCGGCGCGGCAGGCCGGCGCGTGTTTCGCGCAGAATCATTTCCGCGACGCCTTGCACGAAGAACATGATATCCCACTGCTCTTCGTCGTATGGACGCTGTGCGTAGTTTTCGGGCTGCGCCACGAAAAGCCGGTCGAACCACGCATGCGGCTCCGTCCCGTCCGGGATGCTGGGCGGATGCACGTGAAAGCCTTTCGCGGTCTGCGCAAACATCCGCGCTGCCGCCCATTGTTTAGGCCACAGGCCGATCTTGCCGGTCACGCCCTCATCACGGCGAACGAATTCACCAAAGGAGCCGCGATGCCGCTGCGGATAAATCGTCCTGGGAAAAACTTCGACACCGGGGATCCACGCCGCACGTACATCAGCGGCGTTGCGATCGGCCGAAGCAACCTTCCCGGCGTCCGCGCCTACCTCGGCGAGCTGTTGCGCAAAATTGCCCGCACTGTAGTCGCGGGTGCCGAGCGCCGCCTGCGCCTCGTCTGACAAGCCGCGCCACAGTTTGTCTGGCCCGGAACTCATGTCACAGCCGACGCTTTGCCTAACGAGAAGTCGGCGCGTTCACGGGAAAGGTTCGGATTATAATATGGATCGCGCTCGAGGAAGTGAGCCCAGCGTTCGCGCATCACATCGGTCTCGAGCGCCTCGACACTCCGCCGGCGCGTCGCTGATTCGTGGTGATACAACTTCGCGAAAGGCGTGTAGACGATCAGGTAACCGGCTTGATGCATTTTCAGGCAAAGATCCACGTCATTGAACGTCACCGGCAACCGCTCCTCGTCGAAGCCGCCCACTTGTTCAAATACTTCCCGCCGCGTCATCAGGCAGGCACCGGTAACCGAGCTGTAATTCCGCGTCACCTGTAGTTGTCGGTTCACCCCAGGATCTTCCGACGGGAACCCACGGAACGCATGCTGCGCGATTCCGCCGACGCCGAGGACGACGCCCGCATGTTGGATCGTGCCGTTTGGGTAAAGGAGACGCGCGCCGACCGCGCCGACCTCAGGGCGTTGCACATGCTCCGCCATTGCGCTGAGCCATTCGCTGTCGGTGATCTCAACGTCGTTGTTGAGGAATAACAGCCATGGACATTCCGTTTGCTCCACCGCGAAATTATTGATCGCGGAGAAGTTAAAGGGCCCGGGGAAATGCAGCAGCCGATGTGGCGTGCGCGCAAAGTAATCACGCGCTTCTTCTGACGGGCTGTCGTTGTCGACGATCACGATCTCGTAGTCGGCATAGCTTGTCTTTTGGACCAGGCTGTCGATGCAGCGCGAGAGCAGTGGGATGCCGTCGCGCGCTGGGATGATGATGCAGATTTTGCGCGGACGATTGATATCGCGCTTCACCCAATACGCGTGCGTGCGCCAATCAACCGCGACGTGTCCAGGATCGCCGCGCCGCTCGAGGTGCTCCTCAATTGCGCGCTTGCCGGCCTCGAGCGCCTTCGGCTTACGGCGAATGTTATCCGACGTCGACGAAGCGCTGCGGCGCCAGTGATAGAGAATGCGCGGCACGTGGTGGATATGCTGCGTGCGTTCGATGATTCGCAGGAACAGGTCGTAGTCCTGCGCACCGTCGTACTCGGAGCGGAAACCGCCGGCTGCGTCCACGAGGGTGCGGCGGATCGTGGTGAAATGGCAGATGTAATTGTAGGAAAGAAAGAAATCTGGCGACCAGTCGGGCTTGAAGAGCGGCGCATCGAATCCGTTCTCCGTCAGCTTGTCTTCGTCGGAGTGGATCAGGTCTGCATCGGGATGTTCCTGGAGCAATTTCGCTGTGTGATAAAGAGCGTCCGGCTCCAGCACATCGTCATGATCAAGCAGCCCAATCCAATCGCCTTTCGCGACCGACAAACCTCGATTCGACGCTGCCGAGATGCCCGCACTTCGGGGCAGACGCTCTAGAAAAATGCGCGAATCACGCGCGACCAGTGCCGGCAATGCCGCCAGCGTTGCTTCATCGGTAGAAGCATCGTCGATCAGGATTAATTCCCACTTGTCGTACGCCTGCGCGAGCACGGAATCGATTGCCGCCTCGAGCCATGCGACGGGCGTGTTAAACACCGGCGTGATCAAGCTAATGGTCGGCGCCTCCGCGAACTCCGCCGACTCGGCGCGCATCGCTGCGATCTGTTGAGCTGTGACGCGATGCCCGGCGAACCAAGCCTGGTAGTCGCTCGCGGAATTCACGGCCTGATGCGGTGCCGCGGCGCGCTTCGGCTCGCGCCGCTTCGACACCTCGCGAAAGAGTTTCTGCGGCAGCCGGTAAGGCGCCATGATCACCTGCCCGATCTTCCGTTCAGGGCATTTGCGGAGCGCCTGTTTCTCAGCCTTCAGCTGCTTCAAGTCGCGCTTTGCTTCTTTCAAGCTCAGCAGTTTTTCCTCGAGCTTGGCGATGTGGCGATCAGCCGCTTCCAACTCTGACATCCGAGTGCGTAGAATCCGCTCCATTCCACGCAATTTTTGATTCAAGCGCGCGAAGGCCGTCTCCACTTGCGCGACGGGCACGGCGTCGCTGGCGCGCGCCTCACGCACGAGTCGCAGTGCGCCGGGTTCCAGGTCTATGACGTCACTGTCGTAATCGGGCGCGAACCCCGCGACACGGAACGCTTCAACCAGCTGCGGCCGTCGCTTCGGCGCTTCGGCGCCCGCACCCGGCAGCAGCACGATCTCGCCCGCTACTCGCGCGAGTTCCGTCACGACGGCTTGATCATCGGCCTCGCTCTGCGCGTAGATCCACACTGCGACGTCAGCGGGCGGCGTGTGCCCGTTCGGTGGCAGCGCAGTCGCGATCTCTCGCGCTGTTCGACAGATCGTCACTGGCCGCTCGACGTTCTCGAACTGCTGCGCCAATTCCTCTGCTGCGGCCGCCACGATCAGCAGCCTGCCCTCATTGAATTGGCGCGCGAGCAGGCGCGCAAAATCCGGCCGGACAGAATGGGCGAGCGTCTGCAACACCGAGACATTATATTGATTGCCGCTCGCCGCAGGCAAATTTACGATGCCGCGCCTGCGACGGCCGCCGCGCTGCACCTGCATGCTCGACTTCAGCATCTACCTTCTCTACCGCGCGGCTTCAGCGGTCGTCAGCCTGCTTCCGTTACCTCTTCTCTTTCGGCTCGGTGAGGCTCTCGGATTCGGCGCGTGGCTCGTCCTCGGCCGATATCGATGGCTGGCGCAGGATAATCTCGCGATCGCGTTTCGCGACGAGAAGCCCCGGTCGGAGCTACGGCGCCTTAGCCGCAAACACTTCCAACGTCTCGGCGCCAACCTGCTCTCGAGCGTGAAGATCGGCACGATGTCGATCGACGACATCGCCGCGCGCGTGACACTTGAGAACGCCGAGCCGGTTCACGCGGAGCTGCGTTCCGGCCGTGGAATCGCGTTTGCCCTGAGTCATCTCGGAAGCTGGGAAATCTTCGCGCAACTGTTCCCCCATCACTTCGGGTACGTAGCGAACGGCACCGTCTTTCAGAAGCTCGGCAACCCGTACATCGATGCGGATGTGCGCGCGAAACGAGGCCGCAGCGGCGTCATCTTGTTTGACCGCAAAGACGGTTTCCAGAAAGCGATCGCGTTGCTCCGCGGCGGCGGCGCGCTCGGCATCCTGAGCGATCAGCACGCGGGCGACCATGGACTTTGGACGCCGTTTTTCGGTCGACTCGCCTCGACCTCGCCGCTGCCGGGATTGCTCGCGAAACGCAGCGGCGCGGCCGTGTTCGCCGCCGCGATTTACACAGACGGTGTCGGACGATGGCGGATGGTTTTCACACCGAGGATCGACGCGGCCGGCGATTCGATCCAGCGCATCACGGCGAAGGCGAATGCCGTCATCGCGGCTCAAGTTGAGCGCGCTCCGGAAGATTGGTTTTGGGTGCACAACCGCTGGAAGACTCCAAAGCCAGACTTCCTGCTGGCGCACTACAAAAGGGGCGTTTATCTGCCGCCCCAAACATTGGCGGCGGATCTGCAGCCCTTCCGAATTCTAATCCGCGGCACGAACTGGCTCGGCGACAGCGTCATCAGCGCCGCGGCCGTCCGTGCGATTAAGCGCGGCCGGCCGGACGCGCATATCACCGTTGCGGCGCCGGCAAAGATCGCAGCCGTCTGGACGCTCGTCGCAGAAGTCGACGAAGTAATCCCGCTCGCGTCGACAACGCTGCTGACCGCCGTGCGATCACTGCGCTCCGAGCGCCCTTTCGACGTGGCTATTTTGTTCCCAAACTCGCTTCGAACTGCGCTTGAAGTTTGGTTAACCGGCATTCCACGACGCGTCGGCTACGCAGGTCATCATCGTCGGTGGCTGCTGAACCAGATCGTGCCCGAGCCGGAATACCGCGGGCCCATTCGTCATCAGGTTCATCGCTATCTGCACCTCGCGCGCTCTCTCGGGAGTGAGGCGGCTGTTGCTGCGGAGCCCGTGCCCTCGAGTTCCGCGCGCAGTGGCGCTATCAAGCTCGGGCTCTGTCCAGGCGCCGAATACGGCCCTGCAAAACGGTGGCTTCCCGACCGCTTCGCAGAAGTCGCCGCGATCGTTGCGGCGCAACGGCCTGTCTCGTGGCTTTTGTTCGGCACGCTGTCCGATGCGCAGATCGGCCACGCCATCGCGGAACGCGTCGGCGCCGATTGCCAGAACCGCATCGGCGAGACGACGCTGCAACAACTCATCGATGAGCTGCGCGAATGTCGGCTGCTCTTGACGAACGACACTGGCACGATGCATCTGGCGACACTGCTAGGCGTCCGCGTCGTCGCGATCTTCGGGTCCACTGAGCACCGCCTGACAGGTCCGCTTGGCTCACGCAACACGGTCGTGCGTCATCACGTCGAGTGCAGTCCCTGCTTTCTCCGCGAGTGCCCGATCGACTTTCGTTGCATGCATGCCGTCACCGCGGACGAAGTTGCCACGCGCGTTCTGCAGCTGCTCGATGCTGTCGAGCAGCAGGACAATTCCTTTGCGTCTGTCGCGCAATTGCATTGATCATCCGCGATGAGCACGAGCGAAACGCCACGTATTCGCACCGAAGTGCAGGTGATGTTTTTCGACACCGACTGCGCGGCGGTCGTGCACAACATCGCCTATCTGCGCTTTATCGAAATCGCTCGCACTTTGCTCGCCGAGCAGCTCGGGCTCGGGCTCGTGCAGATGGCGACCGACCAGAAGTATCCGGTCGTCGTGCGGACGGAGATCGACTATCGGCGGCCAGCGAAACTAGGCGACAAGCTGGTGATCGAAGGTTGGCTTGATCGGGTCGAGCGCGTTCGTTTCTGGTGTGCGTTCCGGATTGTGCGACCGAGCGATGAGGCATTGATCGCTGAGTGTCGGCAAATGCTCGCGATGATCGAGATGCCTTCGGCGAAGTTGCTGCGGCTGCCAGAGCATTGGCAGCAATATCGGCCGGCAGACGCGGTCTCAGTCTAACGAGCGATACGCACGCATGCCCGACGCGACTAGCACGTTTGCCCTGCACGAAACACTGCTCGGTCCTGAGGCGCTGCCGCCGCCGCCGGTGCGCCACGCGCTCTTCGCCTGCCTCGTTGTCCTCGCGGCTATCCTTCACCTTTGCACCGCTGGCTGGAGTGAGATTCATAACGGCTTCGAAGGCGAATACGCCGCCGGTGCGCGCAAGATGCTCACGGCGGAAAGTCCGCTGCTTCCGATTCGCGGCGACGTGGTAGCGCCGCAAGAGCCGCCCCTCCTCTATTGGTCTCTGCTCGGCTCCTACAAAGCCTTTGGTGTCACCGCTGTCGCCGCGCGGCTGCCGATGGCGCTCGCGATGATAACGCTGGTGGCGCTGACGTTTCTGATTGGCGAACGCCTGAGCGGCTACTGGCGCGGTTTCGTTGCCGGATTGATTCAGCTTTGCTCGTGCGGCGGTTTTCTTTGGGGGCGGATGGTAACCCCCGAGCCGCTTTTCGCGGTCTTCACGGCCGCAGCAATTTTGTGCGCAATCGGCGGCTACCAAGACCGACGAAAACGCCGCTGGTGGTTTCTCGGTTTTGCCACCTCCGCCGCACTCGCGTACCTCGCCGAAGGGATCTTCGCGGTCGCGTACCTTGGCGGAGTCATCCTCTCACTCGCGCTGTTTTGTCGCGAGGCCCGGATTCGTTTTCCGCGACTGCTTCATTGGTCGTGCGTGCTCGTATTCGCGGCGCTGATTTTGCCGTGGCACTTGTGGCTACAGCGCAACGGCGGAGCTACCTGGCTGCTTTCAGAGGGTCGTTACCTCAACTCGGCCGCCGCAGATGGCGTGAGATTGTTCCCGTTCATCGGCGGACATGTTGTGTGGTTCTGCCCGATGCTGCTGCTGCTGCTGCCCGGCCTGCTCTTCGCGTCGCGCCGTCTCTTCAGACCGAGCGAATTTGGATTCGCAGAGGCAGTGCCGCTTTGCTGGATGGCAATCGGTTTCCTGCCGCTGCTGTTTCTGCGAGACCGGCAACATTTCGATTCCCTCCCGATGTGGAGTGCGTTCGCGCTCTGGGCGGCGTGTGCCTGGGATAGAACACCGTCGAGGTTACGCCTTGCCGGAATCGGCCTTGCGGCAATCGCGTGCATCGCGGGCACACTCGCCATCGGCTCAGGTGTGGCACGCAGCTGGATCATCGAAGCGCCCGACGCCGCGCCGTTCCACACAGTGCTGCTGGCCGCAGCAGTCACCGCGACGCTCGCTGCATTTGCCGGCGGTGCATACCTGCTTTGGCGCGGACGCGAGACGATCGCTACCGCTGTGCTGCTGCTCGGCATCCTTCCGCTCGACCTCGCGCTAGCTGAGACGGACGCGCAGCTCGGGCCGCAGTTTTCGTTCGGATCCATCGCAGGGTTTCTGCAATCCCGGCTCGGTGAAGATGGAGAGGTCATCTACGAAGGGACGCCACGCTCCGGCAGCAGCTTTGGTTTCTATCTTGATGGCCACTTCTCGGTCGTGGAGCCGCGCACGAGCGGCCATCGCGCGTTATCGGAAGCAGATGCGCTCGAGCGCTTCGGCACTCCGCATCCGGTCTATCTGATTGTGCAGAAGGATCGCGTCCCGTTCTGGCAGGAGCGTCTCACAGAGCGGTATCACATCTACCATCAAGTAAGCACCTGTAGCTCTTACGTTGTGGTAAATAACCAGCCGTAGTCTGCTCGCCCGACCGGCGGAGATAAGCGGTTGAAAAATCGCCTCGACCCTCTACCGTTCCGGCTCACTTCGCACCAACTGACGAGCATTATGTCCCAGCACCGTAGCCTGAAAGGCGCCAGCACCATCACCGCTAAGCGCAATGTCCTGAAGCGTTTCGAGCGAGTTGAGCTCTTGAAAAAGCGCGGTCAATGGAAAGACGGCGCGAAGGTCCTCGGTCTCCCGAAGACTAAGCCCGAAGCGTAACCCCGGGCGCTTCTCCCATCGTGCGCCTGAACCGCTATCTCGCTGCGGCGGGCGTCGGATC
>JBHENE010000006.1:0-33157 GCA_046262215.1 Chthoniobacterales bacterium | reverse complement strand
CTGGGCCTTCCGGAGAGCCTGAAATTGCTCACTCGCTATCAGAACGGACTGATTCTCGTGACGGGCTCCGTGGGCAGCGGCAAGTCGACTACGCTGGCGGCTCTGGTCGAACAGGTAAATATCGAGCGGCGCGAACACATCATCACGCTGGAAGATCCGATCGAATACATCTTCGAGCCGAAGGGTTGCCACATCACGCAGCGCGAGGTGCACACTCACACCGCGTCGTTCGGAGCAGCCCTGCGCGGCGCCCTCCGCGAGGATCCAGATGTCATCATGATCGGCGAGATGCGCGATCTCGAGACGATCTCACTCGCGATCACTGCGTCGGAAACAGGCCACCTTGTTCTTGGAACGCTGCACACCGGGAATGCGTCACGTACGCTGGATCGATTGCTCGATGTCTTCCCGGTCGATCAACAGGAGCAGATCCGCATCATGGTCAGCGAATCGTTGCGCGGGATCATCAGCCAGCAGCTCGTGCCGCGCGCTGATGGCTCCGGGCGCGCGCTCGCGCTCGAGACGCTGACGAACACTCCGGCGGTCGCGAACGTCATCCGCGAGGCGAAGACCTACATGCTGCCGGGCATCATTCAGACCGGCAAAAAACAGGGGATGCAGCTGATGGACGATGCGCTGATCGATCTGCACAAACGCGGTGTGATCAGCGAGGATGAGGCATATGCGCGCGCCGAGCAGAAGCAGATGATGCGACAGAACCTCACCGCGAAGTAGCCGTGGCGTACATCGATTCATTCTTCCACGTCCTCGTTGAGCAGGGCGCGTCTGATTTACACATCGGCGAAGGTCAGCCGCCGAAAATGCGGAAGCATGGCGACGTTACGCCGATCCGCGAAGAGGCCGTCACCGGTGAGGAGGCGGCCTACATGTTGAGCGAAATCGCCGGGCCGGAGAACTGGGCATTATTCGAGGAACGCGGGGATCTCGATTTCGCCTACGAGATGGATCGCGATTCGCGGTTTCGCTGCAACTTCCTGAAGCAGGCGAACGGCTACGGTGCGGTGTTCCGGCTCATTCCGACGAAAATCGCCACCCTCGAGCAGCTCGGTATTCCGCCGGTCGTGAAGGAGTTCGGCCACCTCCGCGGCGGGCTCGTGCTCGTCACTGGCCCAACCGGATCCGGCAAGTCGACGACCCTGGCGGCGTTAATCAACTACATCAACGAGAACTTCTCGCGGCACATCGTCACGGTCGAGGAGCCAATCGAGTTCGTGCACGAGAATAAGCGCAGCATCATCACGCAGCGTGAGGTGCCGTCAGACGCGGCGTCGTTTCCCGCTGGATTGAAAGCGGCGTTGCGTGAAGACGCCGACATCGTGCTCGTCGGCGAGATGCGTGACCTCGAAACGATCTCCCTCGCGCTGACCGCAGCAGAGACGGGCTTGCTCGTTTTCGGAACGCTACACACGAACAACGCGCGCAAGACCATCGACCGAATGATCGATGTGTTTCCGGCCAGCAAACAGGCGCAGGCGCGCACGATGCTGGCGAACTCGTTGCGCGGTGTGTTGGCGCAGTTGCTCCTGAAGAAGACGCCGGCTGCAGGCGGCGGTCGGTTGGCGGTGAACGAAATCTTAATCTCGAATCCGGCGGTGTCGGCGATCATTCGGGAAGGCGCGACGCAGAAACTGCAGGATGTGATCGTTGCCGGAAAGGGGCAGGGGATGCAGTTCATGGACGACGCGATTTGGGGGCTGTTGCAGCAGGGCGTCGTCTCGCCGCACGAGGCGTTCATGAAGTCGATCGACAAGAATCTGTTTAGAAAATTTCTACCAGAAGAAGAGCAGGCCTTCGGTAATTCCGCCGGTGCCGCGCCCGACGATCAGAAGCGCGCCCAAGGTGATTTCGTCAAACCGAAGGCAGCGATTGGGCGGCGGTAGGACGCGCGGCGTGTTTGTCGCGTTGACAGCGTGAACCGCGGATGATATCCGTCGCCCCAACTCTGAACGCACTGCTCGATAGTCAGGTGCTCGTCCTGAATCGCCTTTGGCAGGCGGTCAATATCTGCTCGGCACGCCGCGCCTTCGCGCTGCTCTACCAAGGCCATGCGCAAGTGGTCTCATCGGACCCGGACAACAACTTCCTGACGCACGATTTCGCGAGCTGGCGCGATTTTTCCGACAGCGCTCCCGAACACGAAATGGTCACGACGATCTCGTGGCGCATCCGCGTTCCGCGCGTGATCGTGCTGCTGCTCTTCGATCGGCTGCCGAAGAAGGAGGTGAAGTTCACCCGCCACAACGTCTTCGAGCGTGACAAGAACACCTGCCAATATTGCGGCAAGATCTTCGATCGAGTTGAACTAAACCTCGATCACGTGCTGCCGCGCGATAAAGGCGGACTGACGACGTGGGAAAATGTCGTCTGCTCGTGCATTCCGTGTAATACGCGCAAAGGCAACCGTCTGGCGCACGAAGCGCACATGCAGCTAATCCGAAAGCCCAAGCGGCCGAAGTGGCGGCCTTTCGTGCATGTGACCTTCTCCGCGCAGCATCACGAGAGCTGGCGACATTTCGTCGACCTCGCGTACTGGAATGTTGAGCTGAGCGACTGACGCGGTCGGCTACTTCAACGCGTTTAGAATCGGCTGCGGGTAAACGCCTAGCACGAAGATGCCGACGATGAGTGCGGCGATGCTGCAGCGCGTGAGCCGGCTAATTGCTACAGCTGAATCGCTCGTGCCCGCTTCCCAGTACATCGCGCGAATCACTTTGAAGTAGTAGTAGAAGCCGCAGGCTACCGTGATCACGCCGATCACAAGCAACGCCGTCTGATGTTGTCGAACTGCGGCATCGAAGATGAAAAACTTGCCGAGGAAACCAGCAGTGAACGGCAGACCTGCGAGCGAACCCATCGCGACCAGCATGGCGAAGGATAGGAATGGCGCACGCCGCGCAAGACCATTGAAGTCTTCGATGTTGTCGCCCGCCTGGTTGGCCACGACGATCAGCACTGCGAAGCTGAGCATCGTCATCAGCAGGTACGACGCGAGGTAGTAGCCAACAGCTGGGCCTGCGACACAGACGATTCCGACCAGAAGGTAACCGGCGTGCGCGATACTTGAGTAAGCGAGCAGGCGCTTGAGATTCGTTTGCGGCAACGCGGCGAGGTTGCCGTAAATGAGCGTCAGGGCTGCGATCCAGACGAGGAGCCTCTGCGTCTGCGGCAGAATGAAGAACGGCTCGAGCACCCGGAGCAGCACGACGAACCCGGCAGCCTTGGATCCTACCGAGAGGTAAGCGGTGACCGGTGTCGGCGCGCCTTGATAAACATCAGGAACCCAGATCTGGAATGGAACAGCCGCGATTTTAAAACCGAGTGCAACGAGCACCAGCGCCATGCCGAATAGCGCGGGCGCCTCGGGGCCGCCGGCGTGCAAGACAGCGGCGATCCGAGAGAGGTTTGTCTCGCCGGTCGCGCCGAATATCCAGGTGATGCCGTAAACGAGGAAGCCGGTGGAGAGCGCGCTCAGGATCAAATATTTCACGCCCGCTTCGAGCGTGACAGGATTTCGGCGCGTGAACGCGACGAGCACGTAGAACGACATCGTCACCACTTCCAGCGCGACGAAGATCATGACGAAATCGACGGCGCTCGCCATCCACATGAGCCCCGCGCAGGTGAAGAGCGGGAGCGCGAAGAACTCGCCGAGTCCCGCTTGTGCGGTTGCGCCGTGGACCGTCTGGCGGACGGTCGGCGCATAATCGATCATCATGATCAGCACGAGAATCGTGGTGACGAGAGCGAAGCGTTTGAAGAAGACCGCGAGCGCATCAGCACTGTAGAACGACCAAAGACCGGTTGCGCTTGCCGCCGGCGGCCGTTGGAGAAAGAAGCTCGCGCCAAAAACGGCTGCCAGCCCGAGGATGCCAACCAGCGCGAGCGTGCGCTTCTCCATCCGAGTGGCGAACGCCTCGACCAGCAGGACGAGCAACCCCAAGAGAACGACCGCGATTTCGAGTGTCGGCGCAGCGATCATTTCGCGAGCGAAGAGTAGGTGTTGAAGGTTGTCGTCAGCATCCGCACCATCTTTTGCGGGAAGAAGCCGATCCACAGAAGCATCGCGACGAGCAGCGCGATCGGCACAAGCAAGCGCGGGCGAATGTCAGCTGCGACCGCGATTGCGTCTGGTTTCGTGCCCATGAACGTCCTGCGATAGGCGCGCAGCATATAAACGGCGGAGATCACAACTCCCCAAAGGGCGAGGAGCGTCGCGATTTGGAACGTGTGGAAGCCGTTGAAATCTGCGCTGTTTCGAAACGCGCCGAAGAAGACCATCACTTCCGCCGCGAAGTTCGCGAAGCCAGGCAGCCCGATCGACGCGAAGGCGCCGAGGCCGAACGCGAAGCTCGCAGCGGGCATCAGTTTGCCGAGACCGCCGAGATCTTCGAGGCGCAAGCTTCCGGTGCGTTCCCGCACTTGTCCCGCGATCGCGAAAAGCAACGCGATCGAGAGACCATGCGCAAACATCAGCACCGCGGCGCCGGTCGTGCCGAGCAGATTACCGCTCGCGATCCCGAGGAAGATGTAGCCCATGTGCATTACGCTCGAGTAGCCGAACACCCAATCGAGCCGTTTCTGCGCGATCGTGACCAGGCCGACGTAGATGATATTTCCGAGCAACAGGACGATGAGTAGCCATGCCCAATGCCGCGAACCTTCCGGCAGCATTGGCACAGCGATCCGCAACAAACCGTAAAGTCCGAACTTCTTCAGCACTCCAGCATGCAACATCGCGGCTGGTGCTGGCGCCGAGGCGTAGGCTTCCGGTGCCCAGGTGTGGAACGGAAAGAGCGAAATCAGAATTCCAAACCCGATCAGGAGCAGAAGGTAAATCTGGCTCTGTGCCCCCGGCGCGATTTGGCCGGCTGACGCTGCCGTCTGGAGCGCGCGCAGATCGAAGCTGCGCGCCGCTTCCGGCACGCTCCGATAGAGCATGATCAATCCGAGGAGGAGGATGAAGCTGCCAGTCGCGAGGTAGATCGTGATCTTCCAGGCAGCCGCGTGACGATCACCGCTTCCCCAGATCCCGATGAGCAGGAATGTCGGAATTAACGCGAGCTCGTGGAAGGCGTAGAAGAAGAACAGATCAAGCGAGGCGAACGCGCCAATCGCGCCTCCGGCGATGAGCAGCAGACAAGCGTAGAAGGCGTGTTCGTGTCGCTCGACTGCCCCGGTAAACCAGACCGCCGCAAGCGTGACGATCGTCGTCAGGAAGACCATGATGAGACTTAAGCCGTCGAGCCCGATCGTGAAGTTTAGCCGCCAGTCCGCGCTGATGGGCAGCGAGGTCACGAAACTGAACCCTTTCCGTCCGGCTTCAAAGCCAACGAAGGCAGCGAGAGCAGCGAGGAACATCAGCGCCGCCGCTGCGAGCGAAGTCCGTCGCGCAGGCGCGCCGCACAACACGAGAATCGCGGCCAGGATCGGACAGAAAACGAGAAAGAGCAGGATCATCGGAACACGGTGAAGTAGATCAGTCCGACGATGCCGAGTCCGAAGAGGAACGCGTAGGCCTGCAAGTTCCCGACTTGGAGGAGCCTCAGGATCGAGCCCACTCCGAAGCTGGTGGTGCTCATGCCGCGGATGATTCCCGCATCAAGAATCCAGCGATCGAGAAAAGCTGAAATACTCGCGAGCAGTTCTTGCGTTACGCCGATTAGCCAGCCGTAGAATTCGTCGACGTACATTCGGTGCCGCAGGAAGGCGAGACTGATCGGATCCGTCTCGCGGTTCCGGTAAAGCAAGAAGGCGATGACGACACCCAGCAGCATCGCTGCGGTCGCGAGCGTCGGGACGATGTGGATGCCTTCTTCGGAGTGCGGCACGGAGAGGAACCGGCCTGAAAAGAATGCGAAGCCGGCGAGTGCAGCCGGCACAGCCAGCACGATGAGCGGTGCCGTCATCACGAGCGGGGCTTCCGTTCCGTGTTGTGCGTGTTCGCTCCGCGACTTCCCGAAAAACACGACCAGCAGAAGACGCGTCATGTAGAACGCCGTTAGAAACGCGGTGAACAGCGCGATGTAAAAAATCGCGGCGCTCTTCTCGTGTGCGAGACCGAGGATCAGATCCTTACTGAAGAAGCCGCTAAACGGAGGGCACCCGATCAACGCGAGCGTGCCAATGAGGAAGGTCACGAAGGTGATCCGCAGCCGGCTGGCGAGGCCGCCCATGCGCCAGATGTTTTGCTCGTGGTGGAGCATGATGATGATCGCGCCGGCGGCGAGGAACAGCAGTGCTTTAAAGAACGCGTGCGTGAAGAGGTGGAACATCGCCGCTTCGCCTGACGAAAGACCGACCGCCATGACCATGTAGCCGAGCTGCGACAGCGTGGAGTAGGCGAGGATTCGCTTGATGTCGTTCTGCTGCGTTGCGATCAGACCTGCCATCAACGCGGTGATCGTGCCGATCCATGCGATCACGGTGAGTGCCTGCGGAGCCGCTTGCACAAGAAAGCCGACGCGGACGAGCATGTAAACGCCGGCTGCGACCATCGTCGCGGCATGGATCAGGGCGGAGATCGGCGTTGGACCTTCCATCGCGTCCGGGAGCCACACATGGAGCGGAAACTGCGCTGACTTTCCGGCCGCGCCGCAGAAAATCAGGAGCGCGGCGGCGGTCAAGTAGCCGGGGTGCGTCGTGATCGCTCCCATCTTCCCCGCGACTTCGTGAAACACGACGGATCCCGTCGCGGCCCAGACCATCAGGATTCCAAGCATGAAGCCGAAGTCGCCGATGCGATTCGTCAGAAACGCTTTGTTCGCCGCGTCGGCCGCGCTGTCGCGCTCAAACCAATGACCGATCAGCAAATAGGAGCTGACGCCAACCAGCTCCCAGAAGACGAACATCATCACAAAATTGTTCGCGAGCACGATGCCGAGCATCGAGAACATGAAGAGCGAGAGCGAAGCGAAGTAGCGCGACTTCCCGGCGTCATCCGCCATGTAGCCTAACGAGTAACTGTGGATGAGCGCGCCGACGCCTGTGACGAGGACCAGCATCGTTTTGCTAAGTCGGTCCAGCACCAGACCAAGAGGGACTTGGAAGGCTGGGCGGAGATCGATCCAATTCAGCTCGAACGTAGAGGTGGCCGGCGAAGCGAAGATCAAACAGCTGGCGACGAACCCGACGACGGCTGCGCCGACAGAGACGAGCGCGCTGACGCCAGAATTGCGTCGCGTCACCAGCGTGATCACCGCCGCGGAAATCAGCGGCAGCAGCAGGACATACCAGGGAAGCGCGTCGCTCATTAGAACTTCATGCTGCTGATGTCTTCCACGTGCGTGGTCTGCCGCGCGCGGTAAAGCGCGACAATGATCGCGAGGCCAAGCGCCACTTCGGCGGCTGCCACCGTGATGATAAAGAAGACGAAGACTTGTGCGTTGTAGTTCGGGAGGCCATCGGCGCCGACGCGATAGCGGGAGAACGCGACCAGCGAAAGATTTGCGGCGTTCAACATCAGCTCAAGCGACATGAAAATGATGATGATGTTCCGCCGCAGCATCACACCGGCGAAACCAATCGTGAAGAGCAGACCGCTGACGATGAGATATTGACCGAGCGTCGCCATTGGTTAGCGCAGTTCGCGTTTGCTCAACACAATGACGCCGATCGTGGCGACGAGCACGAGCACGCCGATCACCTGGAACGGCAGATTGAAGTTGTTGAACAGCAGGAGGCCAACTGAGCGGACGTCGTCAGCGCGGCCGGCGGGAAGGGCCGGAAATTTATCGTGGGCGCCGCGGAGTTGCTCGACGACGAGACAAATCTGGATGAAGAGCGCGAGCGCCACTGCTGATCCGCCCGCGACGGCGACAACATTCATGCGGCGTCGCTCCTCCGCACGCAGATCCAGCAGCATAATGATGAAGAGGAACAACACCATCACCGCGCCTGCGTAGACGAGCACCTGGATGATCCCGATGAAGAAGGCGTCGAGGCCCAAGAAGAGCGCCGACAATCCGAGGAAGCTGAGGACAAGGCTTAACGCGCTCGCGATTGGATTGCGGTTGAGGACGACGGCGGCGCCGAAGCCGATTGTCATCGCCGCGAAGATCCAGAAAAGAAGAGCAGGCATGGCGGCGCGCTATTTCTTATCGTTCCACTTCAGCACGACGCCGTGCATGATGCCGCCGATCTCGAGCAGCTTCTCCTTGTCGTGGATCATGTCCTCGCGGGTGAAGCCGGTAATAGCGTAATCCTTGCGCAGAAAGATCGCCTGCTCGGGGCAAACTTCCTCGCACATGCCGCAGTAGATGCAGCGGATCATGTCGATGTCGAACTCGTTAGGATACTTTTCGACCTTCGCGAACTTGTCGTCGCCAGGCAGCTCGCCGGGGATAATTTTAATCGCGCGTGGCGGGCAGATGAATTCGCAGAGCTGACATGCGACGCAACGAATGCGGCCGGCGACATCGCGCACCAGGGCAGGCGCGCCGCGGTAATGCTCAGGAAGGTGTGAATCCCACTTTTCCTCCGGATATTGCATCGTCACGTGCGTGCGCCCGAAGATCATGTTCTTCAGGTGCTTAAACGTGATCGCCATCCCGCCGAGGATCGCCGGCAGATAGATGCGCTCCTTCCAGTTTAGCTTCGGGCGCGGGACGGTGATGGCCATTACGAAGAAGGGAAGTAGGCGACGATCAGCGCAGCCACGAAGATGTTTACGAGCGCGATCTCGAAGAAGAATATCCAGCCGAGGCGCATCAGTTGGTCGTAGCGAAAGCGCGGCAACGTCCAGCGGACCCAGATAAAGATGAGGAGCAGCACCGCGACCTTTGCGAAGAAGGTCACGATGTTGAATAAGCCGCCGGCGATCCCGCGCCAGCCGTCGGCTGAGCCGTCGACCACGATCCAGTGAAAGCCGCCGCTAAACGACGGCAGCGGCAGGTGCCAGCCACCGAGAAACAGCGTCACGATGATGGCCGAGCCGGTGATCATCGCCGCGTATTCGCCGAGGAAGAAAAGCGCGAATTTCATCGAGCCGTATTCCGTGTGGTAGCCGCCGACCAGCTCCGTCTCCGCTTCGGGAAGATCGAAGGGCAGCCGATTCGTCTCGGCAAAAATCGCGACGGTGAAGACGCAGAATGAGATAAACATCGGGATCGCGAGCAGCCACTTCGCCGGGTTCAGCCAATCGCCGATGAACGGAGCGATCATCCAGCCATGTTCGATTTGGTAGCGCACGATTTCCGTTAGCCGCAGCTGACCGACGAGCAGGAAAATCGGAATTACCGCGAGACCCATCGAGAGCTCGTAGGAGATCATTTGCGAGCTCGAACGCACGCCACCGAGAAACGGGTATTTCGAGTTCGACGACCAGCCGGCGATGACAATCCCGTAAACGCCTAACGAGGCGATCGCGAACACGTAAAGGACGCCAACGTTGATGTCAGCGATCACCATCGGGACGCCGAAGAGCGTGCTGCCGAATGGGACAACAGCGATCGTGGCGATCGCCGGCACCATCGCGAGGCACGGCGCGAGCCAGTAGTAGAATTTGTTCACGTGGCCCGGCGTGAAGTCTTCCTTGAGGAGGAATTTCAGCGCGTCCGCTACCGGCTGGAACAAACCAGCAGGCCCGACGCGATTCGGCCCGACGCGATCCTGGATTAAGGCGCTGACGCGTCGCTCCGCGTAAACGCTGTAGGAGACCATCGGCAGGATGATCAGGAAGATCACGCCGAGGATCTTCATCAACGAGGTGATGATCAGGAAGTAGTCCATCGGCTAATTCGCAGCCTTTTCAGATTCCGGCTTATTGCCTTCGTCTTTTGCCGACTCGTCCGGAGTCGGACTCTCCGCGACGTCCATTACCTGCACGCCGAGATCGCCGATGCGGCTCAGGGTCAGCCCGCTGAACTCCCGCACGGAGTGACTCATCTGCGCAAACACTTCTTCGATCGTGTAGATGCCGTTCTGCCCGGAGATCGCCTGGATCAGGTCGCGCAAAATCTCCCAGTCGTCGCGCGCCTGCCCCGGTGGCGGTACAGCCCGGTTCAGGCGCTGCAGCCGGCCTTTGCCGTTGATCATGGAACCGCGTTTTTCTGCAAATCCTGCTGATGCTAGCAGCGCGGTCGCGCAATTCGTCGCGGGATTTTCGAGCAGGTCCATCAAGATGAACGCTGGGAGCTGCGAGAGGTGCTCCGCAGCAATGCCCGCATCGAGTGGGTTTTCACCTAACGAAATCAGCGCTTTCACCTGGCCAGTCGCGATGGCTTGGGCGATCGCTGGTAGCTGTGCGCCTGGCTCAACCGTGAGGCGGAGGAGGCGTGCGCCGTTTGTATTCGGATTGCGATCCGCGCTGAGCAGAATGTCGTCGCCGGGTCCGCGATGCGGCACGATGTCGATCATCTGAACGCCGAGTGTCTGCGCGAGACGCGCCGTGAGCCACATCTCCTCGTTCGTCATCCGACCGGACGCGATGATCGCGATTTCCCAGCCACTGAAATGCTTCAGCTGGCCAGCGGCGTGTGCGATTGCCGTCTGCCAATCGGTCGCGACCAGCTTGTCGCCGTTGTACACTTTTGGCTCGATCAGCCGTTTGTCGGAATGCAGGTAATCGAAATTGAGCCGCCCATAGTCGCACATCCACGATGAGTTGACGGCGTCGTTTTCGCGCGGCGTTTGCCGGTAGATGACGCCCTCGCGGGTTCCGATGACGGTGTTGCAACCGGTCGCGCAGCTCGTGCAGAAACTCTTCGTCTCTTTCAGGAACCAGACGCGCATCTTGAAGCGGAAATCCGACGAGGTGAGCGCGCCGACCGGGCAGATGTCGACGGTGTTCAGCGAGTAGTTGTTCTCGAGTCGCTTACCGGGGTGACAAGTGAGCGTGCTGTGGCTGCCACGGTCGATGAAGCCGAGCACGTCATCCTTTGCGATTTCCTGGGAGAAGCGAATGCAACGCGAGCAAAGAATGCAGCGTTCGTCGTCAAGCGTCACGCGTGGCCCGAGCTCGACGTTCTTCGGTTTCTTGACCTTGTTCTCGAGGAAACGCGACTCGGCATTACCGTACTGAACGCTGAATTCCTGAAGACGACATTCGCCGGCTTGATCGCAGATCGGGCAATCGAGCGGGTGATTGATGAGGAGGAATTCCATCACCCCGCGGCGGCAATCCTCAACCAGCGGGGAGTGGGTCCGAACTCCCATTCCTTCGGCGACGTCTTGCGCGCAGGAGATCTGCGGCCGCGGCATCCAGTTGATGACGGGCATTCCGTCATCGCCGGTCACCGGCTTGCGGTCTGGCCCCATCTTTGGCATGCCCATTTCGATCAGGCACATGCGGCAGTTGCCCGGCGAGCTCAGCTTCTTGTGATAGCAATAGCGCGGGATATAACTCCCCGCCTGCTCGCACGCCTCGATCAGGCGCGTGCCTTTTGGAAATTGCCGCCAGGTGCCGTCCACCTGGACGTTGACCAATTGCGGGGGTGCTGTCACCTGATCGCTCATACGACGCCGGCAGTGCCGGCGGTTTCCCAACCTGGATTGTGCGCCAGTGGGGAGGTCGGAATCGCGCCCGCCTCGTCGATCAATTCGCCGGGGGTGTATTCTGGCGGCAGCGGCGGTGGGCTCGCCTTCGCCGCGCGCGCTTCGAATTCCCCGCGGAACTTGTCAACGAAGCTTTGGGTTGGCCACGCGCACGCTTCGCCAAACGCGCAGATGGTGCGGCCGGCAATGTTATCGGCGACGTTCACCAGCGTCTTCGGATCTTCGACCACTCCGCCGCCAAGCATCATGCGGTCGGTAATTTTCTTCATCCAGAGCGAGCCCTCGCGACACGGCGTGCATTGGCCGCAGCTCTCGTGCGCGTAGAATTCGTTGAGGTTATTCAGCGTCCAGACCATGTCGCGCGTGTCGTCCATCACGATCACGCCGCCTGATCCAGCCATCGAGCCAGCCGCGGCTAACGAGTCGAAATCCATCGGCAGATCGAAGAGCGACATGTCGGCGTCCTTAATCTTGAAACGTTCATCGGCGCGGAGCACTTTCGCTGAACTTCCGCCGGGAATGACCGCTTTGACGCTACGTCCATACCTCGGGCCACCCGCCATTTCGTAGATCAGCTGCCCCATCGTCACCGCGCCAACTTCGATCTCGAAATAACCTGGGCGTTGCACGTCGCCGCTGACACACACGATACGGGTGCCAGTGTTATTCGGGCGCCCCAGCTTCGCGTATTCCGCGCCGCCCATCGCGATGATGTGCTTCACGTGGCAGAGCGTCTCGACGTTGTTTACGATCGTCGGCGACATGTAGAGACCGAGGACTGCCGGGAAGTAAGGCGGTTTGATGCGGGGATAGGCACGCTTGCCTTCGAGCGATTCGATTAGCCCCGTTTCTTCGCCGCAGATGTAAGCGCCCGCGCCGCGATGCACGAAGATCTCGCAGTCGAAGCCAGTGCCGAGAATGTTTGTGCCGAGTAGGTTCTGCGCGCGCGCCTCTTCGACTGCGCGCTCGAGGATCTTCGCGCCTTCCGGAAACTCGCCGCGGATGTAGATGTAAGCGGTGCGCGCATTCAGCGCGAAAGCCGAGATCAGCATGCCCTCGATGAGTTGATGGGGATCTTCGTGGATGATGTAGCGATCCTTGAATGTTCCCGGCTCTGATTCGTCGGCGTTGCAGATCAGGTAGACGGGCTTCTTCTCGTCTGGTTTGATGAAGCCCCACTTCATGCCGCACGGGAATCCAGCGCCGCCGCGGCCACGCAGACCGGAGGCTTTCACCTCGTTGACGATGTCAGTCTGCGACATCGTGACGGCCTTCCGCAGTTGCTCGTAGCCGCCGTTGCGGACGTACGAGTCGATGTCGATCGAGTAGTCCTGCCGGCCAATGTTTTGGAAGATCAAGCGCCGCTCATATGGATGCGGCGGCGCGACGTACCGGCCGGAAGGCCGGCTCGCGCCGAGGACATTGTGCGCATCGTATGGCTGGACGTTCTCGAGCAGATGATCTTCGACCATCGCCACCGGCGCGGTGCCACAGCTGGCGAGGCACTCGACGAACTCAAAGCTGTATTCGCCGCTGGGCTCCTTCGTCTCCGGGTTGTGCATTCCGTGATCGTGATGACCGTTCGTGCCGCTCACGCCGGCGGCCGCTTCGAGGCTTTGCTTCAGCTGATAACTGCCCGCCATCGCGCAGCTCAAGGTGCGACAAATGCGAATGTGCTTCTTTCCCGCCGGCGCCTGCCGATACATCGGATAGAACGTGACGAGCTCGAGGATGTTGATCGGCTCGAGTTCTAGCTTCTCCGCGATCCAACGCACGCCTTCATCGCTGATGAACCCGAAATGCTCCTGCCAGAGATGCAGCAGCGGCATCGATGCGCTCCGCTTCCGATCACTCGGATAGCGTGCGATCGCGCGCTCGATTTCCCGCTCTAGCTCCGCGGGAATGGCTTCAGAGATCGAATCCACAGCGCGATGCTTAATCCTTCAACGTGGATATCCTGGATTCGACCTTGTCGTCGAAAAACACGATCGTCACCGTGTCCTTGCCTTGCACGTAGAGGTAAGTGGTCTTCAGGGTCGCATCGAGTTCCTTGACCTCCGTCACGGAAGTCGGGGGTCCAAGAATCGATTCCACCTGCTTCTTCGCCATGCCATTCGCGACCTGATCGACATTTGCCTTCCGCAGTCGCTCACCGACGCAACCACCGAGCAAAAGCACCGCGAGCAGCGCGCAGACGAAAGCCAGTTGAGCGGTGCGCGCTTGCATGACGTGCTGGTGACGCGCTCTTTACTGTTGGCCGAGGTTGCCTTCTTTGCTGTCGACCTCGTCGTTTTTGAAACTGATCATCGCGAACTTTGCGCCGTCTTCGTAGCGATAGGTCGTCTTCTTAAAAATGAGCATGTCCTTCGTCTCGCTCGTGGTAGGTGCGCCGAGGATTGTCTCAACCTGCGATTTCGACATGCCAGTGGTGATCTGGTCGTAATTCGCCTTCGTCACCTTCGAGCCGGACAGGGTGGTGCGATTGCAGCCGCTGAGGGTGAGCAAAAAGGCGGCGAGCGCGATGAGTAACAACGAGCGTTTGAGTGTGTTCATAGAGTTCGTCACCTGTCGCATTCGCCCATCACGAAGTCCAGACTGCCGAGCACCGAGACGACGTCGCTGACGCTGCAGCCCGGTAGAATTTCCGGCAAAATGCTGAGGTTACAGAATGAGGGCGAGCGGATCTTCAGCCGGTACGGCACGCCGCCGCCTTTGCTGTTGATGTAGAAACCGAGCTCGCCCTTCGGATTTTCCGCGCCGAAGTAAACCTCACCGACTGGCGCATTCAGACCTTCCGTCACGACTATAAAGTGGTGGATTAACTCCTCCATTTTCGTCATTACGCGCGCTTTCGGAGGCGGCATGTTTTTCCAGTCGACGACGTTGATAGCTCCGCTCGGCATCTTCTCCATCGCCTGCTCCAGAATGCGAACGCTTTGCCTCATCTCTTCGAGGCGCACCAGGTAGCGATCGTAGCCGTCGCCCGCGCTGCCAATTGGAATTTCGAAGTCGTACTTTTCGTAGTCGAGATACGGATGCTTCCGGCGCACATCATGGTCGATGCCGCTGCCGCGAAGGTTCGGGCCGGAGAGGCCGTACGCGATCGCGAGATCCTTCCCGATGATGCCGACATCGCGGGTGCGATCGACGAAGATGCGGTTTCGCGTCAGGAGCTTGTCGACTTCGTTTAGCTGCGGCACGAACTCGTCGAGGAACTTCTGCAGCTGTGGGAAGAAGGCCTCCGGCAGATCGCGGATTTGGCCGCCGACGCGGGTGTAGGAAGTGGTGAACCGCGCGCCTGAGATCACTTCGCAGAGATTGTAGATCTTCTCGCGCTCGGTGAACGTGTACATGAACACGGTCAGCGCTCCGAGATCCAAGGCCATCGCGCCGATGCCAAGCAGATGCGCCTGGATGCGCGCGAGCTCGCAGCAGATCACGCGGATTGCTTTTCCGCGGGGCGGCAATTCCCAGCCCATCAGCTTCTCGACCGCGCAAGCGTAGGCGACGTTGTTCGCCAGCGGCGCCAGATAATCGAGGCGGTCCGTGTATGGGACGAACTGATTATACTGCATGTTCTCGGCGATCTTCTCATCGCCGCGATGCAGGTAGCCGACGTCCGGCGTCGCCTTCGTTACCGTCTCGCCATCAAGCTCGAGAATGAGCCGCAAAACACCGTGCGTGGCAGGGTGCGACGGGCCCATGTTAAGGACCATCTTTTCGCCGATATCATCGGTGCGGGAGGCGAGATTTGCCTCGGCAATAGCGACGCGCGTCGCAGGGTCAGGAGATTCGATTTCGCGCGTCGTGGAAGCCATGAAAGCCCGAGGGTGCGGTATGCTCGCGACACGGAAACGGCGCGCAAGCGCAAACTGCGCCTAGCGACTTACGCGGCGCCGCGGCGGGATTGCCGCGGCACATTTAGCTCTGCCGGGGAGCAGCGTTTACAGTTCTTTCCAGAACGCCGTGATCGGCTCCACGCGACGTGAGACGTTCGCGTTTTGGAAGAACTTCACCAGGTGCTGACGTCCCTTCGTGGTGTCAGATGCCTGCATGGCGGCTGGATCGAGACGCCAGCGGAGCGCACCTTGCTGCGCCACCTGGTCCAATCCAGAAACGCCACTGCTGCGGACCACTTGCGCATCTCTGACGTGCCCACTGTTATCGAACACCAGGTTCAGCAGGACGGATCCTGACTGCGCCTGATCGAGGAGCGAGTGTGGGAGTGGAGGTGCCGGCTTGGCCGCCCACTGTGCGTGTGCCGAAGTGGCACCGACGAGCAAAAGCCCTGCGGCGACAGCGACACAACCTGCCCAACCGAACCTACGACTTATGTATGTATGTTGGCTCATGCCGCGATGATGACGATTCTGTCAGGAAACAACAACACTATTTTGCACGAATCTTTTTCGCGACCCGCGATGCATTCCCGCCTCGCCGCTAACCCGGATCGCGCTTAGCTAAAACTAATGAAAAAAATCGCGCTGCTCTTCGCCGGACAAGGTGCCCAGGTCGTGGGAATGGGACGGGAACTCGCGTCGGCTTTCGCTTCGGCTAACGAGTTATTTGCCAGTGGCGACGCTGTCCTCGGACGGTCTCTCAGCACGCTGGTATGGGAAGGACCTCTCGAGGAGCTGACGAAAACGTCGAACTGTCAGCCTGCTCTGTATGTCCATGGGTTGGCATGCCTGGCAGCACTCCGCGAACTCGTCGGCGAATTCCGGATCGAAGCGGCTGCGGGTTTGTCGTTAGGGGAATGGACGGCACATGCCGCCGCCGGGACGTTCGATTTTGCGACGGGCCTCCGGCTCGTCGAGCAGCGTGGGCGCCTAATGGAAATCGCCTGTGACGCAATCGCAGGCGCGATGGCGGCGATGATCGGGGCTGATGAAAGTGCGGTGCGGGCGCTTGCCGCGGACACTGATGTCGATGTCGCAAACCTGAACGCGCCTGGCCAGATCGTGATTTCGGGCGAAGCGGCGAAGGTCGAGCTGGCGGTGACGCTCGCGAAAGAACACGGGATCCGGCGCGCGACGCTGTTGAACGTCGCGGGTGCGTATCATTCGCGACTGATGAACAGTGCTTATCTCGCGCTCGCAGGCCCTTTGCTCGAAGCCACCTTGCAGATGCCGCGTTTCCCGGTGGTGAGCAACGTCACCGGCACCGCGGCCGAATCATTGCCCGACATCCGCCAAACCCTGCAGGATCAGGTTACCGGAACTGTCCGCTGGACCGACTGCATGGAATGGTTGCTCGCGCGCGGCTGCGATTTGTTCATCGAGCTCGGGCCGGGTGGCGTGCTCGCTGGTCTGCTACAGCGCACGCGGAAAGGCGTCGATGTCATCTCAGTCGCTGATATCGCGTCGCTCGAGGCTTGCGCGGCGAGGTTGCGGGACCTTAGCGTGACGACATGACGGTGCAGCAACAGATCGACTCCGACTTGAAAGACGCCATGCGTGCAAAAGACGCGTCGAAGCTCGGCGTGTTGCGAATGCTGAAGTCGGCAATGAAGTATGCCGCGATCGAAAAATCGGGAGCGGAAGGCGAGCTCGACGATACTGAAGCGACGCAGGTGATCCGCAAGCAGGTGAAGCAACGGCAGGATTCAATCGAGAGCTTCGAAAAAGGCGGATGGCCTGAGCTGGCAACCAAAGAAAAAGAAGAGCTGGCGCTGCTCTCCGCTTATTTGCCGCAGGCGATGAGTGCGGAAGAACTGGCGACAGCGGTGCGTGAGACGATCGCCGAGACAGGCGCGACCTCGCGCGCCCAAATGGGCGCTGTCATGAAGACGTTGCAGACGAAGCTGGCCGGCCGCGCTGATGGCAAAAGCCTGAGCCAGGAAGTGCAGCGACAGCTGACCGCTTAGCGCGGCTTCGCCGCATGCTCACCGCCATCATCGTCGCTGGCGGCAGCAGCCGCCGAATGGGATTCGATAAGACCTTCGCGCTGCTCGCCGGGCGGCCGATCATCGCGCACAGCCTGGCAGCGTTCGCGGCAACGGAATCGGTGCACGCGATTGTCGTTGTTGGTCGCGCGGACCGACTGGCGGATCTGCGGGAAGTAGTCGCCCAGCACTCGTTCGGGAAGGTGCGAGAAGTTATCGCAGGAGGGACACACCGGCAGGATTCCGTGAACGAAGGGTTACTTCGAGTCAGCACGTCAGCGGAGTTCGTCGCCGTGCACGACGCCGCGCGTCCGCTCGTCACGTCGGGGGAGATCGAGCGCGTCTTCGATGCGGCTCGGAGACATGGCGCGGCGTCCTTGGCAGCTCCCGTCGCCGACACCTTGAAGCGCGCGGACGACGCAGGAATGGTGTCGGGCTCGGTGGATCGTCAGGGCGTCTACGGAATGCAGACGCCGCAAATTTTCCGACGCGAACTGCTCTTGGAAGCGTATGCACGCGTTGCCGACGAGAGGCTTTCAATCACGGACGAAGTTTCCGCGGTCGAAAGGCTCTGCCGCGAAGTGGTCCTCGTGCCTAACGAGGACTACAACTTCAAGATCACTTACCCGGCTGACCTTCGATTAGCTGAGCTCGTCCTCAGCGACCGCGCGTCCACAACTCGTTAGCCACGTCTGCCAGCCGGGGAACATCCGTGGCACGGAACGATCGGCCGCGCGCGAGTTTCTCATCCGGCTGGTAATCGCGCATCTGCCGCATCTCGCCGTTGCGCCAGATCCATGCATCGCGGTTGTACGGACCGACGCGCCGCGGATCGGTCCAGGTGTGAATCGAGATCAGGCGCGGAGATACCGCCGCGGCGATATGACTCGGTCCGCTGTCTACGCTGACGGTGAGACGCGCCGCGCGGATCAGCCAGACGAGTTGTAGCAGGGTCGTGTGATTCGTCAGGTCGACGCAGTTATCCAGATGTCGCAGCTTCACTTTCGTTTTTCCGACCACGACAACGCGTTCGCCGTTGCAGGCGCGGCAGAAGTCTTCGATCGCTCGCGCCGACATCGATTTTCCCCGCCCGCGCGAGAAGGGATGCAGCAAAAAGAAGGGTGAATGTGGGTCGAAACGAGGCAGGGGATCGCCGGTCGGGAGGGCGAAGCGCAATGGCCCGTCCTCAACCCCGCCGACGAGCTCTGCCAGCCGCAAGTAGCGCTCAACGGCATGACTGCGGCGGCCGACTCGAGCAGTTTCACGATACAGAAAACGCGACCCTTCACGCGCATCGCTCAAGCCGAATACTTCACGTGCGCCGCTGATCCGCGCGATCAACGCGCTCCGCAGCAGGCCTTGAAAATCGAGCGCGATCTCTGGTCGAAGCACGCGTGTTTTGTTAAGCCACGGGAGCAGACCGGCCGCGGCGCCGATGCCGCGAAGTTCCCCCCGAGGGAAGATGTGCACATGATCGACGTCGCGGTTACCGCGGAGCAGCGGCGCCCATTCCGGATTGATGACCCATGTAATTCTCGCCTCCGGGTGAGCTGCGCGGATACACGCGACCGCCGGCAGCGTGTGCACGATGTCGCCGAGCGAGCTCGGCTTAATGATGAGGATAGATTTGTAGCTCATCACCTGCGGCGCAGAAGCGGACGGCCACCAACACCGGTCAGCGGCCGAGTTCCAAGCGCTCGGCGAGGAGTCGCGGCAAGCCAGCCTGGATGATCTTCCGCTGCGCGGTCCGCAGGTCGTATTTCAGCCGGCGCTGCTCGACAACGTTCTTTTCCGTGTCGTAAATACAATACGCGGCGCGTGGATCGCCATCGCGCGGTTGCCCCACGCTTCCGGTGTTGATGAAGTATTTCTTACCTGGCTCAATCGCGAGCTGTTCGGTTTTCACGCGGGAGACGTTCCTGTCGCGGACAAAGGCGCTCGCGACATGCGTGTGTCCGAAGAAACAGAGGGCGGTGTGCTGATACGTGAAGCTCGCCATCGCATCGAGATTGTTGAAGACGTAGCCCCACTCCGCCGGTGTATCGAGGGTGGAGTGCACGATTGTAAAATCGCGTACCTGGCGCGTCAGCCGCAGCTCCCCGAGCCAGAGCTTGTCTTCGTCTGTCAGCTGCGCGCGCGTCCAGCTAATGGCGTGCTCGGCGAGTTCGTTGAAATCTCGCGATGACTGCGTGAGCGACGCCTGCTCGTCGTGGTTCCCCTGGACGGTTGGGCAATCGAGCGCCCGCACGATCTGGACGCACTCATGCGGGTTGGCATTGTAACCGACGACGTCCCCGAGGCAGACGAACTCCGTGCACTCCTTCGCGTGCGCGTCTGCCATGACCGCGTGTGTCGCCTCGAGATTGGCGTGCAGGTCACTAATGATGGCGAAGCGCATGATGCTGATGAGCTCAGCCCGAGGACTCGGGGATGCGCTGACCCAGCGGGATGTTGAGCTTGTCTTCGAGGAATTTCAACCGCTTGATCAACGTCGGTAGCCGCTCTCTTTCTCCGATATCGTAAAGCTGGCGCAAACGACTATGCGCATCCTGCTCACGTCCATCACAATAGGAGAGCTCGTAGGCTGCAAACCGTCGTGCGTAGCTGGGAGCTCCTGCTTTGCTTGCGGTGAGGTCGAAGAATTCCGAGGCACGCGCGTGATCGCGATATTTGTCGCGATATAATCGCCCCAGCGCTTCGAACAGCTGTGGCTTGTCCGGGTTATTCGCGATGCCGCGCTCGAGGAACTCGCGGCCGGCATCAAAGTAATCGCGTTGCGCCTTCACCCGCAGGGTCAGGCGCGGCTGCTGCGGATCGTTGATCGCTGCCGCGCTTGCATTCCACGCCATGTGCCACGCAGCCATGTCCCAGAAGAGCAGCACATGCGGTTCGAGCATCGTCACCTGCCGAAACAGCAGCAGCACGCGACTCCACTCCGTGCGTTCCCACGCGACATGCGCCTGAATGAAAAGCACGTCGGCGACAAGCGAGCGAAAGCCACTCAGGGCCGCGACGAATCCGAGCTGCCCGATCTGTTCGCGTACGCCGAGATTCAGTTCGGGTGCCTGCAGGTGCAGCTGCTTCCGCTGCCCGGCGAACTGATGCTCGAGCGGAAGCTTTGCCGCACCACCGAGGAGCAGGACAATTGCGACCAGCAGCGCGCGGATCACAATTCTCTCCCGGAAAAAACCGCGATCGCGAGCAGCAGGTAAAAGATGGTGTAGAAACACGCGAAGCCGGCGGCCTTGGCGAATAGCACAAACGGGATCGCTGCGCCCGTAACAACGCTGTCGGCGAAGTCGAACAGCTGCAGGTCCGGAAACACAAGCGCGACAAGCGCGAGGAACGTGCGGCTCAGCCAGGCGCCGCCGTGTTCCTGCAGCCAAAACTCGCGCGCGGTGCCTTGCAGATGCCCGATGAAGTAAACGAATACTGCAACGACAACGGTGAAGATGTTGGTGGTGGCGAATGTTGAGATAAAGAGCGTGAGCGCAGCGAGCAGGCCCGCCTTTAGATAGATGATCGCGATCCCCGGCAGCAGGTTCGCATTCCATGTCGCAGCGCGAACGCCTTGCAGCGCCTCTTCGATTTGCGGTGGCGGAGCGCCGCGCATCTGCTGCATGACTTGCGCGAGCGCGCTGTGTTCGCGCACGAACAACACTGCCGCCAAAACTATAGCCATCGCCACCGTGCTGATGAGCAACAAAAGCAGCGCGCCGCCTAGTTTGCCGATGAGATATTCGGCGCGCTGGACCGGCTTTGCCAGAATCGTGTAGATCGTGCGCTCTTCGAGATCCTGCGGCAGCATGCGCGCCGTAGCCATGATCGCGAGCAGCGACGTAAAGATGCTCATCGCGCCTAACGAGATGTCTTTCAGCACCTGAAATTCCTGCTGAAAACTGAGGCGCGCCATAAAGGCAGAGCTGCCGATCAACAGCAACGCAAAGAGCAGCAACGCATAGAACACCTTGAGTCGAACGAGTTCGGTCAACGTCGTCGAGGTGATTGCGCCGACACGTCGGACCGAAAAGTTCATCGGGATGTTTTCGGCTCGCGCCGGGTCGCTTCGAGGAAGAGCTGCTCGAGCGTGGTTTGCGGCGTGCCCTGCTCGACGACGCGGGCTCCCGAGGCCTCCGCGAGCGTCGCGATGTCATGCAGCAATTTCGGTCCGGCGTTCTCGAGCACCAACGCCGTTTGATTTTGCACCCCTAACAGCTCGGTCATCGTGCCTTCGCGAACGAGGACGCCATTCGCGAGAATGCCGACGCGATCGCAAACCTCCTGCACCTGACCGAGCAAGTGCGACGACAACAACACCGTCGTGCCCCAACGCTTAAGATCGAGAATGAGGTCGCGAATCTCGCGTGAACCCGCGGGATCAACGCCGGCTGTTGGCTCGTCGAGCACTACGAGTTGCGGCTCGTGCACCAATGCTTGGGCGAGACCGATGCGTTGCAGCATGCCTTTCGAGAAACCACGTAACCGTCGATCGCGCGCGTCGGTCAAGCGCACGAGATTGAGCAGTTCGTCAATGCGCTTCGTCAGCTTCGCGCCGTGCATTCCGCACAGCTTTCCATAGAAGCGCAGGGTTTCGGCGGCGGTTAGATATTTATAGAAGTAGGGACTCTCCGGCAGGAAACCAACTGCTGCGCGACTCGCCACTCGGCTGCTGTCGCGCCCGAAAATCTCTGCCTTTCCGCGCGTGGGCGAGACCAGCCCAAGGATCACCTTCAGCGTCGTGCTTTTGCCGGAGCCGTTCGGCCCGAGCAGTCCGTAGACCTGGCCGGCATCAACTCGCAAGTTGAGGTCGCGCACGGCGATGATGGAGCGGCGCTGGAATGGAACCGGAAATGTTTTGGTTAGGCCGCTGACGGCCACCGCCGGCTCACTCATGCCGAATCTCGAACCCGCGAACGTTCAGTTCCTCGGCGAGCGGATGTTCCGTCTGCTCCTTGATGTGCGCGCGTAATTCCCTTTGCCCGACAGCTTCGATGAACGCGGCGAGCTCATCCGCCGCGCCAGCCGCTCGAAGCTCCACGCGGCCGTCCGCGAGATTGCGGACCCAACCGGTGACATCAAATCCTTTCGCCACCTGTTTCACGGTGTAGCGGAAGCCTACGCCCTGCACATTCCCGGCGTAGAAAACCTGCGTCGAAGCCATAGCTCAACGTATCCATCCGCACGGCGATTGCCGAGCAGATTGCGCTGAGGTACGCGCGGATTATTGCGGCGTCGGCTCGGCGCTCGGCGGAGGGAGATCAGGCGGCGGCAGCGCTTCCGGTGGCGGCACGAAGCTCGCGTCAGAAGAACGGACGTCGATGTTCTCGACTGTGGACGCCGGTGAGCTTGCAGACGTATTCGTGCTCGCAACGACTTCGGGCGGCTTGGTCAGCGCTGCGAGCAATGTCGGCGATGCGCGCATGATGTCTTCGCTCGCCACGAAACCTTGCTGGCCCGTCGACGCGACCTGCACCTTTGAGTATCCGAACGAATTCCGGATCAACTTCACAAGCGTGTCTTTTTGCAGCTCGCTGTCAGGACCGTTGCCCTGCTGTGGACCATAGCGGTAGAAAGATGTTTTCTCGGTCGCGACGACGTAGACCTGTCCACCCTCCGGTGTGGTGAGCTGATTTTTCACTCGCGCCAGAACAGCTCCGCTTTGGCAGCCGGGCGTGAAAGCCGCGGCGAGAACCATCAGCGCAGCGGAACAGAAGAGCGGGAGGCGTTTCATTTGTAGGAGTAGACGAGGCAATAGGTGGCCGCTCCACCTTCGGTCGGCGCAATAGATACGAAATATTGACCACTGATGGCCGGCGAAAATCCGGCCGCCGCAGTCGCGTCGCCCTGGTAGTCTTCGGCCGCGAGCGGCTTGCCCGCTTCGTCATGCAAACGAAGGCCGAATTTCGCCGCCTTGTTATCCGTGCCGACGGAGAACCAATACTGATTCCCAGCGTAAAGATTGACCGCGACGAGCGCGCGATCCCCAGGTTTTACGTCGCCCGACCAATGACCATCGCGAATCTTGAAACCGTCATTTGAGAATGCGCCGGCGAGTTCGAGCGCTACGCTGCGAGCGCCGACTTGGTTGTCGGCTTCCTGCGCGCGGACGGAGGCGAGAAGAAGAGCCACCACTAATGACACAACGATTGGCAGCTTCATTTGGCGTCCGTCTTGTTCTGGATTGATTCCATTAGTTTCGTCACCGCTGCGTTCAGCTTCCCTACTTCTTCAGCAGTCGGAATGCCACCATTGGGAAAAGAGACGAGCTTCTGAATGTCCACCAGTTGCGCGTTGACCGCCTGCACCAACGGCTCCTGCTGCAGCTCGGGTGAAATGTCCTTCACCTTCGCCTGCATGAAGCTGACCAACGCAGGCTGGCGCAGCACTTTAGCAGTCTCGCCATTATACTCTTTCAGAATCGCGCCGCTCACCACCTGCGTCCCGCGCACCCAGCCGCCGAGACTCACAAGGATAACGAAATCCTGGTCGCGATTCGATTGCATCGAGGTCTTCACCTCATTCTGCGTCGCCTCGAGTTCTTCCTTGAGCGCGTCCCACTCGTTGTTCTCGGCAAACTCGTTGATGCTTTTGCCGCGGCCGAGCACGTTCTCGCTAACGCCGAGCGCCTTGGCCAGTTTGATGATGTCGGTGCCGATATTCTTTACCTGTTGCGTGTCCTGCGCTTCAACGGCGATGAATCCGTCCGCGATTAATCCGCCGAGGTTTAGCGCGATTTGCGCCCGGTTTTGGTAGGTAGTCGGGATCGGCTCGCGATATTGCGCCACCCAGTTCGGCTTGCCGGGTTTTGTTAACGCCGCGAACAGCTCACCCGGTGTCGGGATGGTGATTGTGTCGGTGCGAATTGCCGCCGTCATCTGCTCCGGCGTCAACGTTGCCGGATCGGCTGCATGCGCTGCGGCGACGCCGAGAATCGACAAAATTGCGACGATCCGCACGCGTGAAGGCATCCCGCGAGACTATCTGTCGTTTACCGCGAATGCCAACGCGAATGTCGCCCGGGCACCCGGCGAGAAACACACCGGCGCGCGTTCGTACTCGACATCGCAACGACAGGCGCGTAACCGCTAGCCATTCGTTATGGCGAAGACCTCCATCCGCAAAATCATCGGCCGCGAAATCCTGGATTCGCGCGGCAATCCCACCGTCGAAGTTGATGTGCACCTGGAAGGCGGCGCTTTCGGGCGCGCGGCCGTGCCGAGTGGCGCGAGCACCGGCGAACATGAAGCTTGGGAGCTGCGCGACGGAGACAAGAATCGCTACGGCGGCAAAGGTGTCGGCGACGCAGTCCGCGCGATTAACGAAACAATCGCACGAGGAATGAGCGGCGCGGATGCGCTGGACCAGGAGGCGATCGACCGCAAGCTGATCGAGCTCGACGGCAGCAAGAACAAGAAGAATCTCGGCGCGAATGCGCTGCTCGGCGTGTCGCTCGCGAACGCCCACGCCGCCGCCGCGTTTTCCGGTGTCTCGCTGTTCCGTTACCTTGGAGGCCCAAGAGCTAACACGTTGCCGGTGCCGATGATGAACATCCTGAACGGCGGCGCTCATTCCGATGCGCCGATCGATTTCCAGGAGTTCATGATTATGCCGAAAGGCGCGCCCTCCTTCGCGGAAGCTCTCCGCTACGGAGCGGAAGTCTTCCACGCGCTCAAAGGCGTGCTAAAGGATCGAGGACTTTCCACCGCGGTCGGCGACGAAGGCGGGTTCGCGCCCACCCTAAACTCGGCAGAAGACGCACTGGAGTGCATCGCGACCGCGGTGAGCAAAGCGGGCTACAAGTTTGGCGAGCAGATCTTCGTCGCGCTAGACCCGGCCGCCTCCGAGTTCTACGACAAAGAGAGCGGTAATTACGTTTTCAAGAAATCCGATGGCTCAAAGCGCACCGCGGACGAATTGATCGACCTCTATGAGGCCCTGGCGAACCGCTTCCCGATCATTTCGATTGAAGACGGTTGCGCGGAAAACGACTGGGCTGGTTGGAAGCGAATGACGGAGCGGCTCGGCGACAAAATCCAGCTCGTTGGCGACGATCTCTTCGTCACCAATGTCGAGTTTCTGCAGAAGGGGATCGATCAAGGCGTGGCGAACTCAATCCTCGTAAAGGTGAATCAGATCGGCACGCTCACCGAAACCTTCGACACGATCCGATTAGCGACGGAAAACAACTACACCGCCGTGATCAGTCATCGGTCGGGTGAGACCGAAGACACCACGATAGCCGACATCGCGGTGGCGACGAATGCGGGCCAAATCAAGACTGGCTCGCTTTGCCGGACCGATCGCGTCGCGAAGTACAATCAACTTCTCCGGATCGCGGAGGAACTTGGTGACAATGCGGTCTACGGCGGTAAGATGCGCTAGTGGATCACCCCGGCTACGGCGATTTTCGGGCCCGTCGCGAAGCCTCCATCTGGCAGCAACTGAATCGCGTTCTGCGCGCGCTGCTCGTCCTGGCTTGTCTGCTTGTCATCGTCAGTCTCTTCCTGCCTCAGTATAAGAAGCTGAAGCAGAGCCGCGCCGAAATCGACACGCTGCAAAGCCAGGTGACCGAGCAAAAGCTGGTCCTCGCGCGCCAGACGCGTGAAGTGAATTTGCTGAAAACGGACCCGGTCTATCTCGAGACAATCGCCCGTGATCGACTCGACCTGATGAAGGAAGGCGAAACCGTCTTCCGCATCGAGCAGCCCCGCGCGACCGCGCGCAAGTAATCGCACGCCACAACGCGCTGGCGTGCCCGACACCGCGCGCTATTTTTCCACCATGGCTACGGACGTGCAGGAAATCAGCGCTGAGGAATTGAAATCGCGCGTTGGCGAACTGCGGAGGTTTCTTTGACCTCGCCAAGCTTCAAGAGCAGCTAGCCGTTCTCGAAGAGCGAATGGCCGCCGCGGATTTCTGGTCGAATCGCGAGCGGGCTCAGGTAGATGTCGAGGAAGTCTCGCGCTTGCGCGGGTTAATCAATCCCCTTCGCGAACTCGAGCGGGAGATGGACGACTTCAAAGCGCTGCAGCAGCTCGCCGGCGAGGAAGAAGATCCGGCGCAGCGGAGCACTGCCGAAACCGAGATCGCGGCGGAACATGCGCGTTTGTTGCGCAAGCTCGAGGCGTTCGAACTGCGTCAATTTCTCTCTGGCCCTAACGACCGATCGAACGCCTTCGTGACGATCCACTCGGGCGCAGGCGGCACGGAGTCGTGCGATTGGGCGGACATGCTTTTGCGTATGTATGGCCGCTGGATCGAGCGGAGCGGATTTCAGTCGCAAACGATCGACATCCAGACTGGCGAAGAAGTGGGAATTAAATCGGCGACCTTCCTCGTGAGCGGCGAGTACGCTTACGGATATCTTAGTACCGAGCGCGGAGTCCACCGGCTCGTGCGGATCTCGCCGTTCGACTCGAACAAGCGCAGGCACACGTCTTTCGCCAGCGTCGATGTTGTTCCTGAAATAGCAGACTCGGCACCGATCGAAGTCAACGTCGCGGACATCGAAGTCGGCACCTATCGCGCGGGCGGCAAAGGCGGGCAGAACGTCAACAAAGTCGAGACTGCTGTTCGCATCGTACACAAGCCAACCGGGATCGTGGTCGCGTGCCAGGCGGAGCGGAGCCAGGGCCGGAATCGCGAACTCGCGATGAAGATGTTAAAAGCGAAGCTCTACGAGATGGAGCAGGATAAGAAGCGCGCGGAGATCGATCGGCAGTATGGCGAGAAAGGCGACGTCGCGTGGGGTAGCCAGATCCGGTCGTATGTTTTCCAGCCGTATCAAATGGTGAAGGACCACCGGACGGGCGCGGAAACGAGCAACGTCCAGGCGGTCATGGACGGCGATATCGATTTCTTCATCCAGGCGAAGTTGCGCGGCCAGAAAGCTGGGAAAGGTGACGCGGCCGATCTGGAGTGAGGCAGCTCGTCATCCCGAGCGAAGTCGAGGGACCCCGCTGCAGTACGAGCGACGTCATACGTTCTTCCACGGGGTCTCTCCACTGCGCTTCGCTCCGGTCGAGATGACTCGCTTCGTTCGTGCATACAGGCGGCTTGAACACCCAGCTGCTGCGAATTGTCTGTGAGGAAAAAGGACAGCTATGCGGCCCGACAAATTCACCCAAAAAATGCAGGAAGCGCTGCAGGCAGCGCACGACGTGGCGGGCGAGCACAAGCACGCCGAGATCTCGAACGAGCATTTCCTGACGGCGTTGCTCGATCAGACCGACGGCGTCACCCGACCGCTGCTCGAGAAGGTCGGCGTCGCCGCGAGCACGTTACACGAGCGACTGGAGCAGGAGCTGAATCGGCGGCCGTCGATTCACGGCAGCTCTGATGTTCGGATCAGTAACGAGCTGCGGACAACGATCGACTCCGCTGAGCGTGAGATGGCGAAGTTGAAAGACGAATTCCTCAGCGCTGAGCATTACCTGCTTGCCCTCAGTACTTCTGATGACGGCGCCGGTCGGTTGTTGAAGTCGTTAGGCGTAACGCGCGACAAACTGATGCAGGCGCTGCAACAGGTGCGAGGCTCGCAGCGCGTGACCGATCAAAACCCGGAAGGCAAGTATCAGACGCTCGAGAAATATGGCCGCGATCTGACCGAGCAGGCGCGCCGCGGGAAGATCGATCCTGTCATCGGACGCGACGATGAGATCCGCCGCGTCATGCAGGTGTTGTCGAGGCGCACGAAGAACAATCCGGTGCTGATCGGCGAACCGGGTGTCGGCAAAACGGCAATCGTGGAAGGCCTCGCGCGACGCATTATCAGCGGCGACGTCCCGGAATCGTTGAAGCGGAAGAAGCTGATCGCCATGGACATCGGCTCGATGGTCGCGGGAGCAAAGTTTCGCGGAGAATTCGAGGATCGGTTGAAGGCATTCTTGAAGGAGGTCACCGATTCGCAGGGGGAGATCATCCTGTTCATCGATGAGCTGCACACGATCGTTGGCGCCGGCGCGGCGGAAGGATCAGTCGACGCATCGAACTTGTTGAAGCCGCAACTGGCGCGCGGCGAGCTGCGGACGATCGGCGCGACGACGCTTGATGAGTATCGCAAGTATATCGAGAAGGACGCGGCGCTTGAGCGCCGTTTTCAGCCGGTCATGGTGGAGGAGCCAAGCGTGGAGGACGCGATCGCAATTTTGCGCGGGCTGAAGGAGCGGTACGAAGTCCATCACGGCGTGCGTATCCGCGACGCTGCGCTCGTCGCCGCCGCGGTGCTTTCGCATCGCTACATCAGCGATCGCTTCCTCCCGGACAAAGCCGTCGACCTCATGGACGAGGCCGCCTCGCGATTGAAGATCGAGCTCGATTCGATGCCGACCGAAATCGACATGATCGAACGCGACATCATGCAGCGCGAAATGGAGCGGCAGGCGCTCAAGAAGGAGAAAGATGCCGCGAGCCAAGAGCGGCTCGCGAAGCTCGAGAGAGAGCTAGCTGACCTGAAAGAGGAGAGCGCCAAGCTGAAAGCGCAATGGCAAAACGAAAAAGGCGAGATCGATCGATCGCGCAAACTGCAAGAGGCACTTGAAGCCGCACGAACAGAGCTGGAACAGGCGCAACGCCGCGGCGAATTAGCAAAGGCGAGTGAGATTCAGTACGGTCGAATTCCTGATCTGACGCGCCAGCTTGAAGAACACAACCAGAAGCTAGGAACGCTCCAGGAGGGCGGCCAGATGTTGAAGGAGGAAGTGACGGAGGAGGACATTGCGCAGGTGGTCGCGAGCTGGACGCACATTCCGGTTTCGCGGTTGCAGGAAGGTGAACGCGAGAAGCTGGTGAAAATGGAAGAGCGGCTGGCGCAGCGTGTGATCGGGCAACGGACTGCGATCAGCGCCGTCTCGAATGCCGTGCGCCGCGCACGCGCGGGGTTGCAGGATGAAAATCGTCCGATTGGCTCGTTCATTTTTCTCGGGCCGACTGGTGTCGGCAAAACCGAGCTGTCGCGTGCTTTGGCGGAGTTCCTGTTTGACGACGAGAACGCGATGATCCGCATCGACATGAGCGAGTACATGGAGAAGCACACCGTTGCGCGTCTGATTGGTGCTCCTCCGGGTTATGTTGGCTACGAAGAAGGCGGACAACTGAGCGAAGCCGTCCGGCGCAAACCGTATTCGGTCATCCTGTTCGACGAGATCGAGAAGGCTCACGGTGACGTCTTCAATGTGCTGCTGCAGGTGCTCGATGACGGGCGCATCACTGACGGGCAGGGGAGGACAGTCGATTTCAAGAACACCGTCATCATCATGACTTCGAACATTGGTTCGCAGTACATCACCGATGAATGGAACCGTGAGAAACATTCCCCACTCGTGATGGAAGCGCTGCGGCAGCACTTCCGGCCGGAGTTCCTAAACCGCGTCGACGAAATCATCATCTTCGATCGGCTCGACGACGAGGAGCTGAAGAAGATCGTCGAGATTCAGCTGAAGCGCCTCATCCAGCGGCTGGAGAAGCAGAAGATCACGCTGGAGCTAAGCGATTCCGCGAAAGCGCTGGTGGCGCATGAAGGGAACGATCCCGTCTACGGAGCGAGGCCGCTGAAGCGTGCGATTCAGCGGTTCATCCTCGATCCACTCAGCCTCGATATTCTGGAAGGAAAGTTCCGCGAGGGGCAGACGATTCGCGTAGACGCGAAGGACGGCCGGCTCACCTTCACGGCCGATTAGTTGAACGGCCGACCGGATCATCTGTCTTACGGGTATGAATTTCCCTAAATTGTCTCTCGTCGCCTTTGCCCTGTTTGCCGCATCCTCCGCATTCGCGAGCGACAAAGCCTGCTGCGCAACGACGACTGCGAACGAGATGAAGCAGCAAGGTTGCTCTGCGACTTTCGCAAATCTCGATCTTAACGCGGACCAAACCGCGAAGATGAAAAAGCTCGCAGCCGATTGCGACAAGAGCGGCTGCGCGAAGCAGAGCATGACGCAGATGGAAAAAGCCGCGAAAGGCATCCTCTCGAAGGAGCAATTCGCCGCCTGGAAAGCCGCCTGCTCCGGCATGTCGCACAAAACGCAGAGCTAGGTCGCGAGGCGCTGCGGCAGTTCGGCAGCGCGATTACGGTTGCGCGGCCGCCGTTCGAGAAGGAATGCTGCCGCGTGACGTCGATCACGGATAACTTGGAGCTAGTGCGGTCGCGCATCGCTGCGGCGGCCGAGAACTCCGGGCGCGCCCCGGCAGACATCCAGCTTATTGCTGTCTCGAAAAAGCAGGACGCTGAAAAAATCCGCGCGGCGTTTGAGGCGGGCCAGGCAGTCTTCGGAGAGAGTCGTGTGCAGGAAGCGCGCGTTAAAATCCCGGTGCTGCCGTCTACACTGCGTTGGGAATTTATTGGCCAACTGCAGAAGAACAAAATCCGCCATGCGTTGCCACTTTTCGAACGCTTCCAGAGCATTGATTCGCTCGCACTGGCTTCCGAGATGGACCGGATCGCACGCGACGAGGGAGTTCGGCCGCGGGTGTTGCTCGAAGTCAACGTAGCAGGTGAGGCGAGCAAGATTGGCTTTCCGCCCGCTGTGCTGCGGGCCGAAATGGAGCAACTGCTGCGCTTCGACAGAGTAGAAATTGAAGGACTGATGACGATTCCGCCATTGGCTCCAGAGGCAGAAGAGTCACGCCGTTACTTTGTCGCGCTTCGCGAATTGCGCGATGCCCTTCAGTCAGAGTTCGATGTTCGATTACCGCAGCTGTCGATGGGCATGAGCAACGACTACCAGATCGCAATCGAAGAAGGCGCGACAGTGGTGCGTGTGGGCACCGCAATCTTCGGCGGACGATAACAGGCGAGCGGCGAACGAATGCAGCTTCACCCCACAAACGTCCAAGTGATCGGCGACGAGTTCGCCGTCGTCTGGAGTGATGCGGTAGAATCATACATCCCTATCCAGCTCCTGCGCCGCGCGTGTCCCTGCGCGTCGTGCGGAGGCGAGCCGGATGTGATGGGAAACCTGGTGCGGCCGCAAGTCAGCTACAACGCCGATAGCTTTGATCTCGTCGGTTGGAATTCCGTCGGCGGGTACGCTCTTCAGCCGCGTTGGAAAGATGGCCACGGGACGGGAATTTATTCTTATCCGTATCTCCGCCGTTTAGCCGAGTCGCAGGGCGACAGGGCATAAGCCGAGCCACGGCGCGCGATCAGCCGTTGACGCGGCTGTTACAATCACCAGCCACGGCAATGACACGGCTCGCCAAAGCATCTCTGCTGCTCTTCTTTTTTTCGCTTTGCGCCGCGGCGTTTCTCGTCGCGCACCGGTTCGAGAAACGCATACCAACGCCAGCCCCGCATGAGCTCTTCGCGGTCGTGAATGATCAACTCGCCGCGTTTCGCGCGGCCGATTATCCAAGTGCCTATCGCCGCGCCGCGAGCGGTGTGCAGCAGAAATTCACGCTGCCGCAATTCGAAACGATGGTGCGGCAAAACTACGGTGCGATGACTCGCGCGCACCGCGTCGAGTTTGGGTCCATCAAGATGGACAGCAACAGTGCCATCGTGCAGGTCTTCTTCTTCGGGCGCGAACCTGCCGTGCGCTGTTTCCTCTACACTCTCATCGCGGAAGGCGATGGCTGGAAGGTCGAAGGGGTCGAAGAAGTCGCACCGTTCGAATCCGGCTCGCCGCTTCTCGGCTCGCACGCTTAGCGTATCGCGCTAGTTGTTGTCGAGGTGGCACCAGTCGATCTCGACTCGCTGCCGCTGCGCGAAGCGATCATGGAAGTAGAGCTCCTTATGCCGGCAACCGTGCTCGTGCACGAGCTTCGTCACCTTCACGTCAAAGCAGCAATACTCCGCAATCTCCATCACGCGACCCTCACGCCACCAGCGAATCGCATCTAAGCCCGCCGCCGTTTTCTGAATACCGAGAGTCGCGTTTGCGATCGTGTCGAGACCAAGCCGGTGGCCGAGTTTCTTCTCCATATCGACCATGAGATCGGCGGTCGGTAGTTCGTTCACCAGATCGAGAATCGTGTAACCCATCAGCACGTGATAATCGAAATTCAGGACGTTAAATCCGACCACGAGATCAGCGCGGCGCAGCCGCTCGATTAATTCGTTTACGCGCTCCTCGCTGAACACCTGGTAATTACCCGTCGCGGTGCTGAAGACGACGCCGATCGACATTCGCATGTTGCACTTTCGGTCCCAGCCGCCGGCGTCGTTCGCCGTGCGCTGTGTCTCGAGATCGAAATACACTATATCTTGGGCCATCGGGTGCAGCTTGGCCCAAGAGGCGGGGCTATTTCAATTCAATTTCGCCGCAATCGAATGCCATCATTTCGTCGATGTCACCGATCCGAAACTGCTCAACGACCGTGCCGTCGTCCTGAAAAACATCTAACGATTTCGCATCATGCGAGGCGATCACAGTGCGGATCAGATGAGCTGTCTCGCTGATGGTTTGCAGTGGCAATCCGTCAGCGGTCTGCAGGAAACTGCCGTCGGCATCATAACCGACCGAAAGCTCCGCAGAGCCCGGCGCATTTTTGTGAAGCGGGTTCGGCTTCAGTTTAACCACAAGCTTTTCCGGCACCTGCTCGCCGCCAGACAAAATCGGCTTGCCGTTGCGAATCGTGAACTGCGCATGCGCTGAGATCTTGTTCTCGAACTCCACTTTCCAATCCGAGTCAGTGTGATCGGCACCGGGCGAGGTGCTGACGAGTTTCAGGCCGCGGAGTCGCTGCAAAATTGCGTCTTCTTCCAGCAAGTAGATGCGATCGCCGTCGGCCGACGCGGCGATGCGGCGCGGCTGAGGTCCATCA
>JBHENE010000005.1:0-8906 GCA_046262215.1 Chthoniobacterales bacterium | reverse complement strand
GGAAGGATTCAGCGCCGAGACGTTCGCCTCTGCTTTCACCTTGCTTGACGACTTAACGCGCGTCGCTGATCCCGCTGCCGGGTTGCCGGATTGGCGCAACCTGTTGCCGAAGTCGTCGAGTTGGTGGTTCCTCGTCGACCGTTATTTCGCCGAGGACCCGCTGGTCACGACTGGTTTCGTGACCACGAACGAGCCGATCACGACGCAAGAGCAGAAGGAAAGTCTGAAGCGCGAACTCCCAGTCACTGGGGTGCCGATGACCCTTTCCGGGTGGAGCTTCACGCTCACGGATCTGGTTCCGTGGTCACACCGCCAGCTCATCCTTATCAGCACAATGATGGCGATCTTCGACGCGACGCTGCTCGCGTTTCTCTATCGCGATTTCCGCCTTTGGCTGATCCAAATCGCCACGCTCGTGCTCGCCGTCGGCGCGATGATCGCGTCGATGAAGTTGCTGCATATCCCGTTAAATCTATTGAACGTTCTCGCGTTCCGCCTGGTGCTCGCCATCGGCGTTGACTACGGCATCTACGTCCTACTCGTCTGGCAAAAGGCGAAGGAACTCGAACACGACGTCGCCGGTGTCGTGAAGCCGGTCATCCTCGCGGGCATGACCGCGATTGCGGGCTTTGGCTCGCTCGGATTAGCGAATAATCCGACGCTGGCCGGCTTGGGCATTGCGTGTGCGATCGGCATTTTCTGGAGCCTGGCGGCGACAGTATTTTTCACATTGCCTGCTGCAGCGGCGGCTGAACCGAAGGTCTGGCGCGAAGAAACTTCGACGACTGACGTCAAAGCTACCGACCATGTTTAACACTCGATCAATTCTCATCGCGCTCTCGCTCGGATTGTACTGCTTCGTAGGCCTCGCCCCTGTCAGGGCCGAGCCGCTCGCGCCGAACGACGTCAAAGCGCTCCTCAGCCGGATCCGCGACAAACGTGCTGGCGCGCCGCAGCTACACGCGGATTTTCAGGAAGAGAAGACGGTGCGGATGATGAACAAGCCGGTCAGCAGCGCTGGCCAGGTCTGGTTTCAGACGCCAAACAAATTCCGTCGTGAGGTCAAAGGGAACTCACCAAGCGTGACCGTGAGCGATGGACAGCAGCTTTGGATTTACTACCCGAAGTTCCAATCCGCGGAGCATTACACGCTCGGCAAACGTTCACCGTTGGACGCCGGAATCGCCGCCATTACGGCGAGCTTGAACCTCGAAGGAGTCGAGCAGACGTACAACATCAGCGGTTCACGCGAAGGCAACAGTTACGCGCTTCAACTCGCGCCGCGAAGCCCCTCGATGAAGAAGATGCTGCAGCAGTTCACCATTCTTTTCAACGAAGCGCTCCAGGTCACACGCACGGAGATGCTGCAGCCGAACGGTGACCGTATCGTGACGAACTATAGCAACGAATCGCGCGCTGCGATCGATCCCGGAACATTCGCGTTTACGCCGCCCGCGGGCACGAATGTGTCGACGCCTCTGGGCCGCTAACGAGCGGTCTCGACATCAGAAGCGCTGTCGATAGCCTCGACGGATGCGGAAGTGTTGGCTGATCTTCGTCGGCTTCGCTGTGACCGCGACGCCGCCTGCGCCAGCAGCTGATCGCACCGTTGCGCCAATCGTCTCGCGGATTCATCACACGACCGTCGAATCGCACGGCGTCGCCGCTGTCGGATACAGCAAGCGGCTGCATGCGCTCGAGATCGAGTTTCGCCACGGCGGAACCTATCGCTACCTGGATGTGCCGCCGTCAGTGCATCGCGAAATGCTAGAGTGCGACTCCACCGCACGTTACTACAACACCCACATTCGCGGTCGGTATCGCTCTGTGCGCGTGCGATCCACCAATCAGGAGCACCCGTGATTCGGCGCGGCCCATTCGCTTCCTTGCGCGGCGCGATTGTCTTAACGCCACAGGAAAAAGCAGCCGCCTCATGCGTGTTGGGCGCGCTGCTCCTCGGGATCGCAACGGAGCAATATCGCGCACATCATCCCGCCTCGACCCGCTTGGCCACTGCGCGAGAGCAGCGCGCGAAAAAACCGGCAGGACACTTCCAGCGCGGCAGCGCCGCCCCTACACCTTCTGGAGTTCAGGATTCCGATGCCGATGATGACTGACGCGGGCGCGAGTTCTCCGCCATAAACGAATTCAACTCGGAGTGTGACGCTGCGCCGTTGAAGCCATCAAAATGTCCTCTGGCCAGGTCGTTCGCCGCTCGCATGAACCCGCCCCAGGACGCGCGTGCAAGTGCCCCGCCGACGCTGACTCGTCGCACACCGAGAGCGGCTGCCTCGGCGATCGTGAGCCCCTCCGCGGAACTGATAAGCAAATTCACCGGCTTGGGTGCCACTGCTGCTACAATCGCGCGGATGTCGTCCGGCTTGCTAACACCGGGCGCGTAAAGGCAGTCGGCACCGGCTTCAGCATAGGCGCAGAGACGGCGGATCACCTGATCAATGTCCAGCTGATCGACAAGAAAGCATTCCGCACGGCCGACAAGCACAGCGTTGCTCCCGCCAATCGCGGACTTTGCAGCCGCGATCCGATCAGCAGCTTCCGCGACTCCATACAGTGGTGCGTCTAGGTCGCCTGTCGCATCCTCGATCGACAGACCAGCGACGCCTGTTTCAAGACAGAGCCGCACGTTTCGTGCGACGGCTTCCGGAGCATCCGCGAAGCCGTTCTCGAAATCGGCGTTGACGGGAATGTCCGTGTTCTCCACGAGTTCGCGCAGATGCGACAGCATCTCTCCGAGCGGCACGGCGTAGTCCGGCAGCCCTTGCGAAAAGGCAAAACCCGCCGAGCTGCTCGCGATCGCCTTGAAGCCGAGATGCTGAAGATAACGAGCCGAGCCAATGTCCCACGGATTCGGGACCGTGAAACAACCGCTCGTGTGCAGCTCGCGGAAACGGAGTCGTTTTTCGGCACTGGTCGGCATGAACTTTAACTACATCGAGCTCGTCGTGGTGTCGTCAGGGCAAACAGCTCAGATGACTGCGCAATCATGCTTGTCCCGTCGATTGCCCGCGACATATTCCACGCGTGAAGCTTCATGTCGTCGTCACGCCGAAAGCCGCCGTGCTCGATCCGCAGGGCGCCGCCGTCCGCGACGCAATGCAGCATCTTGGCATGCCGGAAGTGCGCGCCGTGCGAGTTGGCAAATATCTTGAGATTGAGTTCGAGGGCGACCGCGCCACGATTGAGCCTCGTTTGCATGAACTTTGCCGCGACCTGTTGTCGAACCCTGTGATCGAAGATTACCACCTGCAGGACGGCGACGGCGCGATTCAGAAGGAATGAAGACTTTACGTTACTTTTTTTGCGTTGTGTTGCCGCCCGTTGCTGTGCTGATGACCGGCCGCATGGGCAGTTTTGTGCTGAGCCTTCTTCTCACACTGCTCGGCTGGATTCCGGGAGTCATTCACGCCTGTCTCGTGGTGAACGATTACCATGAAGAGCAGCGTGTCAGCCGTCTCGGCCGCGTCGGTTCCTGAGGTGGTTAAGTTCGCCGTAGTCCAGTTTCCCGGGTCGAATTGCGACCAGGATTGTCTCGCCGCCCTGCGTGAATTGGAGGGCGCAGAGGCGGATTACGTCTGGCACAAAGAAGAGTCGCTGAACGCCTTTGACGGTATCGTGCTGCCCGGCGGATTTTCGTACGGTGATTACCTGCGCTGCGGCGCGATCGCGCGCTTCTCGCCGATCATGCGGTCGGTCGTGAAAGACGCCGCCGCGGGCAAGCTCGTGATCGGGATCTGCAATGGTTTTCAGATCTTGTGCGAAGCCGGCCTGTTGCCGGGCGCGCTCGTGCGCAACCAGTCGGAGCGCTTTGTCTGCCAGATGGTGACTGCACGCGTCGAAGGCGGCGGATCGGCCTTCACGCGTGGAATCCCTGACGGCACGCTGCTGCGCATCCCCGTCGCGCACGGCGAGGGCTCGTTCTTCGCTGATGCCGCGACCTTGAGTGAGATGAACGCGAACCGGCAGGTGCTCCTACGCTACAGCAACAGCGATGGGGAACTCTCGGAATCGGCCAATCCAAACGGTTCGCTCGAGAACATCGCCGGCATCTGCAACCGTAAGCGGAACGTCTTCGGCTTAATGCCGCATCCTGACCGCGCGAGCGAAGCCCGGCTTGGTAGCATTGACGGCAGGAAAATCTTCCGGTCAATGGTCGAGAGCATCACAGCCGGCGAGCAACGCGCGGCATAGAGTCCGGCGTCCTGCGCGGCAAATGCGGCCGCGAACGCCCGTACATCCGAATGTCACGCCGTGTCAGATCGCAATACACATGTGTAATGCAAAGTGACACTTTTCTCCCCGCTTGTCCTGCTCTTCCCTCGTGAGCAGCATCTGGCACCCGCATTGCTCAAGTTATATCCCAACAACCTGAATCCTATGCTCCTACAAAAAACCCTCCACATGAGTCAGTCGCTCGCGGAATGCAAAACCCGCCTGTCGAGCATTCAATCTTATCGTCGCCAGTTCGTCATGGTGACGAAAGCGACCGTCACATCATCGAAGACGGTCGATTTCAGCTTCCGCGGCCCTCTCGGCTTCCGCGCAAGCACGGTCCTGCTCGCCGCTGATAGCGACAGTCCTGATCAATTCGCTTTCGAATCGACCGGTGGAAACATCGATCTGATGGGTCTGGTCGATTTCGCAGAAATTCGGCCGAATTGCACCGAAGTAACGCTCGCTGTGCACTACGAAATCAAGAACAAGCTTTTCGCGTGGGTCGATCGGCGCTTTAAGTTCGTCGACGCTTTCCTGAATTCGGAACTCCGCAGCATCAGGGCGCACTTTGAAGGCATTGCGGCACCTGTGGTCGAGCGTCCGGCAATGATGCCGATGCTCGAGCCGGCTACAGCTTAGTAAGGTTAGGTTAGGTTTGCAGAAAGAGCGTGGGTCTCTACCCGCGCTCTTTTGCTGTACCCGCTGCTACTGAATCTTAACGGCGCGCGTTTTATCCAGGCGCAGGATCTGTCCTGAGGTCAGCGCGATTGTCTCCTTCGGGTCCGTCGACTTCCTGCCGTCGATCTGCACGCTCCCTTGCTCGATCAGGCGACGCGCATCACCGCGCGATTTTGTAATCCCGAACGCAGCCGCGTAGGCAGCCACGACAACACTAACCGCTTCGGCTGGCTCGGCCGAAAACGTCGGCAGATCTGCATCATCGAGTCGCTTCTCGCTGAACCGTGCGTTCCACTCGGCGGCGACTTTTTCGGCTTCAGCAGCCGAGTGATACGTCTTCACGATTGATGCTGCCAACTGCTTCTTTGCTTCGAGCGGGTGGAGTTCAGTCGGCAATGCGCGGCCCAGCAACAACGTGTAATACCGCACCATCAGTTCATCAGAGATGCTCATCAGCTTGCCGAACATCTCGGGGGCCGACTCGCTCACGCCCACGTAGTTGCCGAAGCTTTTGCTCATCTTCTTGGTGCCATCGAGTCCTTCCAGAATCGGCAGCAACAAGACAACTTGAGGCGGCTGCGCTTCCTGTTTCTGGAGGTCGCGCCCGACGAGGATGTTGAACAATTGATCGGTTCCGCCGAGTTCGACATCCGCCTGCACCATGACCGAATCCCACCCTTGCATAATCGGATACTGGATCTCGTGCGCGTGAATCGGTTGCTGCTCATCGATCCGCTGCCGGAAATCTTCTCGCTGCAACATCTGCTGCAGCGTGACCAGGCTATTAAGGCGGATGATCTCCTCGAAGCGCATCTGCGCGAACCACTCGCCGTTAAAGACGATCCTTGTTCGGGCAGGATCCAAGATCTTGAAGGCTTGTTCACGATAGCTCTTCGCGTTCTCCAATACCTGCTCTCGCGTGAGCTGCGGACGCGTCACCGAACGGCCGCTCGGGTCACCGATCATCGCGGTGAAATCTCCGATGATCAGAACTGCTTCATGCCCAAAATCCTGAAACTGCCGCAGCTTCCGCAGCGCAATCGTGTGCCCGAGGTGAAGATCGGGACTCGTTGGGTCAGCGCCAAGTTTGACCCGCAGCGGGCGTCCAAGCGCCAGTTTTTCGCGCAACTCAGCGCGGCTGATGATCTGCGCCGCGCCGCCGCTGAGTAGATCGAGAGCCTCGTCCGTTTGCATTGCGAGTAAGGTAGCCGGCGGAACTGCCGCGCTACTTGTTTTTGTTCAACAGCTCCCGCACTTCCTCGATCGTGAGCGGACGATCCTGCGCGCTGAGACTTTTCTGGCTCTTGCCGCGAACCAAAAAGGCGCGTTGATCCTCTGAATATGCCGCGGTGCTGATCGCTTTCGCCGCGTCAGGCGCCGCCGTGACACCGCTGTAAGCGGACGTGCGATATGACACGCCGTTTTCGGTGGGAGCGTTGCGAGTATGGAGATTCGCTTCCGCACGTTGGAACCTCGAGGTGTTCGTGTGGAACTCCTGCGGCTTGACCGCCCTGGTGCCCGTGAAGTTCCGCGCGAAAATGCGGCTGATGAACTGAAACGTTTTCGTCGGGACTCTGCTCGTCGCGGTCGATCCACGAACGACGAACTTCTTGCTCTCCGCGCCATTCTGCAGCGACATGTCCGGCTTCAGCAGCCGTGTCATCAGCTTCCCTTCCTGCTCCTGCGCACGAGCGGTGGCCGCGACTGCAGCGACGACAAGAGCAGCCAAGATGAACGAGCGATTCACACCGCGAGCGTGCTAATGATGCCCGTCATTTGTAAAGACAATGCGCGACACCGCCACCTGTAGCACCCAACCGACTCTACCCGGGCGGCCAGCTGAGCCGTCGCTTGCCGAGAACGTGCACGTGAAGGTGCGGCACACTTTCGCCAGCATCAGGCCCGCTGTTGAGGACGACGCGATATCCACTCTCGAGCAGATCCAGTTTCTCTGCCACGCGCCGCGTGGTCAGCAAAAGTTTGCCTAACAACAGCTGATCGCTCTCCTCTGCTTCGCCGACGCGCGCGATCACGCGTTTCGGCACGATTAGCACGTGCACCGGCGCTTTGGGATCAACGTTGTGGAACGCGATCACGTCATCGTCTTCGAATACGATCTGCGCCGGAATCTCCCGCGCGACGATTCGCTCGAAGATCGTCATCGCGTCGTTCAGCTAGCGCAACGAACAGCGCAGATGTTGCAGTCGTGGATTCGAAGCGAGCTTCTCGCGCACGAAACATACGACCTCTTCGCTCAAGGTGTCGCACGCGCGCGTCCATGTCTTTGCGCCCCGCAGGTGCTTCACGCAGGCGTGCAACCCGCAGAGCTGCAGGCTATCGGTGCCGGTGTCGATGAGGGCACCGATGCGCTTCTCAAGGCCGTCAAAGAACGCAAGCTCGTAGCCCGCGCCCGCGGCTTCAGCGACTTCAACCAACGAAAACGAAATTGGCGGCGGCGCCGGCGAGAAGTATGGCACGATCTCTTTGTAGCCGATTACCTTGAGCACGTAGCGCACCGTCTGCGACAGCTGCGCGAATGGCACTACCGGCTCATCGTTCCGCAGTCGCAGATAAAACGCGATGCTCTCGGTGATGTGATCGGTCAGCCACCAGCTCGGATATCCGGCTTGATCGGCTGCGGTCGTGATCGCGGCACGCAGCCACTTCTCGTTGAACTCAAACAGCTGCCCCGATTCGCAGCGGAGATACGGGAACTCTTCTTTAAACGCTACCATGCTTGACTGCCTCCGGCGGGAAGAGCTCCCGCTGCGCCGCATTAGTTTTGATCCGACGCCCGAGCGCCTGGATCGCATCGACAAATTCATCGACCTCTTCGAAACGGCGATGCACCGACGCGTAACGCAGATACGCGACGTCATCGATGTCCTTGAGTTTCTCGAGCACCTTGGTGCCGATCGCAGTGGATAGAACTTCGCGGCCGCTGGTCTCGAGTTCATGCACGATCTCGTCCACGGCTTGCTCAAGCACGACAAGGCTGATCGGCCGCTTCTCGCACGCTTTCGCGAGGCTCGTGACAAGTTTGCGCCGGTCGAATTGCTCGTGCGTCCGGTCGCGTTTGACGACGCGGAGTTCGGACCGCTCGATCTCTTCGTAAGTCGTGAAGCGGTAGGAGCATTGCAAACAAACGCGGCGGCGTCGAATACTCGAGCTATCACGAGACTGGCGCGAGTCGATGACCTTATCGTCACGAAACCCGCACTTAGGACAACGCATAGTGGCGGAAGAGTGACTAACACACCATCCGTTGTGGCGTCAACGTTTCGCCGCACAAATCGCAACAATTCTCGCGCGCGTCGAAAACGCGCAAGTTGCGCCGCGTTCCAATCCCTATTTCGTCGCCGTGGTTTCGTCGCGAATCACCGGAATTGCTTTTCCGTTATCATCGAGCGCGACGTAGGTGAAGACACCGCGCGTCACCCGCTTCTGCTCGGTCCGGCGGTAAGGTTGCACCCACACTTCGACGGGGATCGTCATGGATGTTCGTCCGATTTTTTCGACCCATGCATAACACGCCACCGTGTCGCCCACTCGCACCGGTTGGAGAAATGACATTCCTTCGACTGCGACCGTCGCGACCCGCGTCTTCGCAGTTTTCGATGCGAGGATGCCGCTGCCGATGTCCATCTGCGACATGATCCAGCCGCCGAAAATGTCGCCGTTTGGGTTGGTATCGGCGGGCATCGCAACAGTGCGGATAACGAGCTCGCCTTTCGGCTGTTCGGGAGAATCCATCCGCGAGACTAGCACAGCCGCACCTCAACGCGCGGCCAACCGGCGTCAGATGATCAACATGCAATCACCGTAGCTGTAAAACCGGTAGCGCTCGCGGATCGCTGCCTCATACGCAGCGAGCAAGAACTCACGACCCGCGAAGGCACTGACCAACATCAGGAGAGTTGAACGGGGCAAATGGAAATTCGTCAGCAGCGCATCGACGTGGGCGATCCGTTTCGGCGGGTGAATGAAGATGTCGG
>JBHENE010000004.1:0-3408 GCA_046262215.1 Chthoniobacterales bacterium | reverse complement strand
CACGTTTACCTGCGCGCAGTCGAGGTAATGCGGAAGATCCTCTGAGGGCGGCGGCGCGGCGCGCCGCGATTAACGCAACGTTCCGTGGTCAACCGACCGGGATCGCCGCGTCTGGTGTCTCCGCCGGTATTGCCGGTGCGTAAACCTGCGGCTGCTTCAACAACGCCGGATCCTGCAGCCGCGCGTCGTAGACTTCCGACCAGGTCTGCTGGTTCATCGAACACATTGGCACCGCTTCCCATTTGCCGTTACGTTTCACCGCGCCTTTGAAAACACACGAATCGAGGCGTGCCTTGATCACCGGATCAGTGTCGGCCTGCGCGACCTGCTTCGCGTCCATGAAGTTGTGCATCCCGACGCCGAGCGTGTGCACTTCACCACGGAGCAGCGACTGCAGAATCTCGCGCGGCGCGTTCCGCGAGGTCACATAGCGCAGCATCTGCGTCACCACTTTCGTGGCGAGGAGCGGATGCTGGAACAACACACCGGCCAGCCGATATGCCGGTGTGCCGGCGTCATCGTTCACGAGCGATAGACCGCCGATCTTCGCGAGCACTTCACCGAGCAATGCATCGAACTTCGGATCGTCCGGCAGCAACGGAAAGATCTTGCCGGACGGTCGCGCGATCAGGAGCGACGCCCAGCTGTTACAATCAGGATGGCCGAAGATCGAGACATCACGGCGGAGCGGAAGCCCAACGCCCTCGCAGATCTTCTGCCAGACGTCGGCAGACGTGATTGGCCGCTGCGAAAAGATGGTCCGCCCGGTATCCGCTTCCGGTTGGAAACTTAGCATCCGCCAGATATAGCTGCGCTGCGGATCGGCGAGATACCATCGGATGACTTCCGGAACTTCGTCGATGTTCCGGCGCGTCACGGTGAAGCTGAGCGCGTATTCGAGAATGCACCCGGTCTTCGCGCGCACACTTAGCGCAAGGTCAGTAAATGCCTGGCGCACCGGATGCAGATCGGCTTCGCATTTGATACGCCCGATCGGATAACCGTGACGTCCCGCCTGCGTCATGTCGACGTGCACGGAAATCTGGCGCAAGCCACCTTCGACGACTAGGCGTTCCAGGAATTGCGGTTGCTCGATTAAAGTCTGCCCGTGCGTCATCAGCATCGGAATTGAGCCGACAGAGTACGCGTAACGAACAATCTCAATCAGCTCATCCGCGCGGCCTGATTTCCAATACGCGTCCGCCACGTCGCCGCCGGTGATCTGCAAACCGCCACCGGGACCTTGCAGCTCGCGGTTCGCATCGATCTGCTCCTTCACCTGCGCGAGCGACGGGATCGGAATCTCGTTCGCGTTCTTCGGCAGGTAACAGTGCGTGCAATGAAAGGAGCAATAGCTCGCGCCGAGGGTGAATCCGCAGTGCGTCAGGTGCCGACCGGAAATTTGATTGTTCGTCCGCAGTTCCAGCGGGAGCGAATTCCACCGGTCTTTCAGAACACGCGCCTTCTCCTCGTGGATCGGGTTTCGAAAGGCGTGCCACCGCGCACGCCATTTGGACGGACGCTCCACCGGTTCGGAAGTCGCGAGGGATACCATTTGCGTCGGTTATTTAGCGTCGTTGAGCGCCCAATTGTAATCCTGGTAGCTGATCTTCGCGTCTTTCGGCAGCGGCGTCGTGCGACGTTTGTTGATGAACTCGACCGCGCCGCCCTGCTTCGCGAAATCGTCTTTGTACCAATCGAAAATCTTCGAAAGCTCGACACTCCCCTGCCCGACCCGCACGCCGCGATCGGAGTTCACAAACGCTCGCGCGAGCTTTTCCAGTTGTGCGTCGAGCTTGTCGCCGCGGAATGCCTCGCTCTGCAGCGGCGGGCAACTGCGGCTCGCGCAATTCAATGCGAAGTGAACATGTGGATCCGCGAATTTCCCGCGGATCGTTTTGTCTTCGAGCGCCTTAAAGCTGGTCTGCTCGCCGGCGACTTTGATGCGCTTGCTGGTGAAAAACGAGAAGAGCGCGTCCTTCACGCTTTTTGTCGGATACTTGCCGAGCGCCTCGTGCAGGATCCACGCGTTATAGGCGTTGATGTAGAACGCGAGCTGATCTTTTTGGCCCAGCCCGCTAACGTTCTCGCGTGAGATCGCATTGACTACGCCGTCCAAAGCCTGCAGGTCGGCGGCGTTGCTCTTCCACTCCGAGTAGCGGACGCCGTTACCGGTCACATACTTGCCGAGCAGCCGGTTGTAATCGGCGACCCAGCCTGAGGTTTCTGCGCGCGCGGAGCTTGCGATGAAGCTGAGTGCGAGCATGGCGATGAGCGAGAGACGGGTTCTGTTCACGATCATCCATTTCGCACGCGGGTTGAAAGGGGCGCAAGGCCAAACTGTTGCGGACATGGTGGTAATTCGCCGACCGACTGGCGCCGGATTCAATGCTGCTCCAAGAGCATGGTGAGTGCGCTGACGTTTGCCTGGATCGAGAATCGCTCCGCCGCTCGTGCTCGCGCCGCATTGCCGAATCGCGCAGCCGTCTCGCGATCCTCCAGAAGATGTTCAATAGCGGCAGCCAGCGCGCGCGAATCTCCGGGCGGCACGAGGTCGCCCGTGACCCGCGCCTCCACCATCTCAGGCACACCGGCGATAGGGGTCGAAATAACGGGGAGACCCGCGGCCATCGCCTCCATGATGACGGTCGGCAGGTTGTCCATTCCACCTTCCGCATCTGTGGTGCAGGCGAGAACGAAGAGAGTCGCTACTCGCAAGCGCGAGGCGATCTCAAGTTGGCTCCGAGGTCCGACAAGCTCCACATACCCCGCCAATTCAGCTTCCTTTATCTGCGTCGCGAGCACTTGATGCAGCGGACCTTCGCCGATGATCTCGCAGCGGAAATCACGACCCTGTCGTTGCAAAATCGCACAGGCTCGGATCAGATCTGCGAACCCCTTCTTCTCGATCAAGCGACCGACCGAGAGGAGCAGCGGAGGCTCCGACGAAAGCCGCGACTGCGGAAAGGCGTCGACGTCTATGCCGTTGTAAACGCGGTGAACCTTCGCGCTGTTAAGCGGGAAGCGTTCCCGCAACTGCGCGACCGAGAAATCACTGACCGTCACGATCGAACTCGCTTCGTCGAAGACCTTCTCGAGGCTCACCACAAATTCGCGCGGCGCGAAGATGTCGTTCGCGTGCGCGGTGAGGCTGTACTCGATCCCGAAGAACCGCTTCAGCCAGTAGGCCGTGCGTGCAGCCATGCCAGCGAAGTGCGCATGCACGCGCGTGATCCCGGCCTTCTGCAGCTGCAGCCCGATGTAGGCCGCTTGATAGAGCCGCAGGAAATCGCTTTGCCGGTCCCATTCTCCAATCGCACGCACGGCCGCGGACGGAAGTTGCCGTCGACGCACAGCTTGTCCGATCTCCTTCACGAGCTCAGCTTCTTCAGGTAGATAATGAACGCC
>JBHENE010000003.1:0-4506 GCA_046262215.1 Chthoniobacterales bacterium | reverse complement strand
CAGGTGGAATCGTATTTGTCGGCGACGCGTTGCCAGCCTTCGTGTTCGAATTGGGTGAAAGGATCGCGCATCACCAAAGCAAAGTAGAAAGGCAGACGGCAAAAGGAAGAAGGAAACGCCGTCTTCGCTGCAACCCCGCGGTCCTCGAACTAACTTAAATGCTTCAGCGGGAAGCAGAAGAAAATTCACAAATTTCGGCTTGAAGGGGGTGAGGGTTCCACCGCATGTTGTAGACCGCTCGGACGGCTCCCCCAGCATCTTGTTGTTCGCACTTTTGCACAGGATGTTAGCTGGGCTGTTCACGGTTATTCGCCGCTGTTCGCAACCTTAGCCCCGCCTAGCCTTCACATGATTCAGTTGAAAACCGGTACCGCACTCGCTTCGCTCAGCGGTAAATCCCAAATCCCAAGTCCCAAATCCCAAAGAAGTTCCAAATCCCGAAACAGCAGAACGCGCCGACGCAGGTCCGAAAGCGTTCGCGAGCAAGGTGGCGCGGCTACAGGGGCGGGGGCAGGACGCGGGCTCCGCTTCGAGCGGGTGTTTAGCGATGCGAACTGCGCGCCATTCGACCAGATCGAGTGGGAGAAACGCACCGCGGAGATCACGGACGACAGCGGGAAGGTGATCTTCAAGCAGGAGAACATCGAGGTGCCGAAATCGTGGAGCGCGCTCGCGACCAAGATCGCGGTCTCGAAGTATTTCTACGGCGACATCGCCAACGGGACCGATCCGCACAAGGGCGGGCGTGAGACGTCGGTGCGGCAGCTGGTGCATCGGGTCACGCGGACGATCACGGACTGGGGGATCGCGGACGGCTATTTCGCGAACGCGGAGACGGCGGAGACGTTCTACGACGAGCTGACCTGGCTGTGCGTGAACCAGCATGGCGCGTTCAATTCGCCGGTCTGGTTTAACGTCGGGCTGTATCACCAATACGGCACCGGCCGCGAGGCGGGGCTCGGCAATTATTTCTACAACCGCGAGACAGGCGTGGCGGAGCGGGCGCGCTCGCAGTACGAATATCCGCAGGGCAGCGCGTGTTTCATCCAAAGCGTGGAGGACACGATGGAAGACATTATGCGCCTGGCGATGAGCGAGGCGATGCTCTTCAAGTACGGCAGCGGGACGGGGACCGATTTATCATCGCTGCGCAGCACGCGCGAGAAGCTCTCCGGCGGCGGGAAACCGAGCGGGCCGCTCTCATTCCTGAAGGTCTACGATCAGGTGGCGAACGTGGTGAAGAGCGGCGGCAAAACCCGGCGCGCTGCCAAGATGAACACGCTCAAGGACTGGCACCCCGACATCGAGGAATTCATCGACGCGAAGCAGAACGAGGAGAAGAAAGCCTGGGCGCTAATCGAGCAAGGCTACGACGGGAGCTACAACGGCGATGCCTACGGCTCGGTCATGTATCAGAACGAGAACCTGAGCGTGCGTGTGAGCGATGAGTTCATGAACGCGGCGGTCGGCGGCGACGAATGGTGGACGAAGCGGGTGCGCGACGGGTCGCCGTGCGAGCGCAAGGATGCCCGCGCGCTCTTGCGCAAGATCGCGGAAGGGACGCACGTCTGCGGCGATCCCGGAATGCAGTTCGACACTACGATCCACAAGTGGCACACCTGCAAAGGCACCGGCCGGCAGAATTCCACCAATCCCTGTGTCACTGGTGATACGCTGGTGGCGACGGACCGCGGCTGGGTGGCAATCGCGGAGCTGGTGGACTCGACGCCGAACGTTGTGACGCCGAGCGGTGAGGTGACGCCAGCGGTGCGGGTGTGGAAGACAGGCACGAAGCAAACGTATGCACTGAAGACGGCGAGCGGACTCGAGCTGAAGCTCACCGCGGATCATCGCGTGGCGACGCGGAACCGCGGCGACGTGCCGGCGTGCGAGCTGACGCTGGATGACGAGCTGATCCTCGGCGGCGCGAAGTTTGGGAGCCGCTCGGTCGATCCGTTGATCGCGAGCCTCGCGGGCGCGTGCCTGGGCGACGGCTGCATCACGCAATACGAAGATCAGCGCAACATCTTCATCACGGGGGCGAAGGGCGAGGCGGCGTACGTAGAAGACCTGCGGCAGACGCTCGAGGCTGCGAAGGCGCTGTTCGACGATGGTGATGCGCGCCGCACGCGTGCGACGAGCGTGACCGAGACGGCAACGACGCTGCGCCTTCAGACGTCAGTGCAGCCGGTCGTGCAGGCGATCGAAGAATTGGTCGTGCTCGATAAAGGCTCGGAAGGCAAGCAACTCAAGCCCGCGGTCTTCGCACTCGACCGGCCGTCGACATCGGCATTGCTGCGCGAGCTGTTCACGACGGACGGCACAGTTGCGAACTACGGCGAGAAATCGCAATACATCAGCCTCGATTCGTCGAGCCGGACGATGCTCGGGCAGGTGCAGTTGCTCCTGCTGCAGTTCGGGATTCGCAGCCGCATCTACGAGAACCGGCGTCCGCTCGGACAAACGGCGACGCAGATGCCGGACGGTCGCGGCGGGATGAAAGAATACACCGTGCGGCAAATGCATTCACTCCGCATTTCCAAAGCGGGACGGGTATTGTTCGAGCGCGAGATCGGCTTCAATCCGAAGAGCGCGAAGGCGCAGCAACTGCGGTTCCTGAATCAGTCAGTCGAGACCTACGCGGAGCGGCTCACGGACCGCGTCGTCTCGATCACGCCCGCAGCTGTTGAAGACGTTTACGATTTAACCGAGCCGCTCGGGAGCCATTTCATCGCCAACGGTCTGCTCGTGCATAATTGCAGCGAGTACCTTTTCCTCGATAACACGGCCTGCAACCTGGCCTCGCTAAACCTGATGAAGTTCAAGGGGCCGGACGGGGTGTTCGAGGTGGAACGGTTCAAGGCCGCGGTGCGCATCTTCATCACGGCGCAGGAGATCCTGGTCGATAACGCCAGCTATCCTATCAAGGAGATCGCTGAGAATTCCCACATCTTCCGCACGCTCGGGCTGGGCTACGCCAATCTCGGATCGCTCATCATGAGCTACGGCTATGGCTACGACAGCACGGAGGGCCGCGCGCTTTGCGGCGCGATCACGTCGATCATGACCGGCGAAGCCTACGAGCAGAGCGCGCGGCTGGCGCGAGCGATGGGGCCGTTCCCCGGATATCGCGACGCGCGTTGCAGCGGCGTGGTGAAGCCGGTCGCGAAAGACAACGTCGCGCCGATGCAGGAAGTGATCGAACTGCATCGCGCCGCGGTGGAGGAAATCCAGGCGAACGACGAGTTCGGTTATTTGAAGGAGGAGGCGGCGAAGGTTTGGGAGAGCGCGGCCGCACTCGGAAAGCGGCACGGCTATCGCAACGCCCAGGTCACGGTCCTCGCGCCGACTGGCACGATCAGCTTCTTGATGGATTGCGACACCACGGGCATCGAGCCGGACATCGCGTTGGTGAAATACAAGCTGCTCGCCGGCGGCGGGATGTTAAAAATCGTGAACCAGACGGTGAAACCGGCGCTGGAGAAGCTGGGCTACAACTCCGAGGAGATCGAGCGCATCGTCGCGCACATCGACGAGCACGACACGATCGAGGACGTGACGGTAGCCGGTATCTCCGATCCCGAGCAACTGATGACGGAGTCGACCCGTTCGACCACGCCCGCGAGTGAACCGCGTTTCACGACGATCCAGTCCGGTCTGAAGCCGGAGCACCTGCCGATCTTCGATTGCGCATTCAAACCGCATCGCGGCGAGCGCTCGTTAGGCTACATGGGGCACCTGCGGATGATGGCGGCCGCGCAGCCGTTCCTGAGCGGCGCGATCTCGAAGACGGTCAACATGCCGGAGACGGCCACGGTGGATGAGATCATGAACACCTACGTGGAAGGATGGCGGCTGGGGCTGAAGGCGATTGCGATCTATCGCGACGGCTCGAAGCGGTCCGCGCCTTTGAACACGCGCAAGACGAAGGACATGGGCGGCGAAGTGGCGCTCGACGTGATGGTGGAGCGGCCTGAACTGGAAAGCCGGATCCTGGAATTGGAACGCGAGCTGGCCGCGGTGCGTGGCATGCCGTCACGCCATCGCATGCCTGACACCCGGATGTCGCTGACGCATCGGTTCGAGATCGCCGGGCATGAAGGCTACATCACAGTCGGCTTGTTCGAGGACGGAATGCCAGGTGAGTTGTTCGTCACGATGTCGAAGGAAGGAAGCACCATCGGTGGCCTGATGGACACGGTGGGCACGCTCACTTCCATCGCGCTTCAGTATGGCGTGCCGTTGGAGAGCCTGGTGAAGAAGTTTGCTTATCAGCGGTTCGAACCGAGCGGTTTCACGAAGAACGCCGATGTTCGAAACGCGACCAGCATTACCGACTACGTTTTTCGCTGGCTCGGCTGCCAATTCATCAAAGGCTACAAGGAAGCCACTGCGCCAAACCGGGGCCAGCCTGATCTGCCGCTAAAGGAAATTCCCGAGATCGAGAAGAAGGCGGTCAATCGCCCGGTCTCCGATTTGTCGCGCACGGCGGAGAAGGAAGTGCTC
>JBHENE010000002.1:0-16258 GCA_046262215.1 Chthoniobacterales bacterium | reverse complement strand
ATCTTCTTCTTTTTCTTCGCGGCCCCAGCGCGGCGCGCGATCATGAGCAACCTCGCCGTCGTCCTCCCAGGATCTTCACGCGCCGCAAATTACTTTCGCACGTTCCGCACACTCTGGAATTTTGCGTGGACGATCAGCGAGGCGTCGCACTACAAGGTCACAAAAGCGGAATACGCCTATGAAATCGACGGCGAGGATCATCTTGACGAACTCGCGCAGCGGCGTGGCGCGATCGTCGTTACCGCGCATATGGGCAGCTACGATCTCGGTGCGGCGCTTTTCGCGCAGAAGTTCGCGCGCGAGATTCGGATGGTGCGCGCGCCAGAACCGGATGCGCTCACGGAACGCCACCTCGCGACGTCATTGCAACAGACCGGCGCCGGCGCCGTGAAGGTCGACTACAACACGGCAGGCGCACTGCTGTCGTTTGACCTTCTCGGTGCGATCCGCGGCGGTGAAATTGTATCCATCCAAGGCGACCGCTCGATCGCGGGAGTCGCGCACGCGACCGGAAAACTATTTGGCCATGATATCGAAATCCCGACTGGACCGTTCACACTCGCGCTCGTCGCGCAGGTGCCGATTTATCCTTTGTTCATCGTCCGCGCAGGCTTCCGGCGTTACCGCATCGTCGTGCGGGAGCCGATCATTGTAGTGCGCACTGAACTCGGCCGCGATGCTGCGATCGCCGCGGGATTGTCGCGGTGGTGTGTCGTTCTCGAAGGCGTGATTGCGCGCTACTGGGACCAATGGTTTGCGCTTGTGCCGGCGTTTGAAGCTGATGCTCAGAACTGACATCAAACCTGCGCGGTTCCACTTCGCCTTGCCGCGGCTGTTCACGCAGCTCGCGGGTGGCGAATCGAGGCCTGTCGAAACGAATTGGCTTGAAGCGAACGTCGTCGGCACCGCGGTGATGTCGATCAGCTATTTCGCGGTCCGGCGATGGATCCTCGGCGGCGCCGGTTCGATCGAGCGCGAGCTCTTGTTCGTCATTCCGCTCTTGCTGGTGACGTGGATCTTCTGGCTCTTGGCGCTCTACGTCGACGCGCTAATTATCCGACTGCTTCGAATGATTGGCCTCCTAACGGGTGGGTCGGACGCCGAGGCGCAGAGCGTTTTCGTCGCGTTGATCACGACGGCGTTCGCATTACAACTCACAGGCGAAAGGGGATGGCCGCGTCGTCTTGGCTGGCTCTGGATCGCAGCCGTCGCCGCGAATCTTCTTGCCGCCCTGCTTCTCACGTTTATCTCTCGCACTCGCGATGGGAAATAGCCGCCTTACCCCGCGCGTCTTGCTGCTCGGCTTTGCGGCCGCGGCGCCAGTGATCGCGCTCGCGTTAATCCGCACGCACATCGTTTTCGCGCTCGCGCCGCTGTTTCTTTCGCATCTCCTGCTGCTCTTCGCGACGCTCGCGCCGAACAACCAATGGTGGGGGCCTGTCATCAACACCTTCCGCACGGAGGAGCCCGAAGTCTGGGTCACAATCGACGATGGTCCATCGCCGGCGCATACGCTGCAGATGCTCGACCTGCTCGATCGGTTCGAAGCGCGCGCGACGTTCTTCGTCATCGGCAAACACGCCGAGCAGCATCCGCACTTGATCACCGAGATCCTGGCGCGCGGCCACTCGGTCGCGAATCACACCTTCTCGCATCAACACTCGACATTCTGGGCCGCCGGGCCGGCGCGGATCGCACGTGAAATCGATCGTTGCTCCGAGACGCTTCGCAGCACGCCCACGCGCCCGAATCTGCTTTTTCGCGCGCCGGTTGGAATGAAAAGTCCCTTCCTCCATTCTGCGCTGGAACGCCGCCGGCTGGCGTTGATCGGCTGGACTGTGCGCGGGCTCGACACCGTTTTGCATTCCGCGGAAGCGGTCGTTGCGCGCGTCGAAAAAGGCGCCAAGCACGGCGCAATCATCGTGTTGCACGAAGGGCATCAAACGGAACGCGACCCGGGATTTAGCGTTCGCTGCTTGGAGCTAACGCTCGAACGGCTGAGTGCCCGCGGTTACCGCTTCATCATCCCGACAGCCGCGCAGTTGGGGATTGCTCGCGACGGAAGATAAAGAGCCGGTTGTTGAACGGCGTGCGGTCCCACGCGGTGCGGATCTCGCGCGTAAACTCAGCCTCGTCGAAGGCGCTGCTGATCGATTCGAAGGTCGGAAAATTCAGTGGCGTGCGCCAATTCCAGGCAACCGCTTGTGCGAAACGTTCCGCGACATAGGTCGCCTGGAAGCGAGCGGAGCCATCATTGGTGCAGTCGCGCAGCAGCAGCATCCCGCCAGGGGTCACGCGCTGTGCGAGTTCGGCCAGGATCGCTGTTTGCTCGCCGTCCGGCAGATAGTGCAGCACATCGAAAAGCACGATGTCGCCGCGCGCGCTCGGCACGTCCGCGATGACGTTTCCATGCAACAGTTGCACGTCTTGGTAACCGCCAGCCGCTACTGCCGCTCGACCGCGCTCGATCTTACGTTGGTCGATATCGACGCCGGTGATCGCCTGCCCGAGACCGCGCTCGCGCAGGTACAACGCGAGCAAACCAACGCCACAACCGACATCAAGAATCGGTCGGCTAGACTCACGAAGTAGCTTGTAGGCGAGCTGAAAAACGGAATCAGACCTGAGCTTATGTGCGACATAGCCGCGCAACGGCCGCGACGAAAAACGCGCAGCAACTCGTGCAGCTGCCTCACCGTGCGAGACGTCACTCGGGTTCGAGACAGCCGGCAGCATTAGACGTTGAGCAGGCCTGAATACCACCGCAGCAGGGCGTGCCCGAAGAACAACCAGACAAGCGCGCCGGCTGCCAAATACGGCCCGAACGGTAGCTTCGCTGACCAGACGCGCTTGCCGATCAACATCGTAACGATCCCGACGAGCGAGCCGAGCAATGACCCTGCGAACACGCTGAAGAGCACCGCCTGCCAGCCAAGAAAGGCACCGATGCACGCGAGGAACTTGAGGTCACCGCGCCCCATCGCTTCGCGCGGAATCTGCAGCTCGCGCACGACGCCTCGAATGACGTGCAGCTGATCCAGCTGCATTTCTTCGCCCTCAACATTTACCCGATTGTAGTGAAACCGCAGCGTCGTCGCGGCGACGTTTCGGTCATCGACGACCGCTTCATCGCAGAGCAGCAAAAGCTGATCGCTCTCGCGCGCGAAGTGATCGCTCCACAGTCCACGCTCTTCGCCGACCACGAAGTCCGCATCGTCGCCGTTACGCGTCCAGGTAAAAGGCGTCGGCGTGTCGAGCCGGATCTTCTTCTTCCCGAACACGAGCTTGCCGCCTTCCAGCACCAGCCACAGCAATCCGTATCCAAGCGCAGCGGAGAAGATTGAAAGCCCGAGCGCGGTCAGACGGTTCGGCGTGTCCATCAAAGCGGGGACGATGAGGCTCGCGAGGATGCCGGCGACGGTGCCGCCGATTGTCACCTCATCCGGGATGATGAAGTGCTCGAAGTCGACAAACGTCGCGACCACCAGCAACGAACCGAACAGCCAGTAGGCGATCGCTACGTCCCACGGGAACTGCAGCCAGAGCGCTAGAAACAAAATGCCCGTTAGGAGCTCGACCGCGAAATAGCGGAACGAAATGCGGCTGCCGCAATTCGCGCAGCGCCCGCGCAAAAACATCCAACTGAGCAACGGGATGTTCTCCTTCCACGTGAGCTGTTTCTTGCACGATGGACAGAACGAGCGGCGCGGCTGATTGACTGAAAGATCCAGCGGCAACCGGTAGATGCAGACGTTCAAGAAAGAGCCGACAACGGCGCCGGTCACGAACGCGAACGCGGCGAAGAGCAGGTTGTAAACGGCGAGAGCGGAATCCACGCGCTAGCTTTCGGTGAGCTTCGCGGCTTTCGCGCGCATAAACCACGCAATCCAGATGCAGCTTTCGTATAGCAGATACATCGGCCCGCCCATCGCCAGCATCGTTAACATGTCAGGCGTAGGCGTGATGACGGCCGCGAGAATGAAGATGAGGACGACAGCGTACGGACGCGTCTTCGACATGAACTCATACGTGATCAATCCGAAACGGACGAGCGCGAGCACGACGATCGGAAGTTCAAACGCGAGACCGAAGCCGATGACGAAACGGGTCACGAAGGAGTAATATTCCTGCACCGTCCATGCTGGCTGCCAACCGAGAGATTCGGTGTCGTTGAAGAAGAACAGGATCGTCTTTGGCAATAGCCAAAAGTAGCAGAACGCCACGCCGACCAGGAACAGCGCGAAGCTCACCGCGATGGCCGGCAGCAGCAGGCGTTTCTCGACTGCGGTCAAAGCCGGCAGAACGAACTTCGCCAAAAAATAGAGGAGCAGCGGGAAGGAGAGCACGATCCCGGCGTAGAACGCGAGGCTGAATGAAATCGTGATCGAGTCGGTGATGCCCAGGGCACGCAGTGCACCCATCTTCGGGTCAACGTCGTGCATCGGGCGCTGCATGATGTGCACGAGCTGCTCGCGAAAGGCGAAACAGAGAATCATCGAGACGAAGAGGGTGATCGCCATCTTCACGACGGTCCAACGCAGGTCCTCCAGATGCTCGAGAAACGGCTTCGCCGAATCGGAGTCCGGTACCTCGCGGAATTTAAAGAAGTTGCGGAGTGCCATCAGGTTGTAGCGAGCGACAGCAGACCGCGAGCGACAAGCTTCGCGCAGATGCTGAGGGTATTGGCGTCGCGGATTTCGTTGCGCGCGATCATTGTGGTGAGCTCCGCCGCACTGAAGCTGCGGCATCCTAGAATCGATTCGGACTCCTGGTGAGCCGCGCCTGCAGCGCTAATCTCAACGGGTCGTGCGAGGAAGAAGTAGCCGCGTTCATCCGTGAATCCGGGCGACGAAAAGAAATCGCCGAGTGCCAGCAGTTCTCCGCGAGGTGCGAGCTCGTAGCCCGTTTCTTCGCGCAACTCGCGCAGGGCGACGGCAGCGAGTTCATCTGGCTCCTCTTCTGCGCTGTCGTCCACCTGCCCGGCCGGCACTTCCCAGATCGCCGCGCGAATCGGAACCCGTTCCTGACGGATCAGCACGAGCTCACCATCAGCAGTCATTGGCGCGATGATCACGGTGCGTTTCCGCCGAACGACGGTCCAGCGGTGAGCACGCGGCCGTGCCGGACTGCGCACTTCTTCTGTCGTCACGGAGAGATGAGCGTTTTCGAAATGCAGGTCGGTCGAGATCGTTCGCCACTCCTGGCGATCAGCCTGCGCGTGTTCGCTCAATTGCACGGCGGAAGATTATGAGAGCGCTGTCGAAAAGCGAATCACGCGGACACTGACATGCTTTGTCTCGGGGAGGATAAACTTCCGCAGCTCGATCTCTACCTCAGCGAGTTCGAACTGTTTCAGCAGATGCGCCGCGACTTCGTCGGCTAATGTCTCGATAAGTTTGACGGTGCGCTCACGCACGAAAATCCGGACTTCCTCGACGACGGCTGCGTAATCAACGGTGCGTTGCAGCTCGTCGTGCAAGTTACGGAAGCCGTGCTTCGGCACGAGCCGGATCGAAAAGACGAGCCGCTGTGGGTTCTTCCGTTCAAGATCGGATACACCGATCATCGCTTCGACCGTGAGTTCTTCGATCCGAATTTCGTCCCGTTGCATCGATCAGCCGACGCGGAAACGCACGTCGCGCACCACCTTCGCCCCGAAGCGCTGCTTCAGTTTGCGCAGAATCTCGGTCTTTGAAATTTGCTCGAGCTGATAGTGCAGCGCCGGCTGCAGGACGCGGACGTAGAGCACGCCTTCGCGCAGGCTCATCGGTGCGGAATGTGCCGCGATGAACGGTCCCACCATCTGTGCCCACGCCTCGATCACTTCCGTTTCGTGCAGCCGCTCTTTCAGCCCCAGCTTCTGCATCAGGGCGGGCAGCAGATCACCGGGCGCATGCCATCGGTCCGCACGCGCCTTGCGCTCCGGCAGTCCACGCCAATCAGCGATGATGGCGGCGCGGAGCGATGCGTTCATGCCTCGACGATCTCCGGAAGCGCCGCTCTCGGCAAGCCGCAGTCGCAGCGAAGAAATCGCGCTAGTACTTCCGCCGCATGTTGCTCGGCAGGATGTTCAGCTCAGTCCGGTATTTCGCCACAGTCCGGCGCGCGATCGGGATGCCGCGATTGCTCAGGATCTCGACGATCTCTTTGTCACTCAGCGGCGCACTGCCGTCCTCGTTTTTGACGAGGTCCAGGATCGCCTCCTTTACGCTCGTGTTACTCATCGCCTCTCCCGTGGAGGTCTGATAGCCGGGCGTGAAGAAATACTTCATCTCATAAACACCTTGCGGTGTGGACATGTATTTTCCGGAGATCGCGCGACTGACCGTTGTCTCGTGCACGCCGACGATGTCCGCGATCTGCACCATCGTCATCGGTTTCAAATGCGCGGAGCCCTGCTCGAGGAACTCCCGCTGCCTCTTCACAATCTCGTGCGCAATATTTGAGATCGTCTGCTGCCGCTGGTGGATCGACTTGATCAGGAATTTACCGCTCCGGATTTTATCGCGGATGTAATCCTTCACCTCATTGCCGCTGCCGTCGCCGGACATGATGTCCTTGTAGGTGTTGCTGATCCGAAGGTGCGGGATCTGTTCGCCGTTCAGGATCACCTGATATTCGCCGTCGATCTTCTCGACCGTGACGTCCGGCAAGACGTAGTTCTGCGGCGACTCCGCGAAAATCTGACCCGGCCGCGGGTCGAGCTGCGCGATGTTATTCGCGCATTTCTGGATCTGCTCGACGCTGAGCCCCATCCGCCGCGCGATCTCCGGGAAACGGCGCTTTCCGAGATCCTGCATGTGATCCGCGATGATCTTGTATTCGAGGCTGCTGCCCTTCCCCTCGCGCTTCAGCTGGATCAGCAAACATTCCCGCAGATCGCGCGCTCCGACTCCCGGCGGGAAGAAGCTCTGGATGAGCGTGAGCATGTTCTCAAACTCCTCTTGCGGGATGCCGGTATTCATCGCCATGTCCTCTGGCGTGGACTGCAGAAAGCCGCTGTCATCGATGTTACCGATGATCACTTCGGCCGTCTTCCGATCTTCTCCATCCAGGACTGTTTGGTTCAGCTGTCCCATCAAATGCTGCTGGAGCGTTTCCTGCGTCTGGATCGAATCGAGGAAGAACTGCCGCTTTTCTTCCTCATCCTGCGAGCGGCTGCTGTAGCTGCTCGATTGCGCCATGTAATCGCGCCATTCGTCATCAAGCTTTGCGAGCTGATCGAACTCCTCCTTGAAATCTTCGTCTTTCGCCTTCGTGTCGTCCGCGGTCTCCGAGCCGATCTCGCTGGAGAGCTCTTCGAGGACCGGATTGGTCTCCATTTCCTGCTGAACAAGATTGCGCAGCTCAAGTAACGGAGCCTGCAGGATCAGCAAACTCTGCTGTAGCTGCGGCGCGAGAACCTGCTGCAGTGAAAGGTTCTGCGACTGATGCATCCCGGGGCCGGCCATGAACGGAGGCTAGGCGCCGGGGACAGTTAAATGCAAGCAATTTCCGCGCCGTACAGCAATTCCGTTTCTCCCGGCACGGCTGGAAAGCGGAAGAGGAATGCGACTTGCTCTAGCAAACGAGGACCTCTCTATGAAACAACTTGCCGCCGTCATCGCAATCTCGCTTTTCACAGCGTCGTCGTTTCGTGCAGCTGAACCGGCCGCCAACGCGCAGGACCAGCAAATCGTCGCGCTTGTGAAAACACTTCAGGCGCAAAACGTCGCGATGGCGCAGAACCAGGCGACGATCGAAGCGAAACTCGCGACCGTCGCCGAAGCAGTTCGGCAGGCGCGCGTCTTTACGAGCGGCCGGGGCTTGGTTCGATAAGTATGCGCGCAAAATTCACTTTAGCGGTTGACGCGCTGACGATCTCGCTCGCGGGATTGCACGCGCAGACTGGGAACCAGCAAGTCATCCAACCGACGTCATCCGTGGCGACGACTGCAGTTGCCGCTCCCGTTGCGCCCACCGGCTTGGTCGATGGTGACGCCAACGCGAAAGCGCTACTGCAGACACTGCTGCAGCTAAAAGCGGCGAACGATGAGATCCTGAAGCGGCAGACAGCGACGCTGAGCCAGCTCGAGGAAGTCTCAAAGGCCGCCGAGCAGTTGAAGGTCTACGCGACCCGCGGTTAGCCGTTCGGCTACTTTTTGCTTTTCGGTTCTACCTTGCGATAGAGCGTCGCCATGCTGATGCCGAGCATGCTGGCGGCCTTTTCACGAGAGCCACCGGCGTGCGCGAGAGTGGCGTCGATATAGCCGCGTTCCTGTTGCTGGATGAATTCGTCCAGCGTTTGGCCGACGGGCATCGCCGCGATCGCCTTCTCGGCCTTCTCACCACGCGCCTGCGCGACGATCGCCGGGGGTAGGTCGCTTTCGAGGATCATGTTGTCGTCGCACAATGCGCATGCGCGCTCGATCGCGTTCTCCAGCTCACGGACGTTACCGGGGTAGTCGTAGTGGCAGAGGATATCGACCGCGGCCGGATCGATCTTTTTCGCTTCGCCGCCGCTGGCGCTGGCCTGTTTCTGCAGGAAATGATTTACGAGGAGCGGCACGTCTTCGAGCCGTTCGCGAAGCGGCGGAATTTCAACCGGGATGACGGCGAGTCGATAGTAAAGATCCTCGCGGAAGGTGCCTTCCTTCATCATCGGCCCGAGCGCTTCGTTCGTCGCGCCGACGACGCGCACGTTCACTGGTGAGCTCTTGTTGTCGCCCACCCGACGGACTTCGCGTTCCTGCAAAACACGCAAAAGCTTCGTCTGCAACGACGTCGCCATTGAGTTCACTTCATCGAGGAAGATCGTGCCGAGATTCGCTTCTTCGAACAGTCCGCGTTTATCAGCCACAGCGCCTGTGAACGCGCCTTTTTTGTGTCCGAAGAGTTCAGACTCGAGCAGGTTTTCGGGGAGCGCACTGCAGTTGATCGCCACAAACGGATGATGCTGCCGATTGCTGTTAAAATGTAGGCCGCGCGCGACGAGTTCCTTGCCGGTGCCGCTTTCGCCCTGGATCAAGACGGTGCTGTCCGTGTCGGCGACTTTGTTGATGAGATTGTAGACCTGCTGCATCGGCCGGCTGGTGCCGATGATGTTCTCGAAGCGATATTTATTCTTGAGCTCTTTGCGGAGGTAAACGTTCTCCCGCAGCGCTGCCTGGTAATCGAGCGCGCGCTGCACGGTCATCTGCAACTCGTCGATCTTGAACGGCTTCGTTACGTAGTCGTACGCGCCCATCTTCATCGCCTCGACCGCCGTCTCGACCGAGGCGTAAGCGGTGATCAGAATGACGGCGGTTTGCCGGTGATGCTCGCGAATATGACGCAACACATCGAACCCCGTCATCGTCTCCATCTTGATGTCGGCGATGACCACCTGCGGCGCGATCGCATCGAGCTGCTCCACTGCGCGCGGCGCAGAATTAAATGGAAAAACCTGATGCCCTTTTTCGCGGCAGAGCGTGACGATCACCTCCACCATCGCAGGCTCGTCGTCTATAATGATGATCTTAGCCATAGTCGCAGGCGCGAGAATATTTCAGCTTTGAGAGAAGGAAAGCAAAAACGAGAATGTTATGCAGCGGTCGTAACGCGGCCGTTTAACATCGACCACGGCACTTTTTCATCGAATTCGAGTAGCTCGTCGAAGAGCTCTTCACCTGCCATGGCAGCAGGTAGCGCGATGAGATCTGCTTTAAAGCCGACCGCGATTCTTCCCAGCGAATCGTCCTGACGTAATGCTCTCGCGGGGGCGGTAGTCACCATTTCAAAGAGCTGCCGCGCTGAAATCGCGGGATGCGTCATTCGCAGTTGCCGCATTTCGGCGAACAGACTGAGGTCATCGTTGCTCGCGAGACTATCAGTGCCAAGCGAGACGCTGAACCCGGACTTACGCAGCCGTTCAATGGCAAACGGCGCATGGCCGAAATACCGATGACTCCGCGGGCAGTGCACGATCTGAAATCTAGGCGCACGCGCGAGCAGCTCGAAGTCTGACTCCGTCAGTTCGTTGAGGTGAGCGACGATCCAATGCTCATCGAGCACCTTGTTTCGCAGCATCAGACTCAGCGGCGTGCCTTCGCGGCAGTCATCCATCGGCCGGCCGATGGCCTGCATGAAATCGAACATGCCGCCGCTCCCGTCGCGAAACATCAGCATCTCATCGCGCGATTCTGCGAGGTGGGTGGTGAGGAGGAGATCGTGTTGCTCGGCGACTGTCGCAGCATGCCGATAGAGTTCCGCTGATGCGGTGAACGGCGCGTGGGGTGCGAGGCCGATCGCGTCCGTTTCGCTCCGCATCGCAGCGATCGCGTCGCGCATGCCACCGTAAACCTCCGCCACCTCAACGGATCCACGCACGTCGATCATCTCGGCGAACCACCACGTGCGCAGCGGCGATGCTGGGATGCTCCGTAGGAGTTCCGGAAACGCCTCGAGATTTGCGATCGTTGTCGTGCCGAAGCTGGCCGCCTCCGCAAAACCTTTGGCGATTGAGCCTAGGTAGTCGTCAGGGGCCAGCGCCGCTTTGCGGTCGTTGATCGAGCGAATCCACGCGGAGAACGACGCGGCCGGTGGGATGCTGCCCCGCAGACAGGTATAGTCGAGATGACAATGCGCGTTGATGAGACCGGGCATCAACACGCGTTCGCCGAGATCCAGAACATCGCCGGTGTTCGCGCGGCGAACCTCTCGAAACGCGCCGACATCAGTAATGGTGTCGCCCGATATGGCGAACGCGCCGTCATCGACCGGTGCGCCGTTCATCGCCAACAGCCCTCGCGCGCGAACGATCATCTCGCGGTTTTCACAACTTCGCGCGCTGCGGCGACGAGCACGTTGCAGATCTCCTGGCACAGCAGCGGGATCGCCTGCTCTCCTCGCCCGGCCTGGTCATGCTGCGGGTCAAATTTCGCTGGAGGCAACAACGTCGATGCCACCGTGCGGTCCGCATTACGCCGCCATAGAATCGTGCGTAAACAACCGCCATCAGAGCGGCAGAAGTTGCCGATCAGGTTGTCTGCTTGTTCGTCGGTGATCTTCGCGGCCGCGCGATACATCCCGGTCTGGCGCTCGAGTGTTTCGCGAAAATTCGTGGCCCGCAGTTTGCCGGCGCGATGCGCTTCGAACGCGGCGACACGACCCGGGTAAAACAGATCAAGAGCAAGCCGGACAGCTGCGATATCCGCAACAACGATGCGCCACCCGTGCCGCAGATTCGGCGCGGTCTTCAACGGCCGGTAATTCCCGGCGTCGTCGTATCGCGCAAGTTCCGTCGCAGCTTCCGCAGACGCCGTTTCCACGAGATCAGCACGATCCGTATCGTCGCGGTGACAGAGCGCGAACCCGCCACAAGAATTTTCGCGGATCAATATCTCGCCAATGCGACAAGGCAGCGATTGCGGCCAGTCTGGCCGGTCAACAGGACGCGGCGCGCGTGGCGCCGGTTCGCTCACTTAAATGCGTGGCCCATTAACGAGGCGACACGCTCGAGCACTTCGCGATCTTCTGCCGTGAACGCCTTTACCCTGTCGCTCTCCGCGGTGATCACTCCGACGACGCGCTCGCTCTGGCTGACGATCGGCACCACGATCTCCGATAAGGTGCTGTTGAACGTGGGAAGATAACGCACGTCCTGCCGAACATCATCGACGACGATCGTTTTACCCGACTCCACTGCAGCACCGCAAAGACCCTGCGTCGCCGGAAAGCGCTGATAGCACGGTGGCTGATCGCCACTGCCGGCGACGATCGCGAGCTCGCCGCGTGTGTGTTTATAGACACCGACCCAGCGCCAGCCACGCGCGCCGCAGATCATGTCGGCCATCTGTTTCACGTCGTCGGTGCCTTTCGCTCCCGCGAGGATGAAGCCCCCGAGTTCCTGCAGCATTTTGATCGTTGCTGGATCTTTCAAGCGACTAACCCTCGCGCAAAATTTTCCGAGAGCGAGTGCGGATCGCAAGCAAAAGCTTCCGCCTGTTCGAGGATGATGTCGGCAAACTGCGGCTCCGTGCCGATGGCGCTCGCGTAATGCACAAAGCGGCCATCTACCTGATACGGATTGCGCCGGAAGACTTCCTGCGCGCTGGCCGCTGCGGTGGTTTCACTCTCGATCCCGAGCAGCACCGGGATGTCCTGGTAACTGTGCAAGCCGTCTGAGATGAAGAACGGTACGACGACCACGTGCGGCGTGTCGGTCAGCGTCGCCCAATCGGAAATCAGTGGCGCCTCTTCCATATAAGTGCTGAGGACGCGCGCGTATCGATCCATCTTCCGGATGGCCTCCACCTCACGCTTTGCGGCGACGGCGCTGTTATCGTTTAAGCTCGTGCCGTGGCCGACAATCAGGAGGCTGGTCTCGCGTTCGGGAACGCCGGGGGCGACTTCACGCGCGCGTTGCAGCAGCAGCTCGGTCATCGCGCGGTGATTGCCAACGGGTTCGCAGTAATTCCATCGCTGGCCGTTGATTCGCTCCGTCACACGGTCGTTTAGCTCGAGTTCACGCGGAATCACCGTCTGCGTGAAATAGCCTTCGCTTATAAAGTTCGGGACCACATAAACGTCGCGAACCGCGGAGTTATCGAAAAACAGCAACGCATCGCGCATGCTCGGCTCCTCTTTCCAGAAAGAGCACTGCACTTCCGCGAACAGATTACGTCGCCGAATCTCGGACGCGTGCGCCAGGCTTGGCGCACTGGAGTCGGGGTTCACCGTCGATCCATGGCCGACAATGAGCAGACCCGAGCGGCTGAAATCGGTCGCCATCACCTCACACTAAAGTGCAGCTTCGCGGCAATGTCACCCGGCTCGTGATCTTGCGCCTGAACGGGGCGCGCTTTATGTCGGAAGATGCGCTTTCGCACGTACAAAAACACCGATCTAAAGGTCAGCGAGGTTGGGTTCGGGCTCTGGACAATTTCAACGGGCTGGTGGGGCCGATTCACCGAAGGCGAAGCAATCGCGCTGATGCACAAGGCATTCGATCTCGGCATCACGCTCTTTGACGCCGCCGACACGTATGGCAACGGCTTCAGCGAGGAGTTAATCGCCAAAGCCTTTCCGAAGCAGCGCGACGACATCATCGTCGCTACCAAGGTCGGCTACGACTTCATCACGCATGGCGAAAGCCGCGGCCGCGGTCAGCGCGAGATCCCGCAGGATTTTTCACCCGATGCGATCCGGCGCGCGACTGACGGCGCGTTGAAACGCCTGAAGACAGATCGGATCGATCTGCTCCAGCTGCACAATATTCACATGGAGCAGATCACCGATGATGCGCTTTGGACCACGGTCGAGGAACTGAAGGCAGCCGGGAAGATCCGCTATCACGGCATTGCGCTTGGGCCGGCGATTGGCTGGATGTACGAAGGCATCAACTGCATCCGCGAACGCGACACCACGAGCGTGCAGCACATCTATAACATGCTCGAGCAGCATCCCGGCCGCGCGATGCATGACGCGGCGACCGACGCCGGCAAGGACACCATGTTCATGGTCCGTGTGCCGCATTCCTCCGGCATGCTCGAAGGGAAATACACGCCTGAGACTGTGTTTCCGCCTAACGACCATCGGAATCATCGCCCGCGCAGCTGGCTGCTAAACGGCGTCAAAAAGGTGGAGCGTTTGCGCTTCCTCGAAGGACCTGATCGCACACTCGGCCAAGCCGCCTTGCAATGGCTGCTCGCAGACGACCGCGTTGCCACCACGCTGCCGAATATCTACGAAGAGGCGCAATTGATTGAGTTCGCGAAAGCACCCGAGACACCGCGCCTAACGAGCGAAGAGATGGCGCGAATCCAGGAACTGTATGACGACAACTTCGGCGTCGAAGCCGAAGAGCCGAAATATAAAGGCACGATGGAGTTAGCCGCGGCGTAGCAAGCCCGTCATTCCGAGCGGAGCGAAGCGCAGTCGAGGAACCCCGTTGCGTTACGATTGCCTTGCGCCGCGGGGTCCCTCGACTTCACTCGGGACGACAAAAGGGGCGGCGAGCTCTGCCTAGTCGCGCGAGTCGTCGTCTTCAGCGTCAGACTCTTCTTCGTCGGCGGGCACCGTGCGACGGCCGCGGCCGTTCGCCTTCTCGGCCGTCCTGTAGACCTCCTTGAAGATCTTCCCGATCATCGGCGCTGCAGCACTGCCGCCGTGCACAGTGGAACCGACGTCGCCTTCATAGAGCGCCGCGAACGCGAACTGCGGCTGCGTCGCCGGCACAAAACCCGCGAACCACGCCGCCGTCCGCTCCTTCTTTTTCGGACCCCACTGGGCCGTGCCCGTCTTCCCCGCCATCGCGACGTTATCGAGCCCCGCCTGATGCGCCGTGCCGGTTGGCCCGTTCACCACGCCCATCATCGCCTCGTGCAGCTGCGCGATCGTGCTCGGCGAGATCGCTAAGGTGCGTTTCTCGCGCACCTGGTATGCAGTGACAATTCCGTTGTCGACGGTCTGCACCTGCTGAACGAGACGCGTCTGGTAAAGAGTGCCGCCATTCGCAACCACCATCATCGACTGCGCCATCTGTAAAGGCGTCACCTCCATGTCTCCCTGACCGATCGAGAGATTCGCGATGTCGCCGTTCAACAATTTTCGGCCATGCGTCGCGCGCATGTACTCATCGGTCGGCACGCGCCCTTCGACTTCGCCGCGGAGCGGAATCCCGCACTTCGCGCCGAAGCCCATCTTCTGCGCCCAGGAAATGATCGGATCCGCGCCGATCTTGATGCCGACTTGGTAGAACCACGTGTCGCACGATTCCGTTAGCGCCTGCACGAAGTTCAACGAGCCGCGGTCAGTCTTCTTCCAGTTGTGAAACGTCACGTTCCCGACCTGTAACGCCGGCACGCAGGCAAACTCATCGTCAGCACTCACTCCGCCGGTCTCGAGCGCAGCGATGCCGACTGGCACCTTGAAGACGGAGCCCGGCGGATACGAAGAGCGGAAGGCGCGCGGCAGGAGCGGGATATTCGGATCGTCCTGCAGCTCCTTGAACTTCTCGGCCGAGATGTTCGGAATGAACGCATTCGGGTTGTATGTTGGCCATGAAGCCATCGCGAGGATGTCGCCGTTATTCGGGTCGATGATCACGATCGCGCCGCGTTTCGCTTTCGCTTCGAGCGCCTTTTCGGCCAAGTCCTGCAGACGCAGATCGATCGTCGTGACCACGGTGTTACCGGGCACCGGCGGATTGACGATCCGCTCCGATGTCTTCTGCCCGTCTTTGTCGAACGTGATTTTGTATTCGCCGTGCTGCCCGGTGAGCATCGCATTGAACGTCTGCTCAAGGCCGTCACGACCTTCCGTCTCGGGCCAGAGCACCTCGTGGTTATCGATGATTCCATCCGGATTTCGCCCGGTCTTACCGCTGTAGCCGATAATGTGGCCGGCCGTACGGCCGTTCGGATAAGTGCGGACGTAAATCGGCCGCAGGATCATCGCCGCAGGCAGACGTCCCTTTAGTTTGTCGCTCTGCTCTTCGGAGAGATTCTGCGCAATCTCGAACGGGAGAATGCCGCGATTGTGGTAATGCCGGACGATCAGGTCGTCGGCGATTTTCAGCGGACGCCCGAGCAGCTTCTCAGCGGCCGCGATTTTCTCATGCGCGAACGAGATCGCCTGCTGGTCCGAGAATTCCAGCGGCGTCGGGAAAGTGATCGCGAGATTGTTGCTCAGCTTATTTTGCGCGAGCGGCGCGCCGTTTCGGTCGATGATCTGCCCTCGCGGCGCGGGGATATCCAGCACGTAGGCACGCGCCATCTTCTGCGTCTCGTACGTCGGCACGATTGTCTCCTCCTGCTGCGCGGGCGAAGCAGTCGGCGTCGGCTCCGCTCCGAAAACGGCAGCAGCACACAACAGAAATAGCCAAACGAACAGAGAGCGGTTCACGAAGGGCTAAATAGATAGCAGCGCGGCGCGATTCGTAAATCGCCGCTCAATGCCGCTGCAGGAAACGATGCACGTCGTCGGCCAGCTTCAGCCCGATTCCTTCCGTCGATGCGATCTGCTCGACGCTCGCTTTCCGCAGCCGGCTAACCGAACCGAACTTCCGCAGCAGCAGATTCTTGCGGTTCTGCGAAACGCCCGGACAGTCATCGAGGATGCTTTCGCCGATCCGCTTCTTCATCAGCAGCTGATGGTAGCCGTTTGCGAAACGGTGCGCCTCATCGCGAATCCGCTGCAGCAAACGAAGCGCGCCAGAATCGACCGACAACTGCAGCGGCAACGCGCGACCCGGCCGGTAAATTTCCTCGTATTCTTTCGCCAGCCCAATGATCGGCAA
>JBHENE010000001.1:0-38663 GCA_046262215.1 Chthoniobacterales bacterium | reverse complement strand
TTTACCACGACCCGCCGGCGGCGTTACCAGCCACATGACGAGCGTGACAAGCACGATCTCTACAATTACGGAGACGACGCTTTGCCAGAGAAAGATCGTGTGGCGAAAAGGGATGAGGCCGCGGGGGACGATTCCGCCAGCCGCCACGATGTCGCGGATCTGCGGCTGGAGTGCACCGGACGTAGCCATTTGCAGCGCAGCCGACCCGCTCAAGCCCTGCGCCCAAATGCTGCCGAGCCCGAGAAAGCTGGCGGCGGCGAGCGCGCGATAGTCGACGCCTTCGATGCGCCGCGCGATTTCCTTCGCGAGCACCGCGCTGAAAATGAGGCTGAAGCCCCAGTTGAACCACGCGCTCGTCATCGCGAAGAACGTGACTAGCGCGACCGCATTACGCGAAGTCGCGGGCCACGCTGCGACTGCGCGGATGATGCGGCCGACCGGAGGTGAGCTCGCGAGCACGTGGCCGGTGATAATGATCAGCGCCATCTGCAGCGTGAACGGGATCAGCTCCCAAAAGCCCTTCCCCCACGCATCGATCACCTGTGGCACCGTCGCGGGCGTAAAAGCAAATCCGGCGACCACGACAATGACGGTGGCGATGAGCGCGAAGACGAACGCATCCGGCACCCAACGCTCGGTCCACGCAGTGAAGCTGAGCGCCGTGCGTGCGAGCAGGCCTAACGGTTCGTTAGGCTGCGACGTGCTTTTCGTGGGAGGCCGCGTCATCTTTGCGCAGGGAAAGTATCGGCTTTCGCGCTTCAGCCAATTGGGAGCGAAGCGGATGGGCGACAAAGGCGATGCTTTGAGTAGTGTCCGAAACGCTTTCGAGAGGCCAGGGTGGCGAAATTGGCAGACGCGCCAGACTTAGGATCTGGTTCCGCAAGGATTAGGGGTTCGAGTCCCCTCCCTGGTACTGCTCGCGCTCGATCGATGTGCACGCTGGGCAATTGCGCGCTCGTTGATACGGTGGCGGTGACCCGATGCGCCTGGCGACGTTTCTCCTCTGCTTGCTTCTCGCGGACAGACTGTCGGCCACGACGGTTTGGATCGATACCGATTGCGCCATCGGAGCGCCGTGGCGGGAAGTCGATGATGGGTTTGCGCTGATCCTCGCATTCCATTCTCCACAACTGCAGATCGCCGGGATCAGCACGACGTATGGAAACGCGGGGCTATCGCGAACCGATGCCGTCACGCGGAACATTGTGCGGCGGTTCGGCGCGGCTGCAGGAGTGAGCGAAGCGAGTGTCTTCAGTGGAGCTCGTCGCGCGGGGGACTTGAGGGGCGCGGCGGACGCGACAGAAGCATTAGCGCACGCATTGCAGACGCAGAAGCTCACATACGTCGCCCTGGGGCCGCTCACGAACCTTGCCGCATTCCTGCAGCTGCATCCGGAACTCGCCCCGCGAATCGAGCGACTCATCTTCGTCGGTGGTCGCACACGCGGCCGCGCGCTTGCGTTTGGAAAAAATGGGGCGCTGCAGATCCACGACGCGAACGTCGTCAAAGATCCTACCGCGGCGCGGACGGTCTGCGCGAGCAAGATACCGATCACGCTCGTCCCGCCGGAAGCAGGTGCGCGGCTTTCGCTCACCCGCGACGACGCCCGACAGCTCGCCGCCGGTGGTGATGCCGCGCAATTTCTACAGCGGGGCAGTCGCGTCTGGCTGTGGTTTTGGACTGCGGTCGTCGGCGAACGAGGCGGGCCGCTATTCGACGCGCTCGCTGTCGTCGCAGCGGTGAAGCCGGGATCCTTGCCGATTGAAAAACGTTATGCCTCGGTCCGTCGGAGCGGCGAGCTGATCGTAGTGCCGGAAGCATTCCGTGGCGCGCGCGAGGTTAACTTCTGCACGACGGTCGGCAGTGACACGAAGGGATCACTGATGCGCGGTCTGCTGCGCGACGCGCCTCGCGGTTAAGCGCGGCGTGAGCTTCGCGCTTTTTCGCTACAGAAGAATGGGCGCGCTGCCTAACGAGTTGCGACCGTCGTCATGGAGCCTGTCCCGGTGCCGAAGTATTTGCCCTCAAGCTCCTCGAAGAAGCCCTGCTCGCGCAGCGCCAGAATTGCGCGCGTGATCTCCTTCCGATATGGGCTGCCCTGCGGCACGCCGATGCCGTAGCTCTGCTTTTCAAATAGCTCGCCCACCACGCCGAATTGTTTATCGGGGTTGTTCTTGGCGTAGTAGAGCAACATCGGTCCGTCGTAGACGACGGCGCGCACCTTGTCGTCATCGAGCGCAGCACAGGCTGTGTCGACATCCTGATACGTCTGCACGTTCAGACCCTGCCGCTCGAGGAAGGCCTGCGCGGTGCTCCCCGCCAGCGTGCCGACGCTCCACTTCTGCGTCTTCAAATCGGCGATGCTGTGAACATCGCTGTTCAAGGTGTCGACGGTCATCGCGCTCGTGATGGTGGCGGTGATGTAGGTAAACAGCGCCGCGCCTGCGAGCATCCAGATGATCGCGGTTAAACGTCCGGGCACACCGGACGGCGCAATGTTCGCAACCGCCGGTGATGATTGTGCAGACCGACCACCAGATCGCTTCCCAAACGCCAGCGAAATAACCCTGCGGGAACGAATGAGGATTCTTCTTCCGCTCGAAGAACCAGATGATGTGCGCGTTGAGCAGGAGCACGATGAGCAAGCCGCCGAGGAGCCAAAGGATGTCACCCTTGAAAACGCTGCTCACGATTTTTCCGAAGGAGCTGCCGGGCTTTTGTTTTGTGAGGATCTGCAGGCCCGATTCCTTGAACGGATAACTGAAGTCGATCGACTTCTCGCGTTCGGAGGTAATGCTGACGGCAGCGACGCCCGCATCGGCATGGCCGGCGCGGAGTTCGTCGAGCATCTGCTGGACGTTCTCGACCATTTTGTAGCCGTGGTCTGGGTCAAACGGGAGCCGCGCTTCGCGGACGACCCGCTCCCATAGCTCGATGCTGTATCCGGTAAGACGGCCGTTCTTCTCGAAGACAAACGGCGTGATCTTGCGCGTGACAACGGTAAGGCTTTTACCGGGCGCGGCAGCTTGCGGTGGGAGTTGGATCCTGTGCAAACGCTACGCTTGCGCTGAAAACAGCGATCGATGCGACGCAGAGGGCGCGGAGAATTGATGTCGCCATGTTTGGGGGAAGGGGGCATGGCTTTATGTGGAATGGGCGCGCGAAGCAAACACCAAAGCGCGTCCCCATCGCGGATCCGCAGTCGGGAACGATTCGTTGTTGCAGCACGTCTGCGTTGATAACTTTGCGATATGCCAAACTCCACGAAGCGAACGCCCGCTGACGCGGACCTGAATGGCGTCGACAAACTTCAGCCCATTTCGCGCCGCAAAAAGTTGGCGGAGTGCGCCATCGTGGCGGGGCCCGACACGCGCGTGCAGTTGCGCGACGTCGATCCCGCCGGAAAGCCGCTGGGTTCTAAGAGTCACGGCGAGAAGACCGCGGCGCGATTGAGCGAGCGACTAGCGGAGTTGCAACAGGTCCTCTATGCGGAGCATCAACGCAGCGTCGTGATCGTGCTGCAGGGGATGGACACCGGCGGCAAGGATGGCGCCATCAAGGCGATCTGCGCCGACGTCGATCTGAATGGCGTGCAGCTAACGAACTTCAAATATCCCTCACCCGAAGAATGGGATCACGATTTCCTCTGGCGCGTGCATCACGCCGCACCGCGAAAAGGCTCCATCGCAATTTGGAATCGGTCGCACTACGAGGACGTGCTCGTGCCGCGCGTGCATCGCCAGATCAGCGACGAGGTTTGGCGCGATCGTTGCGACGACATCAACAACTTCGAGCGGCTGCTGACGCACAACGGCGTGACCTTCCTGAAGTTCTTTCTGCACATCTCGAAGGAGGAACAGAAAACGCGATTGGAAGCGCGACTGCAGGACGCGACAAAGCTGTGGAAATTCAACGAAGGCGACCTGAAGGAGCGCGCGTTATGGGACGACTACCAGGCTGCTTATGAAGCGGTCGTGAACGCTTGCGGAACGGACTACGCGCCGTGGCATGTCGTGCCGTCCGACCGGAAGTGGGCGCGGAATGTGTTCCTTCTAGAGGCGATCGTGAGCGCATTGGAAAAGATGCACCCGAAGTATCCGGTGCCGACTTTCGACCCGACGAAGATCGTGGTGGAGTAGCGCGGTGTTGCGCTAGGAGAGCACGTTCCACTTGGGACGCTTGGTGCGCGCGTCGGTTTCCCAGAGGCGGCAGCCGCCCAGGTAGGCGTTCCGATTGTGGCCGGGTTCAATGCCTTTCGGCAGCGTCGTGAATTGCTTCGCGTTGCCGCCGCCGAGCACGACATAGTCTGCGATAAAGGCGCGCTTTAACTGCTGCACGATTTTCCGCACTTCACCCTGCCACGCCTTTTTCCCGAGCTCCGCAAGACCCTCTTTGCCGACGACACCTTCGATGCGCTCGACCTCGGGGTAAGGGAGATCGCCGAGCTCGAGCGGAAGAACATTTTTGTCCCACATCAACGTCGATCCAAGCCCGGTGCCGAGCCCGAGGAACAACATCCGGCCGCCACGATAGCTGCCGAGCGCTTGCATCGCGGCGTCGTTGATCACGCGGGTCGGTTTGCCTAACGACTTCTTGAAATCCCAGCCGACCCAACCTTTCGCGAGATGTTTCGGGTCCCCCATGATTTTGCCGGCCTTCACCACCGCCGGGAAGCCGAGTGAGACCGCTTCGTAATCCCAATCACTGGCCGCTTCCTTGATGCCGGCGACGAGCTGCTTCGGGCTCAGCTTCATGCCCGAATCGAACTTCCGCTTCTCACTGCGGGAGATCATCAGCTTCACATGCGTGCCGCCGATATCGACGACGAGAATTTTTTTCACGAGCGGTCCTTCCGTGGGGGTGTGGTCATGGGAGCGAGCTTGATCATGGGCGCTTTTTGCGACTCCGCGAGCTTTCGCGCCTGGCCGCGGGAACGCTCGCGGAAATGCCACTGCGCCTGGGAGCGCGACTCGTCGTCGTCTGCTTGGAGGCGGACATAGCTACCGTCAGCCTGGAGTTCGCGCGCTTTCACGGTGTCGTTGACGAACCGCGGCAGCACCTCGTCCATCAGTTCATCGCGCAGCGTTGGATCTTCAATCGGAAACGCAATCTCGACGCGGCGCACAAAGTTGCGCGGCATCCAATCAGCGCTCGCGAGGTAGATGTCCGCCTTTCCGTCGTTCGCGAAATAGTAGATGCGGCTATGCTCGAGAAATCGGCCAACGATGCTCACCACGCGGATATTCTCGCTCAATCCCGGGACTTTCGGCCGGAGGCAACAGATCCCGCGAATCACCAGGTCGATCTTCACGCCGGCGCGCGACGCTTCATAAAGCTTCTCGATAATCGCGTGATCAACGAGCGAATTTAGCTTCACGATGATGTGCGCTTTGCGACCGGCGAGCGCGTGATCGCGTTCGCGCTCGATCATCGCGGTGAGTCGTTGGCTGAGATCGAAGGGCGCGACCATCAGCTTTTCCAAGCCGGGGTAGCTCGCGAGACCGGTCAGCGTATTGAACACAATCGCGACCTCTTCAGTCAATTTCGCGTTCGTGGTGAGCAGGCTGAAGTCCGTGTAAACGCGCGCGGTCCGTGGATGATAATTCCCGGTGCCGAGATGCACGTAATGCCGCAGCCGGTCGCTGTCGCGCCGCACGATCAGGAGGGCCTTGCAGTGCGTCTTCAATCCGACGACGCCGTAGACAACATGCGCGCCGGCTTCTTCGAGGCGACGCGCCCATTGGATGTTCGCGGCTTCGTCGGAGCGAGCGCGGAGTTCGACCAGCGCTGTCACTTGTTTGCCGGCGCTGGCGGCGTCGATCAACGCGGCAATGATGGGAGAATCGGCACTGGTGCGGTAGAGCGTGATCTTCAACGCCAGCACGTGCGGATCTTCCGCTGCGCTTTCGATCAGCTCCACGATCGGATCGAAGCTTTCGTAGGGATGATGCAGCAGCACATCCTGCTTGCGCATCACTTCAAAAATGTTGGCGTGCGGCGGCAGCGCCGGGTCGCGGGCGGGTTGAAAGACGCGATCCTTCAGATTCGCGAACGCGTCATTTGTCACGAGCGGCAGCAAGTGCGTCATCGTGAGCGGACCATCGAGGCGATAGAGATCAGCCTGGCCCAGCTCGAAAAACTCGAGCAGCAACTCGCGGAAGTCCTTCGGACAATCGGCTTCCACTTCGAGCCGCACCGCATCGCCGCGGCTCGATCGACGCAGCTCCTGCTCGATGCTGCGCAGGAGGTTGTCGGCTTCCTCTTCGTCGATGTAGAGATCGCTATTCCGGGTGACGCGAAACGCATGCACGCCATCGAGGATCAGGCCCGGGAAGAGATCCGCGATGTTATGTTTGATCAGCGCCGCGAGGTAGATGTAATCCCACGGCTCGTCGTCCGCTTTGCCGCGCGGCATCAGGATCAAACGCGGCAACACACGCGGCACCTGAACGATCGCATGAAGTGGTTCGCCGCCTTTTTCGGCGCGCGCGCGGACAAGCAGGTTGTGGCTCTTGTTCAGCAGCTGCGGGAACGGATGACTCGCGTCGACCGCGAGCGGCGTGAGCATCGGGAAGACTTCTTCGCGGAAGTAACGCTGCGCCCAAGCAGCCCGTTTTGCGTTTAACTGCGAGACATCGTGAATGCGGATCCGTTGCTCCGCGAGCGCCGGCATCAACTCGTCGCGCCAGAGAGAATATTCCGCAGTCACCATCTCGCGCACGACGCGCTGGATGGCGTTGAACGTGTCGGTCGGCGTGAGGCCATCAGGTCCGACGTCGCTCGTCTCGCTCTCGATCTGTTGCTTGATACCGGCAACGCGGATCTCGAAGAATTCATCGAGATTCGAACTGACGATCGTAAGGAATTTTACCCGCTCGATCAGCGGCTGCGTCGGGTCTTCCGCTTCCTCGAGAACGCGGCGGTTAAACGCGAGCCAACTTAGTTCGCGATTAATGAAATCCTCGGGCGCGGAGAGCGATCGCTCAGTGTGCTGCTCCGTCTGGTCGGGTAACGGAACGACGTTGTCGGGTAACGACGCGGGAGGCTGCGTTTTCGGCTGCATCGCGCTCACAGAGCGGCGAGCTTAGCCGCCGAACATGCGGCCGAAGACGCCGCGTTTTTCTTGTTTCGCGCCGAGCACCGGCGGCCAGCATTCGATGATTTCGAGCGCCACGAATCGGAACAAATTAAGGCGGGCGAATTTCAGATCGAGGCGCAGGTTCTTCGCGATCTGCGCGATGGAACGGGTGCCATTGAATTGCGAGGCGAACTGCGCTTCGGCCACGGTGAGTCGCAGCTTTTGCACACGGGTGAAGCCGTCGCGGGTGTAGGCGGGGATCGACGTCTGGTCGAAATTCGCATGCGCGCCGAGCTCGCCAAATTGAATGAAGCGCAAGGTATTCAGCGACCAATGATCGATGTCGTCTTCCCCCGGCAGATCGCGTGCGAAATCGGGCACGTCATCTGATTGCTCGAACATGAAACGGACGCGCGACGCCGTCCAAAGTTGCGCGAAAAGTTTCTGCCCGTAATGCTGCACGAGCTGGATCGAAGGCTCGCGAATGATCAGACCTTCCTGGGCCAGCGCAACGAAGAGCGGGCGCCCCGTTGCACGCTGCTGCTCCCGTGCAGCGGCGATGCGTTCCCCATCGACATTCACCAGCGTGATCGGCGCTTCGGAGCAGTAGAGTTCTGGGTCGTGCGTCGTTGCGAGAACGATCGCGCCGTTGCGCGAGATCACTTCGACGGCCTCGTTTTTCCAAAAGCAGCGCAGTGTGCCGGTGAGCTTCTGCGTGCCGATCGTGTGTAGCGCCCAATTCAGCGAGAAGAAGCTCGTGTCGCCGCAGAAGTAGGCGCCGCCTGCCGGAACCGGGATCTCGGGTTCACCTGCGGCTGTGCTCGGCGAGAATTGATCAGGCGGGGTAAACGCCGGCGGATCGTCGAATTGCGCAGTCGGTTCGAAAGACGCCGGCACCAGAGGCGTTGCCGCTTCGCCGGCGACGGGACTCGGCGCCGCGGTCCACCACGCGTCGTTCGAACCGCCCGCGGCGGCTTCGATCGCCGAGGTTTCCACGGGAGCAAACTCGGCGGGACTGGTGCTTTCGAGTTCCGCTATCGCTGGCGCATCGGGGTTGTCGGCTGGTGCCCATCCCCCCTCTGATTCCACTTCAGCGGGGGGCGGTGATGCTTCGGCGGACAACGGTTCGTTAGGCATGTGAGTCTTGACGGTAGTCAGCAGCACCTCGGATGTGAACGGTTTATTGAGCGAGCCGATCACGTTCGGATTTTGCTTTGGATCCGACTTCAGATCGGCGCCGAACCCGGACATATACACCACCGGAATCGCGGCCGTTTGCCCATCATTCGCCAAGCGCCGCAGAACTTCGTCTCCGTGCATGTCTGGCAAGAGATAATCCAGCAGGATCAAATGAGGCGACTCGCTCGCCGCCGCTCTCAAACCCTCTTCCGCTGTCGCGGAAGTCGCGACCTGGTAGCCAGCTTCAGTGAGGATTTCGTTCACGAAATTCAGCAGCATCGCGCTGTCGTCGATGACCAGAACTTTTCGCGGTTGGGGCGTAGAGGCGGAGTCGGAAGCGCCGGCTTCTGCACCAGGCGCGCTGTTTTCATCGATCTTTCGGACCGCATCCATCAGCAGCATCTGCCAATCGAGATCGATCGTGTGCGGCGAAGAACCGCCTCCTGACACCTCGGAAATCATCCCGCCTTTCCAGCTGACGATTTCATTAAAGGCGTCAACGCCATCTTTGCCGGGGGCTGTGGCATGACGCACTTGGCCTTGCTCGAAAAAGGCGCGCGCCTTTTCTCCACTCGGTCCGGTAAATTCCAGCACCGAGGTCGCTCCGCTCATGCACTTCAGCTGGATAATGTCCGCGATGTGAAGATCGCTAAGAGTGCCTTGAAACTTCTCGCCGTCCTGTTGTCCACCCGGCTGGAGCAGCGCCTGCACGAGGTCGACGAAGTCGCCGTGCGGGAAAGGTTTTTCGAGAAAGTGAATCGCGCCCAGTCCCGCCGCTTGCTCGCGATGGGACGCGAGATGCACCGCCGTCAGGACGATCGCGCGCGCGCTCGGATGGCTCGTGCGGAGGTCGTAGAGAAACTCCTGTCCGAGATCGTGAATGCCATCGACGTCGAGCACGAAAAGGTCGGGATGCTGTTGCCCGACAAGGCGCTGCGCTTCTTCCAGGCTGCGCGCGAGGTCCGTCTGCGCGCCGGGCGCGGCCTCGCGGAGTGCAGCGAGAATTGCGTACGCGAGAGGCTCGTCCGGTGTGAGAACAAGAACTCGGCCGTGGGGCGCTTGAGAAAACGGTGAAGCCGTCGGCGTGGGTTCGTTCACTATAGTAGCGGGGGCGGCAGCGATCGTCGACGAGCTGCTCGTCACCCTCTTCCTTTAGCCGCGCGAGACGCCTAAAGAAAAGGATTTTTTGCCCCGATGGGGGCGCCGTCGCGGGCAAGAGGGCCGCGGAACCAGGAGAACGGCGATCAGAGAATCGAACTCTGATCGCCGCTGTTCTTACCGAGTGTGAACGCCCGTCGTGACGGCGTGACCGTTATCGGTCTTGACCGTGGTAGAGCAGCTGCTGAAAGCGGTCGCGAATAAAATCGCGGCCAAAGTAGTGAGAAGAATATTTCGCATGTTATTACCTTTCGTTTCCTTCTATTCGGAAAGTCAGATCGAAGTGACCGTCTTCTTTTTCGCAATCAGCGACTTACAACGCAAATCTCTCCGCCAGAGCGCGCCGGCTGATTTTGCCGCGCTCGTTAACTGGCATCGCCGCGAGGAAGAAGAGCCGCTTCGGCACTTGCCAGCCACTCAAGCGTGAGCGGCAAAACTCCAGCAGCACCGCTTCGGTGACGGTGGTCGAAGCGACGATGCAGGCCGCGACTTCTTCGTTGCGCAAGCTGGATCGGAGACCGAAGACCGCCGCGTCGCGCACACCTGAAAACGCAAGGAGGGTTGCCTCAACTTCGGCTGGATTCACTTTCTTGCCGGCGACGTTAATGATGTCGGAAGTGCGACCGACGATCGCGAAACCCCCGGCCCGTTCTGCCAGGAGATCATCGGGCGCAAACGCCCCGAGTCCCAGCTTCGCGACATCGGAAAGAGGGAAGTAGCCGTCGGCTGCTGCGGCTGATTGCACGCAAACGCGAGTCGCTCCTGGGTCCTCATCGAGCAGCTCCAACTGGACGCCATTCATTGGTTGCCCGACGAAGCCCGGCTCTACCAGTGCTGCTTCTCGATCGTAGCAGATCCCGCCGCATTCCGATGACCCGTAGAACGAGTGGATCGGCTTTCCGAATTTGTCTCGAAAACGCTGTGCAACCGACAGCAACAATGGCGCTCCGGCCGAGATGCAGAGCCGCAAATGCGGTAGGTCGGGCACGGCGTCCAGTTCGCAAAACGCCTGATAGAACACGGGCATCCCGGGAAACACCGTCGCGTTCGTGCGGTTGAGGTCGTCGAGCACAGCGCGCGGCATTCGGTCGCTACTCAGCACCATTGGCACACCGCGCGCGATTAGCGGCGTGATGAGGTTGCTGAAGCCATACGAATGCGACGCCGGGATGACGGCGAAATTTACGTCGTTCTCACCGATCCCCATCGTGTCGCAAATCTGATCGCAGTCGGCGAGTAGTTGGGCCGATTGGAACCGGATCGCGCGCGGTGCAGCTGTCGTTCCTGAAGTCAGCTTCAACAGCACCGGCTGGTGTTCGTCCCAATTGATGACAGCGGCGGCCCGTGTCTCGATTGCGACAACGCCATCGTTACTCGTGCTGACCACGGCCGCTGCGCCGCACGTGGCGAGAGCAATCTCCCTCTCGTTTGCAGAGATCGAGCGCTCGAGGGGCAGCGCGACCAAGCCGCGACGTAAGCATCCGAGCAGTAGCGCTGGCCATGCGGGATGATTTCCCACCTGGATTGCGACCACTTGCCCAGCTCTGATGTTAGCCAGTTCGGTTTCAGCGAGCTCCCGGGCTTCGTCCTCGATGCCGGCGAAGGTCCGGAGCACGTTGCCCCGCGTATCGTAAATCGCAGCGCACGCGCCACGTTGCTCGAGCACGCGGTTCCAGCGGTGAAGGATCGCGTCAGGGTCAAGAGTCATATCTGTGCAGTCGGCACATCTCGTCACGTAGAGTTCGGCCGAAGGCAATGGGATTCGTCCCGCAACCGTGCCGCTACTTGCGCGGGCGACGCACCGACGCTACTTTCCCGGCTCGCTTCCATCATGAAAACGGACATCCATCCTGACTATAACGAGACGGCTATCTCGTGTGCCTGCGGCGCTGTTTACCACACTCGTTCGACTCGCAAAGACATCAAAATCGGCATCTGTGCGGCGTGCCATCCTTTCTTTACCGGTGAACAGAAATTCGTCGACACCGCTGGCCGCGTTGAGAAATTCGCGCGCCGTTACGGCAGCACGAAGGCGACGCGCGTCACCAAGAAATAGCTGCGCAGAGCGATCGGAGCGGCGGTCCCAGACCGCCGTTCTTCGTGTACAGGTACGGAGGTTGCGAAAGCTGATTGCTAGGAGAAATGGACTACCAGGATTTAATTGAGCGGAAACGACAACGCTTCGCTGAACTTGAGCGCGAGATCGCCGATCCAGCGCTGTTTGAGAACCGCAAGCGCGCCAGCGAGATCATGCGCGAGCACTCAGCCGTGAAAACGATGCTGGCGCTCGCGGTGGAGTTGCAGACAGCGCGTCAGCAGCTCGCGGACAACCGGAACTTAGCGGCCGGCGAAGACGCCGAAATGGCGCAGATGGCGCAGGAAGAAATTCCGCAGCTCGAGCAACGACTTGAAAAACTGGAGCGCGACTTTCAGATCGCGCTGCTCCCGCCGGATGAAAACGAGAACCGTGATGCGATCATCGAGATCCGCGCTGGAACCGGCGGGAGCGAAGCGGCCATCTTCGCGGCCGATCTCTATAGGATGTACAATCGATACGCGGAAGCGGCCGGCCTGACGATGGAAGACCTGGAGTCGAGCCCTTCGGAGCTCGGTGGTCTGCGCGAAGCGATCTTCAAAGTCTCCGGCGAAAACGTGTTTCGAAAGCTCCGCTTCGAGAGCGGTGTCCACCGTGTGCAACGCGTCCCCGCGACTGAAGCGCAAGGCCGCATCCACACTTCGACCGCAACCGTCGCGGTGCTGCCGGAGGCGGACGATGTCGACATTGATCTAAAGCCCGAGGATCTCCGGATCGAAGTCTGCCGCTCGGGCGGGCCGGGGGGGCAGGGCGTTAATACAACCGATTCCGCTGTGCAGATCATGCATATCCCGACGGGCCGGATTGTGCGTTGCCAGGACGGCCGGAGCCAGCAGAAGAATAAAGTGAAGGCGCTTAGCATCATGCGCGCGCGTCTGCTCGAGGATAAGATTCGCGAAGAAGAGGCGAAGTATTCCGCGCACCGCAAAAACCAGATTGGTTCCGGCGGCCGCGAAGAAAAGATCCGCACCTATAATTTCCCGCAGAACCGCATCACCGATCACCGCATTGGCCTCACGCTCTACAACCTCGACCGCGTGATCGAAGGCGATCTCGGCGAGATGATCGACTCCCTCCAGAGCGCCGACCTGCAGGAGCGGCTCAAAGAGTCAGCGCTCACCGCGTAAACCGCGGAAGTTGCGGCGATTTAGTTCGTCTGTTAACCGCAACGCCAGTGAAAACATCAATCGCGCGAGACGTTTTGCTAAAGGAGTTCGCCAGGCGCGGACCTTGGTCGACGAAGTTCATTGTCGATGGCCATAGCTATGGTGGTGATTATTTTGTCGAGGGCGACGAGCGCATTACGCAGTTCCTAGATGCATTCCCAAATTCGAAAAGCATTCTTGACCTTGGCGCACTCGAAGGCGGCCATTCTGTTGTCTTCGCGCAACACCTTCCTCTGGCCCGAATCGTTGCCATTGAAGGACGGCCGTCAAATTTCGAGAAAGCTTGTTGGATAAAGGAGGCGGTGAATGCGCACAACTTAGAACTCGTTTGCGAGAATCTTGAAGAGATGTCGTTGGCTACTTTAGGATCGTTTGACGCTGTTTTCTGCGTTGGCCTTTTGTACCATCTGCCGAAGCCTTGGGAGTTGTTGCAGAGATTGGCGGCTGCATCCTCGCGGCTCTTTCTTTGGACCCATTACGCCCGCGAAGGTGAGGCAAACCTTTTGGAGGATGGTTACCGAGGAAGTGCCTACCGCGAATTTGGATGGGAAGACCCGTATAGCGGACTCTCGCCTTCGTCGTTTTGGCCGACGCGGGAAACGCTGTTCGAGATGCTGGAGCAGACGGGGTTTGTTCGGCACCAGATCATAAGAGATGACCCATCGTTCTCGCCCGGACCAGCGATCACTCTTGTCGCCACGGTGGATAACGATCGCCATGCCGCCACCTAAAGACCGTGTCTTCGGCTTAGATTTTTTGCGAGCAGCCGCGATCCTAAGCGTCGTCGCTACGCATGCCTTAAGCGTGCTCTTCCCGTATCTGGTTCATGTCCTCGGCGTTTTCGGCCACGGCGGTTTCTATGGAGTTGAACTCTTTTTCGTCCTCAGCGGATTTCTCATCGGACGAATTCTGATCCGGCAAGGTGAGGCGTTCGGCAAGCCAGACAGGCTTGCTGAGTTTTACGTCCGACGATGGTTTCGGACGCTGCCTCTTTTTCTTCTGTTCCTAGTGATCAACATTTGGGTCGAGCACCACTTTCGCAATCATACCGTCGGCGTTGCCGAAGCTCTCTCGCACGCGCTGTTTCTTCGGAATCTGACGGGTCTACATATCTCATTCTTTCTAGAGTCGTGGAGTCTGGCGGTGGAGGAATGGTTTTACCTTCTGTTTCCGGCATTGCTCTGGGTGGGTCTGAAATTGTCCAAGCGCTTCGACGCAGTATTTATCACCGCTGCTTCGGCTTTTTTCACGTTTTCCATCGCCGCCCGCATGGTAGCCGCGGTTGATCCGGCCGCGCACTGGTCCGACGCCCTCCGGATGGTAGTGATTTTTCGCTTTGACGCGCTCATGATCGGGATGTTCGCAGCCTGGCTCTCACTGCGATTCCCAGCCGTTTGGCGGAGTTCCCGGTGGAACAGCATGGCAATTGGAGTGATCCTGCTCGCCTCGATGTATGCCACGCTGTGGAAAATCGAGAATGGCGCACTCGCATTCGGCGACGACTCGTACTTCGCGCGGACCCTCCGCTTTAGCTTGGTTTCGTTTGGTTTTGCGCTGCTTTTGCCGTGGGGTTCCGGTTGGGAAATGCCTGTCGAGACTTGGTGGAGCAGAGCAATTCGCAAGGTCGCGCTTTGGTCTTATGCGCTGTATCTAGCCCACCTCCCGATGTTTCTAATCGTCGAGCGAGTTCTTTCTAGGCAACCGACTGGCTCGCTGTCCAAGGCGCTTTTGATTTACATGCTCGACGTGTGCGGTGCGGTTGTGGTCAGCGCGGTGCTTTACCACTTTTTTGAAGCGCGCTGTACGCGATTGCGAGAGAAAGCCGTGCCGATCATCCGCGCGCTTTCTTTGTCGTCGAGATCCCGGCTACCCTTACACTAACGACATCGCCATGCGTGAACTTAACGCGGTCGCGGCAAACTAGCTGTCGGATCCCGCACGCCTGCGTCGTCGGCCGGGCGCCCGTCGACTCGTTAGGCCGCAGTGCCGCCGCCGTTCGGCAACTCCGAGGTGCAATGCGCGCAGCGCGTCGCCTTGATCGGCACCGACATCAGGCAATACGGACAGTCTTTCACCGTTGGCAGTGCTTGCGGCTGTGGACGCTTCAACTTCTGCATGCCTTTGACCGCTGCAAAAACGGCCGCCGCGACGATGAGGAAGTTGATAATTGCGTTGAGGAAGAGCCCCAAGTTCAAAGTGACGGCGCCTGCTTCCTGTGCGGCTTTCACGGTCGGGTAGTTAGTGGCGCCGTCTTTCCCGGCTTTCAGTAGCCAGTACATGTTTGAGAAATCGATGCCGCCCATGGCCAGGCCGATGGGCGGCATGATGACATCCTTCACCAAAGATGACACGACCGTCGCGAAGGCTGCGCCAATCACGACGCCGATCGCGAGATCGACTGCGTTGCCCTTGACCGCGAATTCCTTGAATTCCTGAAGAAGACTTTTCTTTGTGTCGCTCATAGTGCCTGTTTGTATTGGTCAGTCGCCATTTTTGAAGCTGTTGCTCCGCAGCGCTAACGATTTATTGCTCGTCTTCCTGCTTGTTCAAGCGCGCACACGTCGGGCAGAGCGGCAGGTTGCCAGTGCCGGGCGCGAGGTCGTGCGATTGAATCATTTCTCCGGCGGTGCAAAAGCATATTGTTGTGGTGAACGGTAACGCCCGGTTTTGAGAATGCCACGGCGCCACTTCCATCCGTTAACGAAATGCGAGACGCAGCTGTTCCTATAGCTCTGGCGACATTTCTTTGCACTGCAGGGTAGCATTGATCTCGTTAGGCTCGCCATCGATCTTTAGAACGCCGGCAATCGCCAACTCGTTAGCTTGATAATCGATGCTGATCTTTCCGCTGAACGCGGTGCCCGTTTCTCCGACTGCTTTCAGCGACACTCTGCCGGAGTCAGCATCCTTTAACATCCCGCGCATCTCATGCACTCCGAAGATCAGTGTCAACGATGTAGCGCGCCGTCGCCGCCGCTCGCGCGATGCTCATGCGAGCTCACGACGAGCGAGTCGTTGCTGCATAATAGCCACGTGCTGTCGCGTGCCTGCGCACAAGCCGCGGCAACACAGAGGAAAACGACACAGAACAGCTTCATGACGCGATCGTAGCAGTCAGCGAGAATTTTGCGTCAGAATTCCTGGCGACGCGGCCTGCGTCAGGGTTGAGGAAGCGGCGTCGGCTGTCACAATGTTCTTCCGCTGCCCGCCGATGACTCTGCTCGAGGTTCTGCAATCCACGACCGCTTACTTCCAGAAGCGCGCGATCGAGAGCCCGCGGCTGAACGCGGAGCATTTGCTGGCGCACGCGCTCCAGCGGAAACGCATCGACCTCTACATGGAATTCGAGCGAGAGCTGGCTGAGGAAGAGTTGGCACCGTTGCGTGCGCTCGTGCGACGACGAGGAACAGGCGAGCCGCTGCAGCATCTGCTTGGCACCGTGGAATTCTGCGGCCACAGCTTCCTCTGTGATAAGCGCGCGCTGATTCCGCGGCCGGAGACGGAAGAGCTGGTGGAGATGTTGATCGCGGAATGCGGATTGCGGAATGCGGAATTACGGGTCGCGGATGTTGGAACGGGAAGCGGCGTCATCGCGCTGAGTCTTGCAGCGAAGTTGCCGCAGGCCGAAGTGCACGCCGTCGATATTAGCGACGATAGTTTAGCGCTGGCGCGCGAAAATGCGGCACGGCTGGGTTTGAGCGAACGGGTGCGATTTCGCAAAAGCTATTTGTTGAAGGAGGTCGAAGGCGCGTTCGACCTCATCGTGGCAAATTTGCCTTATGTTCCGCAGACCGACCGCTCGACTCTTTCGCGCGAAGTGCTGCATGATCCTGAAAACGCATTGTTCGGCGGCACACGTGGAGACGAAATCATCCGCGAGCTCATCAGCGCGGCGCCTCAGCATCTCGCGCCGGGTGGATCGCTCGCACTTGAAATTGGCATCGGGCAGGCCGAAGGGCTCGCGGCATTCCTCGCGGAGCAGAAATACGCTGATATTCGGCAGAGACACGATTATGCGGGTGTGACACGATTCCTCTTCGCGCGGTATGGATAAAATTCTCGTTCACGGCGGCTATCCGCTCTTCGGTAAGATCAAGATCAGCGGGTCGAAGAACTCGGCGCTGCCCATCCTTGCGGCCACACTTCTGACCAAGGAGCTGTGCGTCCTCCGCCACGTGCCGGATCTCAGCGACACGAATTACATGCTGCAGATCCTGATGTATCTCGGCGCGCAGGTGGAGCGGGCCAGTGGCACGGTCAGCGTGACGGCGGAGAAGGTGGAATCGGTCGCGCCGTACGACGTCGTCCGTCGGATGCGTGCGTCGGTTTGCGTGCTCGGGCCGCTGCTCGCGCGTTGCCGTGAAGCGACAGTTTCATTACCCGGCGGCTGCGTGAACGGCGATCGGCCGATCGATCTGCATCTGCGGGGCTTTGAGGCCCTCGGCGCGGCAATCCGCGTGGAAGGCGGGAACGTGCGCATGTTCACGAATCAGCTGAAGGGCGCTGTGATTAACCTGCGCGGGAAGTGGGGCCCGACGGTTCTCGGGACCGACAATGTGATGATGGCGGCGGTGCTCGCCGACGGAACGACCGTGATCGAAGGCGCGGCGTCGGAGCCGGAAGTCGTCGATCTCGCAAATTTCCTGAACAAGATGGGCGCGAAGATCGAAGGCGCGGGCACGGGGCGTTTGATCATCGAAGGCGTGAAGGAATTGCACGGCGCAGAGCACGACATCATCCCCGATCGAATCGAGGCGGGCACCTTCCTGGTAGCCGGCGCTGTTTGCGGAAAGGGCGTCACGGTGAATCGCGTCGTGCCGCAGCATGTCACCGCGGTGACGGATGCTTTGACGCAGGCTGGCTTTCACATCGCGACGACAGAGAACTCCGTCACCGTGACACCGAACGGCGCCTCGCAGCCGCTCAAGATCTCGACCGAGCCTTATCCTGGTTTTCCGACCGATATGCAGGCGCAGATGTGCGCCCTGCTTTCTACGACAGAGGGGAAGAGCATCATCACGGAGAACATTTTCCCGCAGCGCTACATGCATCTCGCGGAGATGACGCGGATGGGCGCGCGGGTGCAGATCGAAGGTGCGACCGCGCTAATCACCGGTGTTGAAAAACTCACCGGCGCGCCGGTGATGGCGAGCGATTTACGCGCGTCGGCCGCACTCGTGCTCGCGGGGTTAAAGGCCGAAGGGACGACGGAGATCAGCCGCGTCTATCACATCGACCGTGGCTACGAACATTTGGACGAAAAGCTGAGCGAGCTCGGTGCGCACATTGAGCGCGTGAAGGCGGATTGATCGCGAGCAACGTTTTGGGTCGGCTATCCGCGCGCCCTCCGCAGCTGTCATCCTAAGCGCGAAGACGGTCGAAGGATCTCGCGTCCGCAGTGTGTGCTTTCTCGTGCCACACGATGCGCCACATCGTCAGCGTCGGTGTGAGTTTCGATCCGTCGTTTAACACCGGACCAACTGCGAGGTCCCTCACTTCGCTCGGGATGACGGGTGCGAAGCGTGCGCGCGTGCGCTACATCACAAGCCCGGTCATGACGACGACAGTCGATGAAGCAGCATTGCGCGAAGCAGTCGCGAACGAGGAGCCTCACACCGGCACGGAGCTGGCGCGCGGTGCGTTCATCAATGTGCTCGCCCTCGTCGCCGCAAATTTCCGCGGCATCTTCACGTTCCTGATCGCGCGGCTGCTCGGCACCGCGACGCTGGGCACCTTCGGCATCGCGTGGTCGACGACCGACCTGCTGAGCAAGTTCGGCACGTACGGAATGGAGACGAGCACGATCGCGCTGGTGGCAGCGCGGCAGGCGACGAGCGACACGGACGGAGCACGCGCGTTGCTGCGACGCGCAGTCCTGTTTGGGCTGCTCTTCAGCACGGTCGCGGCGCTGCTCGGCATCGCTCACTTCGAGATAATCGGCGCCCGTTTCGGTCAGCGACCCGAGTTGATCCGCACGACGTCGCTGATGCTGCTCGCGCTTCCGGGCATCGCGCTTTACCGAATCAGCAACGGCGTCTCGCGTGGCATGAAGGTGATGAAGCACGACCTTTATTCGCACGGCTTCACCGAGACGATTTGCACGATCGTGACGCTCCTGATTGCGATGGCGATCGGACTGCGTGACCTCGCGCCGGCAGTCGCTGTCCTCGTCGGAACTGCTGCTGGTGGGCTGATGGCTTTCACGCTCGCGCGCGGTCTTTTCGCGAAACACCCGGCGTCCTCCGAACGCGTCTATGCGCCGCTGCTTCGCTTCTCGACTCCGATCGCGATCTACAGCCTTCTTAATCTCCTCATCATGCGGATGGACGTGCTGTTGCTCGGCATCCTCGGACCGCGGGCGGGGGTCGATCTCGCGACGATCGGCGTCTTTGTTGCGTCGGTCGAAATCGCTGGTGGGATGCGCAAAGTGCGGCAGGCGTTCGATCCGATGTTCACGCCGATCATCGCGCGGCAATCAGCGGTGCGCGATCAACGCGCGATGGAGGAAAGCTTCGCGCAACTTGGCCGCTGGGTGCTCGCCGCGCAGCTACCGCTGATGGGTGTCCTTTGCGTCGCGGGCGGGATCGGCTTGAACATCTTCGGCCCGGGATTTAATCGCGGCGCAACGTGGGTCGCATTGCTCGCGGTCGCACACGCGACCAACAGCTTCGTCGGCCTGGCGGAGACGGTGATCATGATACAGCGGCCGAAGTTAAACCTGATCAATTCCGGTTTCACCGTCGCACTGCAATTCGGCGCGAGCGTGTTGCTCATTCCGTGGCTCGGCGCGACGGGCGCGGCGCTTGGGATGATGCTCGCCTATGTCACCCAAGGCGTGCTGCGTTATTGCGAGCTGCGCATTCTTTTTAAATGGCATTGGCCGTGGGCAGCTTTCGCGCGGCCGGCGATTGCCTTCACGATCGCGATAGCCGCAGCGTTGCCGTTGCGTCTCCTGATGCACGGCTGGCGCGGTGAGCTGACGTCGGGCTTGGTGCTGCTCGCGGTGTACGTCGGTGCATGGATGGTGATCGGCCTCGAAGAATCTGACCGCGTCGTGCTGCGCCAGTTGTGGGCTGGCCGGCGTCGGCGTCGACGGCTCGAAGAAGACGACGCCGCGTAAGGTTCATCATTCCGAGCGGAACGAAGTGGAATCGAGGAACCCCGCCGCGAAACGTCAGGTCATGCCACGGGGTTCCTCGACTTCGCTCGGAATGACTGCAACGACGGCGCGACTCGGATTTACATCGCGAGCGACCGGAGCGTCTTCATATTCTCGACGTCTTCGAGCAACTCCTTGCCCTTTGGTGTTTCGAGCACCTTTGGAATTTTTCGGAAACGTCGGTCCCGCATGATGAAGCGGAATGCCTCGAGACCGATCTTTCCCTTCCCGATGTGTTCGTGCCGATCGACGCGTGAGCCACGCGCCGTCTTCGAGTCATTCAGATGCAGCGCCGCGAGATGTTTCAAGCCAACGATCCGATCGAACTCCGTGAACGTTTTCTTCGTCGCCGCCTCAGTTTCGAGCTCATAGCCAGCTTCGAAAATATGCGCCGTATCGAGACAAACGCAGAGGCGCTCGGGCTCGCGCACGTTCGCGATAATGTGCGCGAGATGCTCGAAGCGATCGCCGAGACACGAGCCCTGGCCGGCTGTCGTCTCGAGCGCGATCTTCGTTTTCGTTTCTGGCAACACCGCGTGCACCGCATCGATCGAGCCAATGATTTTATCGAGCCCTGCTTCTTCGCCCGCGCCAAGATGCGCGCCGGGATGCAGCACGAGGAACGGCAGCTCCAACTGGTCCGCGCGCACGAGTTCTTCCGCCAGCGCACGCAACGAGTTCGCGTGGAACTGCGGATTCGTCGCTGCGAGGTTGATCAGGTAATTCGCGTGCGCGAAGACCGACTCGAGCAGGCAGCGCTGCGCGTGTCGCAAAAACGCGCTGATCTCCTCATCCGTCAGCGGCCGCGCGAACCACTGCATATTGTTCTTCACGAAAATCTGCATCGCAGTGCAATCAACCGAGCACGACCGCTCGATCGCGCGATGCGCGCCGCCGCCAATCGACATGTGCGCGCCGAGCAGGATCTTGCTCCCTGCGGCGCGGCGCGGCGGCTCTTGCGCGACAGGAGAGCGCTTCGTTTTCTTCGGCATCGTCAGAACCGCTTCGGATGCCAATTCGGCTTCGAGAGACTCCCTTCGCCTTTATATTCGAATAGCTTGTACATCGGCGTGAGCACAAGGCCCGCACCGCTCGCGCTGAGGCGGATGTCGAAGTCGAGTTTGTTGTCGAGGAAGTGGATGTCGCCGTGGCCGAGCATACCGAAGAGTTTGCCCGAGACCTTGAAGTCATCGGTGTGGATAACACCTTCGCGAATCGTGAAACTCGACGTCGCCTGCTTCGCGACGCTGTAGCCTGCGCCCGGGAAGACGCCCGCGATCAATCCTGAGATCGGGCCGAATACGGGAATCGCGAAGACGTTGCCGTTCGCGACCTTGATCTTGCCGTTGCCGATCATTGTGCGGGCGTCGTCGCCGATCCCTTGGAAGTCGTAATTGCCGGCAAGCTGTCCGCGGGCCGTTTCGTATTTGAAATAGAGATCGGTCAGGCGCGGGAAATCGATCGCGTCGACTGCCACGCTGGCGCTGTAATGCCGGTCGTCTTTCGCGAGCGAAATGTCGGCTGTGCCGCGCGTGGTGCCGCCAAAAAGGGCGCCTTCAATATCGAACAACTGCAACCGATCCTCGGTGAACAGCAGGCGACCACGAACGCGCTCCAGTGGCAGCGATTTGCCGAGGAAGACGTAGTCCATTCCGGTCGGCGCATCGACGCCGATCTCGAGGTGCGTGTTCGTGCCGCCGCGGAACTGCACGACGCCGTTCACCGTCAAATGCGGCGGCGCGCGGAATTTATACGGCACGACCGCTTTGTGGAACTTCGGTTCGATCCAGTAGATCATCTCGCTCGGGCGCAACGTCGTGACCACATCTGCGATGCGGACTTCGTGCTTCGCGAAGTCATAGGTGAACGTGCCGCTTCCCGTGCCTTCTTCGCGCGCGACGTGCAGATCTTGGAACGTGACGGCCGCATCGCCGAAACGCACATCCGCATTGGCGCTATTCATCCAAACGCCACGAAATCTGGTGCGTTGCAATGCGATCGTGCCGTCGCCAGTCCAGCTTTGCGGATCACGCGACGGTCCGTGAACGGCCAGTCGAATCGCCGGCGAGCGGAGCCATTCCCACTCGCCGAGAAACGTGCGCAGGCCGGCTGGCGCAATCGAGCGTAGCGCGGTGGGATTGACGCTGCTCTCGAGGTTGAGCCGAAACTCGCGTGGTGTCTTGAGCAGCTCGGCCGAGAGCTCGCCGCTTTCGTGGCGGAGACGAACATCGCGCAACATCGCGCGCTCGCCATCCCACGAGAAGCTCGTCGCGAAGCTGAGGAACGGCACGGTTTTATACGTGAATTTGTTCGCTGCGATGCTGCCGATGACGCTGTAGCGCGGCGGCTGTTCAGACAGGTTCGCGGTGCCGGAGAGCTCAATCGTCGGCGCTGGGGTAAAGGTCGTGTCGGCGACCATTTCGCCGAACCCGAACGCTTCGACTATCTCCTTCGCGTCCGCTGAGCTGTGCGCCTGAAATTCAGCCGCGCCGGTCGTCGCATCCCAATTCGCCTCCGCCGCAAAGGTGCCCTGGTTATCCGACCATTCGCACTGCGGGATGCTGAGCTGCTGGTCTCGCCACTCGGCGGATGCGGACACCGTTTTGATTTCGTAACCAGCGCGCTGCACCCGCTCACCGCGGAACGTCGCTTCGATCCGGGCCTGCTCGATGCGGGCGATGTCGCCGGAGAACTTCACCTGCAACGACGGCGGCCCTCCCGCGAAGTTGAAACGGCCGAGCTCGGCGGCCGCGCGTTGTAACAACTGCAAACGCTCACGCCATTCTTCGTCGGAAACTTCGCGCTCCGGCTGGTAATCGTCGCGCTTAATCACCTGCCCAGTGGCGGAGATGCGAATGCCGCAGAACACGCCTTCGGCCTGGCTGATGTAGATCTGTTCCGGCGGAAAATAAACGTGAGCGCGGAAGTGCCGGAGCTGCGCTTTCGGCGCGTTCGGATCGTTGGTGGCGTTCGGAAACGTGACGTTCGCACCGCGAAGATCGACCGCGTTCAGGAACGGTTTGTGGTGCAGGAGCGCCGCGTAATTGATGTCGAGCGAGACTTCGCTGATCGAGGCGAGCGGCGCGTCGCGATTGTTAAAATCGTAGATGCGCAGGTCTTGCGCGACGAGGCCGCGGAAAGGATCCAGCGTCAGCCGGCGGACGGAAGCTTCCACGCCGCGTTTGCGCAGTTCTTCGACGACTTTGAGGCGCCACTCGCGTCCGAAGCCTTTGTTCGCGAGGTACCAGCCGCCCCACGCAAACGCGGCGACGATCGCGAGAACAGACAGCCGCAGACCACTCGCAGCCAGTTGGCGACGCCACGTCCACCGCCGATACCGCGAGCGCGGAACGCGCGGCCGCTCGGGCGCGTCGAGCAACGTGGGCGGCATGCCGTTTCAGTCCGACGGCGCGGCGACGTTTTCAAGCGCGCTGATCTTCGCTAGCGTATTGATTCATCGAAAGTCCGGGTGCGAAGACGCTTTGTCATCCTGAGCCGCGAAGACGGTCGAAGGATCTCGCAACCGGAGTAGTCGTGATGCCGATCCCGCCGCGCAGTCCATAACTGACGCGCATCAACTGGTGGTAGCCCGTGTGACGTAGAAGCGAGCGAGAGATCCCTCGGCCCTCTTCGCGGCTCGGGATGACAGTTGTCGGGCGCGACGCCGATTTCCGTTTACTGTCGCAGCTGTATGACGATTTCGGATCTACCCGCGCTGAACGCCACCTTTAACGCGATCAGCACGGTGTTCATCTCGGTAGGCTGGTATCTGATCCGCCGCGGGCATTGGCGGCGGCACGTCGCCTGCATGATCACCGCCTTGATTTCTTCCACTGGATTTCTCGTCGGCTACCTGATCTATCACGCAAACGTCGGGGAGAAGTCCTCGGGTTACAGCGGCTGGACCGCAGCGATTTACTTCCCGATGCTCGCGACGCACGTCCTGCTCGCGATCGCGACTTTGCCGCTTGTGATCATCACCCTCGTGCCCGTGTTCCGCCGCCGGTGGGATAAACATCGGCGAATCGCGCGTTGGACGATGCCGATCTGGCTCTATGTCTCCGTCACGGGCGTGCTCGTTTATCTGATGCTCTACCGGTGGTTCCCGCCCGCAGGTCTGCAGTGATGGAGTTCAACCCCGCGCTTCTTGCGCTGCGAGAGTTGTTGTTGTTTGATCAAATCGACCGGAACCGGAGCGAAGGACCACCGTTATGATGACGATTGCTACGTTTGACGAACCATCCAAAGCCAAGCACCTGAAGGACCGCCTGGTGCAGTCCGGTGTGAAAGCCGATGTGCACAATGAAGGGCACGAGCAGGCGGCGCGGCTTGTCGGGAAACCGCAGGCCAACATGAAGGTGCTGGTCGAAGAAGAAGACTTCACGAAGGCGCAGAAACTGATGACCGAATGGGCTCCGAGTGATCCCGATCTCGCCTTCGCAATCGTCTGCCCACAGTGTCAGTCGCCTCGCGTTCAATATCCACAGCTGCCCCGGAAATCGTTAGTCCCAGGGGCGATCAGCTCAATTCTTCTGGCTACGAAGTTGTTCGCGAAAGAATTCTATTGCGAGGACTGCCACCTCACCTGGACGAAGGACCAACAGGTCTAGGAACGACGCGCGCGCACCCTGCAGCGCGCTGTTCGCCCGATGCGCGTGCCTGAAGCGAAACGCGACTCTCTCCGCTGACTCATGAAGTGGCTCTTCGCGCTATTGCTGGCGGTCATCATTTTCGGGGCGGCCGCGTTCTTCGGTTATCACATCATCGTGAAGCCGGAGATGGCGGTTCGCGCTGAACAGGATGGCACTGCGCCGCCGGACGAGCCGCGCGTCGATACCAGCCTTCCGGAATTTCAGGCCGCCGCGCAAATGCGCCAGGAGGGGAAGCTCAACGAAACGCGCGGCGCGTTGACCTCTTTCCTGATGAAATATCCGAACAGCCAGCACACCGAGGAGGCGAAAGATCTGCTCGGCGAAGTGAACATGCAGATCATTCTCTCGAAATATCCGTCGCCGGAGAAACAGGAATACGTCGTGAAAAGCGGAGACGTGCTGGCGCGGGTCGCAGCGAAAACCAAGACGACGCCGGAGTTGATCATGCGCACGAACAACCTCCGCGGGACGATGCTGCACATCGGCGACAAGCTGTTCATCTCACACCCGGAGTTCTCGCTTTTCATTCAACGCAAGACGCAGGACGTGATCCTGCTCGATCACGGCGGCTTCTTTAAACGCTATCATGCGCGGAGCGTGAAGGTCCCGCCGAAACAGCCGCCGCGGATCGCGACGCGAGTCTCGGAAGTCCTGGCGTATCGCGACGGTAAACGCGTCGGTTTCGGCACCCCGGAATACATCGGCAGCACGCGTTGGATCCGGCTCGCGCAGCCTGGTTATGTTCTCTACGCTGAGCCTTCCAGCGCGAACGCACAGCCCGGTGGCGTGCCCCCTCCGCCGACGGGGTTGGCGATGTTGCCGGCTGACGTGGAGGAGCTGAGCGGCCTTGTGAATCCGAAGACCCCTGTCACCATTACAGATTAGCGATGGACGTTCATCCGCTCGAGTTCGAAAAGCCGATCCTGGAACTGCAGCGGCGGCTCCAGGAATTGAAGAGCCATTCGGACGAGCACTCGCTCGATTTTGAGACTGAAGTCGAGTCGATGGAGCGGAAGATCCGCGACACGCGGCGCGACATCTACGAAAATCTGTCGGCCTGGCAGCGGGTGCAGATCGCGCGGCATGTGCAGCGTCCCTTCGCGCTCGATTACATCGCGCGCTGCTTCACCGACTTCGTGGAACTGCACGGAGATCGTCTCTTCGGGGACGATAAAGCGATGCCTTGCGGATTCGCGAAAATCGGGCCGCATCGTTGCGCCGTCGTGACGCAGCAAAAGGGCCGCGACACAAAAGAAAACGTGCGTCGGAATTTCGGCTGTGCGTATCCGGAAGGTTACCGGAAAGCGCTTCGCATCATGCGGCTGGCGGAGAAATTCAAGCTGCCTGTCATCGCGATGATCGACACGCCCGGGGCATATCCTGGCATCGGCTCGGAGGAACGCCACATCGCGGAAGCAATCGCCGTGAACCTGCGCGAAATGATGACGTTGCGCGTGCCGGTTATCGCTGTCGTGATCGGCGAAGGCGGCTCTGGCGGCGCGCTCGGCGTCGGCGTCGCCGATCGCGTTCTGATTCTGGAGAATGCCTACTACTCGGTCATCAGCCCGGAGGCGTGCTCAGCGATTCTTTGGAAAGATCGACGTCATGCGCCCGAAGCAGCCGAGGCGCTCAAGCTGACGGCCGACAACTTGATGCACCTCGGCGTCGTCGATGAAGTGGTCGCGGAGCCGGAAGGCGGCGCGCACCGCGATCACGATCTTGCGGCGGCACATCTCGGCAGCGCTTTGCGACGAAATCTCGAACGCGTCAAAGGCCTGACGACGGATGAACTACTCGAAAAACGCTATCAGAAATTCCGTCGTCTCGGCAACTTCGAGGAAAATGCGGCAGCCGTCGCAGTCATCCCGAGCGAAGTCGAGGGACCCCGCTGAAGTCAGGGAGACGCCGTCGCTCTTAAGTTCCGCGGGATCTCTCCACTTCGTTTCACTCCGGTCGAGATGACCGGGTAATCGTCACCGCCCGAGCCAACGCCACGAAGTGAGCTGTTGCTGACCGAAGAGGGGCTGATAAACCACGATGTCCGCCGTCTCGGGCGTCGCGCCATTGCGCAATGCGACCACGCGCATCCGCAGGTTCGTGCCGGCAACGACCTGAGTTTCCCTGCGAACGACTTTTAAGATCCGAATCGGCGTTCCCGACCGTCTGCTCTGCTCTCGCGTCGCGAAAGCTGCTGCGACGTTAAACGCCGGCGAGGGAGCAGCGTCGCCGAAGGCCCCGGCGACCGGTGCGCTTTTCTTCATCGAGCGCGCGGTTGTTGGCGCGCACGCGGAGATCGCCAATGATGCTGTCGCCAGCAGAGCGAAGCGGAAGCGGACTGTCATGCGCGCGAGTGTCGATCGCGCATCCCGGCCCCGCAACTGAACTCAGGCGACGACGTTCGCCGGTCGCACGACCGTCAGTGCGCGGAGCCGGCGTCGGGTAGCGCCGCCGAGCAGCGGAGGCGGCGCCGGATAGAGAAACCGCAGCGCCGCATCGATCCGGAACGCCCACGCCGCCTCGGTGTGCTCCGCGCCTTGATCCTCGAAGTAATGCAGATCGTCGTGCAGTCGCCAGCCCTTCTCGAGCAGGAGATCACGTAACACGCCGGCGCGTTCCCAGCCAGGCTCGTGCGTGCCTGTATCCAGCCAGATTTTCAGCGGTGGCCGCGCCTCTTCGTCGACCTGTTCAACCATTTTGTAGAGCACGCAATCGTCCCACCAGATCGACGCAGACATGACGGCGAGGCGCCGGAAGACATTCGGGAACCAGAGGCCGAGCGCCATCGTCGCCAGGCCGCCGAGCGAAGATCCTCCGAGCCCAGTCTGCTCTGGCCCGGTCAGCGTGCGATAATGTGCGTCGATAAACGGCTTCAGTTCGTTGATGAGAAACCCGCCGTATTGCCGCAGCAATCCTTTGCTCCGCGTACGTTTCCCTTCTTCAATGCGGCCGCGCGTCGGTGCATATTCGTGGATGCGATCGCTGCCGGCATTCGCCACGGCCACGATGATGACCGGCTCGATCAGTTTCTCCTCGACGAGGCGCTGCGCGGTCTCGTCGATGCCCCATTCATTTCCGCCGAATGCGGTCGCCGCATCGAAGACATTCTGTCCGTCGTGCGTGTAGAACACTGGATAGCGTCGCGTCCGCGAACGGCGATAGCCCGGCGGCAGATACACGAGCACGTCACGCCGGTTCGCGAGGATCTTCGAGGCGAAGGCGGCGTGTGCCTGAATGTTGCCGGTAAGGGTGTGGTCGGGCATCGCTCGATTCAGGTAAAGCAAACACATACGGCTTGTCCATCCGCGACGGATGCTTCACCGCACAGACTGCCTTCGCGCCCAAGTGTCTGGCCTTGGGAATACCGCAGTTTAAATCTGCGGAATTCTGCGTAGTCTGCGGACTCTTCACTTTCACCCAGCAGCAGGCTTTATGAAAAAAATCGGAATTCTCTTCGGTCAGGAAAACAGCTTCCCGCCAGCCTTTGTCGAGGCGGTTAACCGAAAGGCCGGCGGCGAAATGCACGCGGAGTTCGTGCGCATTGACAAGGTCGTGCAAGGCGAACCGTGCGGCTACGATGTGATCGTCGACCGCATCTCACAGGACGTGCCGTTCTATCGCGGATTCCTCAAAAACGCGGCGCTCACCGGCACGGCTGTGATCAACAATCCATTCTGGTGGAGCGCGGACGAGAAGTTCTTCAATAACGCGCTCGCCACGAAGATCGGCGTCGTCGTGCCGCGCACCGTCCTCTTGCCGTCACATCAGGTGCCGCCGGACACGAGCGACAACTCGTTCCGCAACCTCGCTTACCCGATGGATTGGGAAGCGATCTTCGCCTACGTCGGATGGCCCGCGTACTTCAAGCCATTCTCGGGCGGCGGCTGGAAGAATGTCTACAAGCTGAACAATCCGGACGAATTTTTCCGGGCCTACAGCGAGACGGGCCAACTCGTGATGATGCTGCAGGAGGAGGTGATTTTCGACATGTACTTCCGCTGCTACTGCATCGATCAGCGGAACGTAAAGGTCATGAACTATGAGCCGCGGCATCCGTTCCATCTCCGCTATCAGACCGACTGGCAGGCACCGAAAGAGGTGCTCGAGAAAGTGCACTGGGGCGTTCTGCAGCTGAACCAGTATCTCGGTTATGATCTCAACACCGTTGAGTTCGCAATGCGTGACGGCGTTCCGCTGGCAATCGATTTCTGCAATCCGGCGCCCGATGCGGAAGTCACTTCCGTCGGTCAGGAGAACTTCGAGTGGGTCGTCGATGCCGTATCTGATATGGCAATCCGGAAAGCGCGCGAGCACGTGCCCGGTCAGGACAATCTGAGCTGGGGCAAGTTCATCCAAGCGGGCGCGACAAAACAGCCGCTGCACAAGCTCGGCTGACGCTCAGCACTGGGAGCAGGTAATCCCATGAAAGACCACGTCTTCACTCTCGGCATCGAGGAAGAGTTCGCGATCGTTGATCCCGACACGCGGGAGTTGCGCTCGCATATCCAGGAGATCCTCCAGGAAGACGGCACGATGAAGCTCAAGGAGCAGATCAAGCCCGAGATGCATCAGTCGATGGTCGAGCTCGGGACCGAGATCTGCCAGTCGACTGACGATGCGCGCGGCCACGTCATCCGCCTGCGCAGTCACCTGGCGCAACTCGCGGGCGCGAGTCGCTTAAAGATCGCGTCAGCCGGCACGCACCCATTTGCGCATTGGCAGGATCAACTGATCACCGAGGGCGAACGCTACAAGGAAATCGTGCAGGACATGCAGCAGGTGGCGCGTGCGAATCTCATCTTCGGCCTCCATGTGCATGTGGGAATCCCGAGCCGGGAGACTGCGATTCACGTGATGAATCAGGCGCGTTATTTCCTGCCGCACATTTATGCGCTCTCGACGAACTCACCTTTCTGGGTCGGTCGCGATACAGGCTTTAAGGGTTATAGGCTGAAAGTTTTCGAGCGCTTTCCGCGCACCGGCATTCCCGACGCGTTCGAGAGTCTCTCGGAGTACGAGGATTACCTGAAACTGCTCGTCCGAACGAAGTGCGTCGACAACGCGAAGAAGATCTGGTGGGACATCCGGCTCCATCCGTTTTTCGACACTCTTGAAGTCCGCGTCTGCGATGCGCAATCGCGCGTCGATGACACCATCGCGATGGCAGCGTTGATCCAGGCTGTGATCGTGCGCCTGCATAAACTGCAGCGGCAGAATCTGACCTTCCGCATCTACCGACGTCGGTTAATTGATGAGAATCGGTGGCGCGCCTCGCGTTACGGCCTTGGAGGCAAGCTGATCGACTTCGGTCTGGAGGGTGAACGCGACGCGCGAAGTCTCATCCACGAGATTCTCGATTTCGTTTCAGGCGAGATCGACGAGCTCGGCAGCAAACGCGAGTTCGAGCATATCGAGCGGATCCTGCGCGAAGGCACTGGCGCCGATCGTCAGCTCCGGACGTGGACGCAAACCGGCGATCTACGGGCAGTCGTGGATCAAATTGTCGCCGAAACCTACGAAGGATTGGGTGTCGCCGAGCAGAACTAGAGCCGGTTGCCCAAGTCATACTTTCGCCCCAAACTGAGCGCTCTCTTTGCATGCCTAACCGTCTCGTTACCGAAGCCGTTGACCCGGAATTAGTCCCCGGCGCACGCAATGCGATCCGCGACTGCCTCCGACTGAAGCCGGAGGAGCGGATCACGATTATTACCGACGAAGAGACGCAGGAAATCGCCGCCGCGCTTCAGCATGAGGTCGAACTGGTCGGCTCCGATTACGCCGTCTTCGTGCTCGAGAATCACGCGCCGCGGCCACTCACGGGAATGCCGCAATTGATCCTCGATGATCTCGCGACCTCGCAGGTCAGCATCTTCTGCGCGCAAACGCAGCGCGGCGAGCTCGGCTCCCGCATCGAGATGACCGCGGTCGTGAACAAGCACCGGATGCGCCACGCGCACATGGTGAACATCACCCGCCCGATCATGCTGGAAGGGATGCGCGCAAACTTCCTCGAAGTCGACGCCCTCAGCCAGCGTCTCGTCGAGATGGCGCGCATGACGTCACGCGTGACCTGCCGCACACCGGCCGGAACGAATTACGTGGCGGACCTTTCGCCCGAGCTGAAGTGGCTAAAGACGAGCGGCATCATCACGCGCGACAAATGGGGCAATCTCCCGGGCGGCGAGATTTTCACGTCGCCATTTAACAGCAACGGCACGTTCGTCGTGGACGGGGTGGTGGGGGATTATCTGTGCCAGAAGTATGGCGATATTGAAGCGACGCCGCTCACGATTGAGATCGAAGAGAACCGGATCCGCGACCTGCGTTGCGACAACCAGGAGCTGCTTGAAGAATTCCGCGCCTACACCAGCACGGACGAAAACAGCAACCGGGTGGGAGAGTTCGCCGTCGGCACGAACACCGCCTGCACGCATGTGATTGGGAACATCCTGCAGGACGAAAAGATGCCGGGCATTCACATCGCGTTCGGCCATCCGTATGCGGAGCACACTGGCCAGAGCTGGATTTCGAAGACGCACATTGATTGTGTGGGTCGCAACTTCGACATCTGGTTCGACGACCGTAAGGTGATGGAAGCGGGCAAGTTCCTGATCTAGTCGGGCTGGCCATCCGCTCGTAATCGCCGCTCTGTCATCCCGAGCGCAGTCGAGGGATCTCTCATCAGCGCGGAAGAGGTTCCGCGAGATTCCGGAAAGCACGCAGCCACGCTGCCCACGTTCGCGTGGATCATGCAACGTGCCTCCTGCGTGCGCGAGATCCCTCGACTACGCTCGGGTTGACAGTTGCAATGCGAGCTGTGGATCGCGCGCGAAGCGTAGTCCGGCGAGTTTCGCTCGCCGATCGAAGTTTTTGCCGAGCACGAGATACTGGAAGTTCATGCCGAGGAACGCTGGGTGGAGCAGTGTCTGTAACGCGCGATTATTGTCGCCGTCATCGAGGAGACGCGCGCCTGATTCCACCAGCAGTCCCGTGATGAAATGATGCTGGTCGGTGTAGCCAAGCAGGGACAACCCGCAGGCTCCTGCGCGTTCCGCGATGCTCGTCCACTCGACGTGCGCAGTAATGTCGGCTTGCCCTACGTCGCTCAACGGGGAAGGCATGATCCGATGATGCGCGCGACACTGCAGCGTTCCGCTGGAGCGATGGGGCGCGTAGTATTCGTCGCGCGGAAAGCCGTAATCGACGGCGATGATGAAGCCTTCTTGCAGTTTACTCGCGACGTGTCTGACCCAGTCGAGAGCAGCGATGTTGATCTCTGTTTCGTAGTCCGCGACTGACAGCGTGGGGAGCAGCGAGACTTGCTGCCTTATCGCTTCGGAAGGCGCGGCGTCGATGAACTCGAAAGCGGCCTCAGCATCGACAGTGACATGTCGTTCGAGCCATTCACGCCCGTCCCACCGGATGAGATGCACAGGGAATGAATCGAGCAGTTCGTTCGAGAAGTGGACGCCACAAAACGGCTCGAGTTCCTGCAACGAATCGCTCCACTGTGCTCGGTCAGCGAATTGGCTGAGCATCTCAATCTGCCGCGCACGCAGCAGCGGCAACGGCTCAACGATCCGATAAAGAATCGCCTCAGCGAACCTCGCCGATACCTCGGCCGCAGCCGAGAAAACATCACGCGCGAACTGCCCATCATTCGCACCTTGCTCGACGATCGTGAACTCAGCGGGCTCGCCGAGCACGCGCCACAGCTCGGCGAACTGAGTCGCCATCAACCGTCCGAAGATCGGCCCCACGCTCACGTTCGTGAAGTAGTCGCCCTGCCGCCCGATCCGAGCGCGACCGGAGCTGTAGTAGCCGTGGTCCGGATGATACAGCGCCTGCTCCATGAACCAGGCGAACGACACCGGGCCGGCGGCGCTGATCCGCGCGCGAATAGTCTCAATCAGCTCTGAGTTGCCGGTTTGCAGAGCGGCAACGTCGAACGCTGCGCATTGAATGTCGAAGACGAGGCGCCGTCTCTCCCTTTGTCGTTTGGATTTTGCGAGGAATTGCACCAAAGTTGCGCCCAACCACCTCGTCTGACCGTCGTCCCGCATGCCAGTCACTTTCCCGCCGCGCGCACCCGTCTACACGTTTGAACGGCGGTGGTATCAGAAGCCACACTTCTACATCCCGATCGCTGGCGTGCTGGTGCTGCTCTTCGCGCTCGTGATTTACGGTTTCATCCTCGCCAGCGACTGCAGCCGCCAGGCCGAAACGTATGACCTAAACGAGCTGGAGAAGATGGAGTCGGCCAGCGTGATCGTCGATCGCAACGACAAGATCTTCGGCCAAATCTACGTCGAGAATCGCGAGACCGTCCCGTACGACCAGTTGCCACGGGATTTAGTAAACGCCGTCGTCGCGATCGAGGACAACAAGTTCTACCAGCACAGCGGTTATGATCTTTTTGGTATCCTCCGAGCGGCCGTTCGCAACGCGACCGCCGGCGGTGTCCGGCAAGGGGCCAGCACGGTCACGCAACAGCTCGCACGAAACTCCTTCGCGCTGAAGGAGCGGACGTTCCGCCGCAAGATCGTCGAGGTGTTTCTCGCCCGCCGGATCGAGGACCACTACGGCAAGCAGAAGATCATGGAGCTGTATCTAAACCGGATTTATTTCGGCGGCGGGTGCTATGGAGCTGAGGCGGCGGCGCGCGGTTACTTCGGCAAGCCGGCGCGCGAAATGACGGTGGCGGAATGCGCCACGCTTGCGGGCTTGATCAAGAGCCCGAATCGGTTGTCACCGTGGACCGATCCGGAGGGCTCGCGCGACACCCGAAATGTGGTGCTCACGCGCATGCGCGACCTGGGGTTTATCAGCGCGGAACGATGCAACGCGGCGCAAGCCGAGAAGATGGTCGTGGGAAATCGGCAGAACTCGAAGGGGCAAACCTACGCGGTTGATTACATCCGACAGCAGGTGATCGCGGCGGTCGGCTGGGACAAGGCGATGAACGAAGGTTATCGCATCCGCACGACGATCGATGCGGACATGCAGAAAGCTGCCGAGGCCTCGCTGCGCGCGAATCTCGACAAAGCCGAACAGGCGCCCGGATATAACCACGACACCTATGCGGCCTACACCGCGCGGCTGAAAGCTGCGCGCCAAAACGCGCCGGCGACTCAGCCTCCTGTTCCTGAATATTTGCAGGGAGCCGTCATCGCCTTGAATAACCAAACCGGCGGGATCCTCGCGCTCGTCGGCGGCCGCGATTTCGAGCAGAATCAATTCGATCGCGCGATTCAAGCGCGGCGTCCCGCGGGCACTGCGATGACGCCTTTCGTGTACGCCGCTGCGTTCGAGAAGGGACTTTATCCCGGCACCGTCGTCGACGATTCGGCGCTCGATAACCGCGCTGTCATGATCGGCGGCACCACGGGCATCCTCGGTGAATGGGGACCCGAACGGGCCGACAACCGTTACGAAGGCGCGATCACCGCACGTGAAGCGCTCGTAAAGTCTAAGAACGGCGCCACCGTCCGGCTCGGCATGCAAGCGGGCGTCGATTCGGTTGTGCAGTTGTGTAAAACCGCCGGCATCAAATCGCCGTTGCGTCCATATCCGGCGACGTTTCTCGGCAGCAGTGAGGTCACCCTGGCCGAGCTTGCGGTTGCCTATACCGCGTTTCCGAACAGCGGTTCGCGAGCAGGCGGCGCGTTCATCCTTGAACGAATTGAAGACAAGACCGGTAAACCAGTTTGGGAATCAAAACGCGATCGCTCCAAACAAGCTGTGATGAAACCGGAGAGCGCGTACGAAGTGCATTCCTGCCTCGTCGACGCGCTCGCCACCGGGACCGGCGCCGCCGCATATTCGAAGTTCGGCCTGCAGAAATTCCCGGCGGCGGGAAAAACAGGGACCGCCTACGATTTCACCGATGCGTTGTTCGCCGGCTACACGAGTGACGTGACTTGCGCCGTGTGGGCCGGCTTCGATAAGCCGCAAAAAATCTATCGTGGAGCCTTTGGCAGTGAGATCGCGTTACCCGTTTGGGTCGACATCATGAACGCCGCAAACGCGCATTATCCGGCGAAAGAAATCGCGAAACCGGCTACGCTGCAGAGCGTCGAGATTTGTTCGAAGTCGGGGCTGCTCGCGACAGACAAATGTATCAACACGACCTACCGGGAACTCGCCACGAAGGAGCAGATGCCGACCGAGCCCTGCAATGTCCACGGTGATGTGCGCGCCCGGCTCGTGCGTGATCTGCCGGACGCTGGCGTACCACGCGCGGCTCTCGCGGTCGACACTGCGCAGATGAAGCCGGTCGGCGCGCGCGGTCCGATCCTCCTCGCCGATAAGGACCCATATGGCGCGGTGAAATCGACCGCCAAGCCACCACCGGTTCCGGAGGAAGCGAAGCCGCTGAATCCTGTCGTCGAGGCTCCGAAAAAAGCGCAGAGGGTCGACCCGACCCTCACGGCGCCGGACGAACCGGGAGTTCTGCGCGCCCAGCCGGTCGCGCCGGGCGATGACGCTACTGTCGACGCGCTGCCTGCCGAGCCGGTTCTGCGGGCGCAACCGGTGAATCCTCGTGAGCGCCAGCGGCCGCGACGGGTGCCGGACCAGCGCGATCAAAGCACCGATCCGCTCGCGGAAGAACCGAGAACCGGGCGACGGTAATGACGGAAACAGAGCGCAGCGGCGCCTTCCGGCTCGCGGTCTTGAACCCGGGCGGCCGCGACGCTGAGCAGGACTTTTCGGCGGGTGTTCCGCACACGGCAGCGCACGCGCCGGTGAATTTTCACGCCTACGCTGCCTGCACGGGCGGAGTATTTTTCCGCGACACGAAGCGCGCGGCATCAGCTGGAATGCCGGTGCTGTTGATGTTGCGCGGCGATTTCCGTGAATCAGAGCGCGCTCTCGCGGCGCTGCATGAGGCGGGGCGAACGGTCGCTGTTTCGCTCAAGGAAACCGGGTTGCACCAGATCGCGGATCAGCTCTCCGACCGCGCGAAGCTGCGGCGGTTTCTGGCTATTGTTCGTGCTGCCGATGGATGCATTGCTTCCACACCGGAAGCAGCAGATGTCTTTCGGGCGGCGCGCGGAACGGATGAGAGCGTTGCGTTTATCCCAACGCCTTATCCATTGCACGATGCAGCGTGGGATTTTTCGCGACCGATTTCCGAGCGTCGCGGCATCTTTGTCGGCACGCGCGAGTTCGATGTTCCATCTCGGAACCATCTAGCTGCGCTGCTCCTCGCGAAAGAACTGAACGCAACGACCGGCGCGCGAGTAACGGTCTACAACTGCGACGGGCGCAAAGGTGAGCGCCTGCTCGCCCAGCTGGGCTTCGCGCCAGGTGCACTATGCGTCCTGCCGCGTGGTGTCGGCTACGCTGAATATCTGCGTGTCGTCGCAGAGCATCGGATCGTCCTCGAAATGGACACCAGTTTTGTGCCTGGTCAGGTCGCCGGTGACGCGTTGCTTTGCAGGCTGCCATGCGTCGGCGGAAACGGCGCCGTCGATCGGCTTGGCCATCCGACAACTTGCGGCGCTGGCCGGGATGGTAATGAACTCGTTGAGTTAGCTAGGAGACTGCTTCGAGACGGCGAGTTCTACGCGACGGCTATCTTAGAGTCTCAACACGCTGCGACGGAGCGGCTTTCCTTTGCCGGCATCGGCGGTGAACTGCAGCAGTTCTACACTACGTTCGCGTCGCGCCCATAGCCTCGAAGTAATGATCCTCAAGCTGCGTGACCTGCGCGCGTTGCTCGAACTTCGCGGCCACCGCCGCAGCGCCGCGTTCGGCGATGGCAGCAAGCGCTTCGGGCTGGCCCGCGTAGTTCAATAGCTGCTGCGCGAGTCCACCCGCGTCACGCTCCGCGACTAATACGCCGCTGGCGCCGTTCTCGATGACCTCGGGAATACCGCCATGGTTCGTCGCGAACGCCGGCACGCCAGTCGCCATCGCTTCGAGCATAGAATTCGGCACGCCTTCCTGGTTCCCGTCCGCCGCTGTCTCGCTCGGGTGCAGGAAAATGTCCGAGCGGTAGAAGAGCTCGCGCAATGAACCCTGCGACACGAACCCTGCAAAATCGACGCGCTCGGCGATCCCGAGTTCGTGCGCCAAATCCTTAAGCCCGTCGAGCAGTGGACCATCACCGGCGATCGTGAACCGCGCCTGCGGATGGTGCTGCGCGAAAATCGCGAAAGCAGAAAGGCTCGTCGCGAGGCCCTTCTTTTCGATCAACCGACAGGCTTGCAGAAACTGCCACGCGCCCGCTTCTGGCGGGAAGCTGCGGCTGCAAAACGGAAGCTCGTCGAGAGGAATGCCGGTGCGCTGGATTCGCATTTTGCCCGCCGGGCAACCGATCTGCACCAGCGCATCGCGGAGCGACGCTGAACGCACCAACACGAGCCGCACCTGCTCCAGCATTGCTACCGTCGCTGCGCGATATGCAGGTTTCTCGAGGTCGACCATTACATCAGCCCCGTGAAACGAAACAACGGTGGCGCCTTTCCAATGCCGGATCAGCGGCAGCAAATGGACGGCGATGTGCCCGAAGTAGATGTGCAGCAATTTCGCTCCCTCTCGGTCGAGAACTTGTGCGAGAGCGCGCGTCTCAGCGCGCCCAATTGTCCAGGGCGCGTGGCGCAGCTGCCGAAACCAGATGCGACGGAGGAACTGCGTGCGCGGTCTAGGCACGACCGTGAGATCATCGAACGGAAACCGATCGGCCGACTCACGTTTCCGCGCGATCACCACCGGCCGGACACGACGTAGCGCAGTGATCTGCCGGTAGATGTGCAGCATCTCCGGCTTCAGAAAAGTCGCGCAGTACGACGCGACCACGGGCCGTCCATCGCGCTCCGGCAATGACTCGACGGGCACAGCAATGCGAGCGCTCACGGAGCGCCGGAGCGGTTCTACCAACGAATCCCGAACAGAATTAGCCCGGTCACCCTCGTAGGGTTATTCGGATCGTACGTCACCGTTTCGTCAGGCGTGCCGTAGTACTTCTGCGGCGCCCGCGGATTGATCATCTGAATCGGATTGCCGCGTGTGGCCCGAGGCAATGCACCAACGGGCGCACGCTGACGGACAGGCGCGACCGGACGCTCGGTGACCGGCTTTTTCGGCTGGTTTGCGGGAGCGCTAAAGCTCTGTGCATGGGCGGTTCCGACGCCTGCGCCCGCGATGAGAAGACCGAGAAGAAGATACTTTTTCATATGCGTTCCTTGATGATGAATCGCGCCGCAAACTCTTGCCGCGTGTTCGCCGTCCACGCACACTTATCAGGAGATGCAGTATCTTGAACAGGCTAGACGTGTGCTCGACATCGAAATTCTCGAGCTCCAACGGCTGCGCGAGCGGCTCGGCGAAAATTTCGGCCGCGCCGTCGAGCTAATCAAAAGCGCCGTGGAAGCACGCGGCAAGGTCGTCGTGCTCGGTGTCGGCAAGTCCGGGCACATCGGGAGTAAGATCGCCGCAACGATGACGAGCACCGGCTCGCCTGCGGTGGTGCTTGATTCGTTGAACGCTCTGCACGGGGACCTTGGGATGGTGGCGGACGGCGACGTTGTGCTTGCTCTCAGCGCGAGCGGCGAGACGGAAGAGTTGCTTCGAATCCTACCGGCGCTGGCGCGTTTCCAGGTGCAGATCATCGCGGTCTGCGGCGATCGCACGTCGACCCTCGCGCAGAACTGCGCCGTGTTTTTGGATGTGAGCATCGAACAGGAAGCCTGCCCGTTGAACCTCGCGCCGACTTCGAGCACGACGGTGATGCTCGCGCTCGGCGATGCACTTGCGATGGTGCTGCTCGAGGCGCGCGGATTCCAAAAGGAAGACTTCGCGCGTTTTCACCCGGCGGGCATGATCGGCCGGAGCCTGCTCTTGCGCGTCCATCAGGTCATGCGCCCGCGCACCGCTCTCGCGCTTGTCGCGCCTGATGCAAACATCCGCGCGACGCTCAAAGTCATGACCGACCTTCGTGCTGGCGCAGCGGTCGTCGCGGATGGTGAGGGGAAGCTGATGGGGATCTTCACGCACGGCGATTTCGTGCGCCATTTTCAGAACGACTCGCGGGTCGGCGAGCGCCTCGTAGCCGATCTAATGACTCTGAATCCTGTGACGGTACGGCAGGATCGACTCGCGGTGGAAGTTCTGAATCTTCTCGAACGCCACCGCATCGACGACCTGGTCGTCGTGGACGAGAACCACGTGCCGG